>JAQGOE010000372.1 GCA_028293725.1 Gammaproteobacteria bacterium | reverse complement strand
GGGTTCGATGAGGAACGCCCATTGTTCCACCAGTGAGCGAGCGCGAAGACAATGGCAACGGCCCCGATTACCTCATGTATGGCGGCGGCGACATCGTGCAGTTGGTCGGTGGTGTAGTAGAGGGCGTAACCGCTAGCCGTGAGCACCACCACAAATCCGGCAAGCGAGAAGCCGGAAATCCGATTGGGAACTCTTCGCCATCGATCGCTGATGTGGTTCGCGGTAATCCAGCCGAACAAAAACACGCCGCAGACCGCGACCCAGCCGTGTAGGCGCAGGAGCAGCGGCTCGAAGGGATTCGGTGCGGGCCCGAAGTCGGTCGCCGTCGGAAAAGCTAAATGCACGACGAGCCACGCGCAACCGCTCACCCACAGCAGCGCACAGACGACATAGATTGCGCGACGCAGACCGGTGGACATACAGAGAGCAACGGCCTCAAGCCGCTGGCGCCGTGCCGGGACGAAGCGTCACTTCCCACAGCGCCACCAGCCAACGAACACCTTGCGTAACGTGCCCGCACGACAAGGTCGCGCCGGCGATGTTCTTGATGTCAGCTTCGAAACGCAGCTGATCGAGATTTTGGCGGCCGGAGAACTGGTGCCTCCAGGCGTCACTGCGGACTTCGCCACCATGGCTCTCTCTGTAGGCGAGTACCTCGAGCGCCCCCAGGCGGCCTGACGCATCTATTCCTGTGGCATAGGTGATGAAGTCCTGCCTGCCCACAACCTCGTCGACAAATATGTAGCCAAGCAGCTCATCTTCCCGGAACGCTCTCCACGACCGCAGTGAGCGATGCGGGGGCTGCGGGCCGGCCAACGAAGCGACAGTCTGCTTTTGCGCCGTGTTCAGGGCGAGGATGACCTCATCGAAGCGGTCCGCCGTCGGGAAAATGGATCTCTGCGCCTGTTCGACCGAAAGATATTCGGCGGCGACGACGATCTGCGCCGGCGCCGCGAGCGCAGCGAGGCCCCCCGCGGCGACCAGTGCCCAGTCCCGATGGCTCACAACAACGCTCCAGCCCGATCACGCGCGCAACGAGAGGATTCCATTTGACAATACGAATGCGAATGATTCTTAATCAGGAGCATAACGACCTTCGGTCTGATGCGCCACCCATTCCCCTCGAAACGTTTACGAATTGCCCTGGGCACCTGGGTTGCCATCGAGGCGACGGGCGCGGCCGGCCCAGACGACCAGGTCTCGGACGAAACGGCCCAAGCTATCGATGCCGCCTACGCCGCCATCAGCGCAGTCGAAGCACGGATGCACCCGACGCGCGCGGGAAGCGATCTCGCCCGAATCAATGCGGCGCCCCTCGATACCCCGATCGAGGTGCAACCGGATACCTGGCAGCTACTCAAGCTTGCACAGCGGCTGCACCGGCTGACGGATGGCATCTTCGATCCCTGCCTTCCCAGTCACGCCGGACGCCTACAGGACCTGGAGATCAGCTCGACGGGGTCGCTATTAATCTGCCACGCACCCGTGCAAGTGGACCTGGGAGGGATCGCCAAAGGACACGCCATTGACCAGGCCATCGAGAAATTGAGCAGCCTAGGCTGTACCTCGGGGCTGGTGAATGCCGGCGGCGACCTGCGGGTGTTCGGCGACCGCCAGGAAACCATCCTGCTAAGAAGAGGAGCGGGCACACGCGCGTACTTTCGACCCATCGACCTCGCCAACGCAGCCCTCGCCGTGAGTGATCTCGACGCCGTCGAATGGCCCGCGGAGCATCAGGGTTATTACAGCCGTGTTGGCCCGACTACGAGCCTCCGGTATGCCGCCGTCGTCGCCAAGGACGCCGTCACCGCCGATGCGCTTACCAAGTGCGTACTGTTATGTCCCATCGACACGACTGAGCGTGTGTTGCGCGAGTTGGAAGCTCGATCGGTGTGAGTCTCACCTCTCCCGCACTGGCCGTCTCTTGGGATTACGGTCGTGGCCAATGACCTCTTCCGGCGTTTCCTGCGGATCAACAGACGCGTCATCTTCAACATCCGCGGCCCGCTCCACTTCCCCAGTGGCGCCGTCGTCGAGTACAAAGCCGCCAGCCTGACGGCTCCAGAGCCTCTGATAGGAGCCGTTAAGCGCGAGCAACTCGGCATGCGAGCCGTCCTCCACCACGCGACCCTGATCGAACACGAGAATGCGATCGAGATGCGCGATGGTCGAGAGCCGATGTGCGACAACGATGACGGTCTTGCCTTTCATGACCTCTTCGAGCGTCTCCTGGATGGCCTGCTCGGTGATGGAGTCGAGACTGGAGGTCGCCTCATCGAGAATCAGGATCGGCGCATTCTTCACGACCACACGCGCAATGGCGATCCGCTGGCGCTGGCCGCCGGAGAGTTTCACGCCGCGCTCGCCCACCAGGGAATCGTACTTGTCCTTGATCTGCATGACGAAGTCGTGGGCGTGCGCCTTGCGCGCCGCGTCGATCACTTCCTCCTCGGTCGCATCCAGGCGCCCGTAGCGGATATTCTCCATCAGGCTACGATGAAACAGGTTGGGATCCTGCGGAATCAGACTCAACTGGCGGTGTAACGACTCCTGCGTCATGGCGCGGATATCGGTGCCATCGATGAGAATACGGCCGCCATACACATCGTACAGCCGCAGGATGAGGCTCACGAACGTGGACTTCCCCGATCCCGAGAACCCGACCAGGCCGACACGTTGCCCGGCCGGAATCACTACATTCAGATCGCGGAAAATCGGCTGCTCCGCGGTGTAGCCGAACGAGACGTTCTGGAATTCGATACGACCGCGATCGATCGTCGCAGTCACCGCGTCGGGAAGATCGACGATCTCATGCGGCTTGATGATGATGTAAACGCCGTTGGCGACGTTGCCGATGTACTCGAAAAACTCGAGAAAACGCCGGCTCAGGTTGCGCGCCTCGTTGATAATCAGGAGCGCGGTCGTACATGCGACGACGAACTCCGCGACCGTGATCTTGCCGCTACCCCACAGTTGCAGCGAGTAGTACAGAATTGCGATCTTCAGAATCGCCGCGGCGACGTACTGGAACCAGCGCACCCGCTCCGAGTAGCCATTCGACTGCCGTACCGCGCGTAACTCCTTGCGAAGTTGGCCATCGAGATACTCCCGCTCGAAGCCGAGGCGCGCGAACAACCGGGTGCTGGTGAGATTCGTCACCGCATCCACGACCTTGCCGGTGGTCTCGCTGCGGGCCGCGGCCGCGGCCACCGCATATGGACGGGCTCGCATGGCGAGCCAGAACGAGACGGCGACAAAACAGATCGACCAGATTCCAACCAGCTCGGCAAGGCCCCGATAGGCATTGCCGAGGATGCCAATGGCAACACCAAACACGATGGCCATCGGCCAGAAATCGAAGATTACGGTCCACAGCGTCTGCGATACGCCGAGGGAAGTCTCGCTGATCCGATGCGCCAGCGATCCGGCGAAATCATTGCTCAGGTAGCGGTGCGAGTGATTCTGCAGGTATGAATAGAGTGCACGCGTCACCGTCTGCCGCTGGCGCGGCCCGAGTACGATCTGACACCGGCCGCCGGCCCGGCTGAAGATCACCTCGCCGATACTCAAGCCGATAAACAACCACAACGGCCCGCGCAGACTCTGCACGAGCACGAGCGAATGCTCGTGCGCCTGTGTGACGGCCTTGATGACCTGCCCGGTCGCGTAGGGAATCAGAATGCCGCAGGTCGAGTTGATCGTCTCGAACACCACCATCGCGAGATACCACCAGCGGTAGCGTGCGATGAAGTAGCAGATGAAACGAAACGTCGTCGCCGGCAATGCTGGTGCGGCCGGCGCGCGCTGAAATTCGGTACTCGCGTCCATGTCGGGGTGAAAGTTTTGGGAGCCGGCATGGACTCGCTGCCGGCGGGCCGCGCAGGGTACATCAGGCCGCCCGGATGCGCGAGCGCGCTCGAGCGGAGGAAAACCTCCGCCTTCACCGCGACGGGGTGCGATCAGTGCGTCGGTTGGAATCCGAACTTCAGGAAAATCGGCTTGGCCGCGGCACTGGTGACGAAGTCTTCGAATCGCTGGGCTTCCGGGCTGGCCCCCTTCGTCAAGGCGATGGGATAGGTCACGGGAGGATGGCTGTCCTCCGGAAACACATCGACGATCCGCACCCGTTTCTCAGCGAGCGCATCCGTGCGATACACGATGCCGAGCGGCGCCTCGCCGCGAGCCACGAACGCGAGCGCGGCCCGGACGTTTTCGGCACGCACGATGCGGCTCGACACGCCATCCCACACACCGAGCTTCTCCAGAGCGGCGTGGGCATATTTGCCGACCGGCACCGAGTCGGGATCGCCCGTGGCGAGTTTCCCGTCGCCCAGCGCCTTCAGCAGTCCGAACCCCGGAGCGATCTTCAGGCTGATCTTGCTATCTGCCGGCGCGATGAGCACCAAGCGGTTGAGCACGACGTCATGACGCGAGCCCGGGCGCAGGAGATTGCGCTGCTGGAGATAGTCCATCCAGTCGAGGTCGGCGGAAAAAAACAGATCCGCCGGCGCGCCCGCCTCGATCTGCTTGGCGAGTACCGAGCTCGCGGCGAGCGACGATTTCACCTCGATCTGGGATTGGGCGGTAAAGGCATGGCCCAGCTCATCGAGCACGTCTGTGAGGGATGCGGCGCCAAATACCAGTACGGTTTTCCCTGCATCGGCCGCGGCCGCCACAGAGGCTCCGGTGGCGCTGGCCAGAATGAAAACCCACGCCAGCAAGCTTCGCAGGACCCCTCGTTTCGTCATGTTCCGCCTCAACTTATGCTGCCGCGTCGCAGTATTCGATTGGGTATACCGATACCCGCAATCCACTCCGAATGCAACCGGCCGCCGGCCGCGCAGCACCGGCTATGGCCTCATTGCAGTATCCTTACTGTCATGAAACCGATGGTACGTTTTCGCGTGGACTTCACCGCGGCCTGCTCACTCGGGCCGGGGAAAATCGATCTGTTGGAAAGCATCCAGCGGACCGGATCGCTGCGCCAGGCGGCGCAGGCGCTCGGCATGAGCTACCGCCGCGCGTGGCTGCTGTTGGATGGCCTGAACCGCTCCTTCAGTGAGCCCGCCTCCACCGCCAGCATCGGCGGACAGGGCGGCGGCGGTGTGACCCTCACGCCCTTCGGGCTGGAAATCATCCGGTCTTATCGCGCGGCGGCACAGGCTATCGAATCCGCGGCACAACAGGAGTTGGAGTCCATCGCCTCCAAGGCGGTCGCCGCCGTGGCCGGTGAGGCCCCGAGTGCGCGCCGCAAGCGACTCGCCCGCTCGGCAGCGGGCGCGCCAGAACACGACTGATCAGTGCTTCTTGCCGCCCGGCGGGGGCGGTCTCTGACCCGGAACAGGCGGCTTGAGGCCGGCCATCTGGGCGGGGGACTGTTTGCCCGGGGGTTGCGGCGGCACGCCCGGCTTCAACATAGGGTTCGTCCCGGTAGTCCCGGTGTTGGTCCTGGAGTTGGGATCGGGGGGCGCCTGGGGCGGCAGCATTTCGACCGACAGGGTGAACGTGCGTTTCTCGGCGCCCTGCAGCGCGCCGACATTCACCACCTGCCGTGCCACCTCTTCGCCGCGATCGTTACGAATCGCGATGGTGACGAAGTATTCCCAAGGCTCCTCGAGGGGGGGATGACGGATCAGCCCCTCCACCCGTAGCGCCGACGTTGCCGCCACCTGGCGCTTCGCTGCTTCCGAGTCAAAGCGCAGGTGGTGCAGGCAGCCCGGACAGATACTCAGGCTTTCGAGGATCGTAGCCTTGCAGTGCGGACACGTACGCGTCTTGCCCGGTACGACCGGGCGAGAGGCTACATTCATGCGTTACCGAATCCCTTGGTCTCCGACTTGGTGCGGGTGTCGTCCCAGCCGAACTCCACCTGGCCGCGCATGCGAGACCCGGCGGCAACCGTGAGGGAGCCCGCCTTGACATCGCCGCTGATGACGCCGCCCTCGAGCAACTCGACGCGCTTGGCGTTCTCGATGTTGCCCAGGAGTTCGCCGCCGACGACGACGACGCTCGCCTTTACGAGACCTTCGAGATGCGCGCCAGTGTCGAGGGTGACGTTGCCGTCAACCTGCACGTCGCCCTTGAAACGGCCCGCGATGCGCACGTGGCCGGAACCCACGATTTTGCCTTCAATCGTGAGGTCAGAAGCAATGACGGATTCTTTCATATCAATGCGTTGTGCCTCCTTCACGGGGCGACGAGCGGCCTCGGGACTCAGGGGTGCTACGTTGGTCCTCTCCGGCTCACGCATCGGCGGTGGGCTGGGGGGTGGTGGCGCGCTCGACGCCGGTCCGGAAGCGGGTCCTGAGTTCGTATCTTTCCAAAGCGCCATGTTGGCCCCCGTGCATGTGAAGAACCGTGAAAGTTACCTGACCGATCCGCCCTGTCACCAGTGTCTCTAACGACAGACAAGTGACCGACGGTCGAAACTACAAGTCAGTTCGGGCGTTACCTTGAGCGGTGGCCGGCAGAGGCCAAGCCGCGGCGCGGTCCGATACCGTGCCGCCCATTTACAGCCGCACGATCCGATAAGCTTCGCGCGTACGGCCCCAAGAGGCAATAGCACTTGCAACTTAAGCGCATTCACCTGATCGCCGCGGCGCGTCCGAACTTCATGAAGGTCGCGCCGTTGTATCACGCCCTCGCACGAGAAGACTGGTGCACACCGCACATAGTGCACACCGGACAGCACTACGACGCAAATATGTCGGACGCTTTCTTCCGGGATCTGCGTCTGCCGGAGCCGGCGCATCACCTCGAGGTCGGGAGCGGCACACACGCGGAGCAGACCGGCCGCACGATGATTGCCTACGAAGCTGTCTGTATGCGCGACCGTCCGGACGCCAT
>JAQGOE010000342.1 GCA_028293725.1 Gammaproteobacteria bacterium | reverse complement strand
GATTTTTCTCATCAACATTAAGACAAGGTCGCGGAGTCATCGCGACGAGCAACGCCGGTCCCGCGCGACAGGCGGTTACGGATGGCTTCAGAGGCCAGGCCTCGAACGCGAGGACCCGCAATTGCGACAGTCAGCACTACAATGGATGACATGACCGCGATGAAAACGAGCACGGCGGTCGGACCACCGCCGACCAGGATGAACCCGATGAGATAACTGTTGAAGGCCGCGGCCAATCGATCGAGGGAATACACGACTCCGATGCCGCGAGCCCGGAGGCTCGTCGGATAGAGCTCGCTGCGATAGGTATGAGTCGCGGTGGATGTCAGATGCCCCCCGACGGTGACCAGGAGCCCGAATATCAACCACCCTGCGACCGCCGTTTGCGCGGCAAAAAGCAACCCGGCGATCACAACCACAGTCGACCCGGCGGCGATCTGCCATTTCCGTTCGACCCGATCCGCAAACAGGCTGAAGGCGAAAGGTGCAATCGGGTAGGAAAGGGCAATAAAGGCGGTATAGACGAGGCTTTTGGTCACTCCCACGCCCCGCGCCACCAGCAGCGAGGGCAACCACACGCTGAATCCGAAAAAGGAGATCGTGGCGGCACAGCTCACTATCATCAACATGAGCGTTCTATGGAGCAGCTCGCCGCGAAAAACGCTGATGGGTTCGTAGTCGGCGCCTACGTCACGCCGGTCTGTCACTTCCGGCGGCGATCGACTAACGACGGTAATCGGCGGCAGATCCCTCCCCGTCTGTTCGCGAACGGCCGCTTCGACCGCATCTAAAATCCGGTTGGCCTCGTAGAGCCGCCCATGGTCGGCCAGCCAACGAGGTGACTCCGGCAGCCCTCGGCGCACCCACCAGATGAAAATCGCGCCGATGGTCGGCACGACCAACATCCAGTGCCAACCGGCAATACCCCCAAAGGCCCTTTTGGAGAGGATCGCGGCCAGAATGGCGGCGACCGGGACGGCCGCGTATTGGATCGACTTGCTGATCGCGAAACCCTTACCGCGTAACGCCTTCGGCATGACGTCGGAAATATAGGAGTCGATGGCTACGATCTCCGCGCCCACCCCGACGGTTGCGATCATTCGCCACAGGCAGATGGCAATGGGCCCTGTTTGGAAGGCCATCACAAGAGTCGCCATGGCGTACCAGAGCAGCGAAAAAGTAAAAATCGGCCGCCGTCCGAATCGATCGGTCAGTGCCGAAAACAGCAGTGCCCCCACGAAAAGCCCGAGGAAAGTCGCAAAGCTGAAGGTCGCCAGGTCCGGAAGTCCGAACAGTCCGGCAGAGTCCTTGCGGAAGATCCCCGCGCTCACCAACAGGGGCGGCAGTAACGTCGTCAATGCCGTTTCATAGATCTCGAAGAACGCGCCAAAGGATATCCGCGCGATCCATGACCAGAGGGGGCGGCAGGACGGCAGCCGATCGAGACGGGCATGGATTGAGAGGGGATCGGAGCCGTCCACGGTGTCTAGTGCTTCCAGGTCAATGAAACACCCAGCATGCGCGGAGTGTTCCAGTTTCCGGCGTACATCTTGTTGATCGGATTCCCGGCAATGTCGGTGGCGAGGAATTCCGGAATAGTGGCATAAAAGGCGGTCAGGTCAGTGGCGTTGATGATGTATCGCTTGTCATTGACGTTGTTTCCCCACAGAGCCACTTGCCAACGTTCATTCGCGGACGTCCAGCTCAAGTGCACATTCACAAGGCCGCTGATCTTCGTGTGGTCTGTGATGAAGGCATAATCGTTATTCTCGTTCTCGAAATACTTCTTACCCTGGTAAGTGACGTCTCCGCCCATTCGGATCTCACCGGGCGCGAATGCGGCCGAGGCGAAATGCACCTCGGCCCCGATGACGTAATGGAACTTGGCATCGAACGGAATCTGGTGCCCGGTGAAATCGGTCCCATCGCCCTGCACATAATGCGTGTACTTCGCATTCATGTAGCTGTAGTTCCCTTTGAAGGTCAGCCACGGTGTGGGATTCAGGGTGGCTTCCAATTCGACTCCGGGGATGTTCGCGAAGCCGGCGTTACCCGTGACGTACTGGAGGTTTTGGAACTCCTGCACCTGGAGATCCCGGTATTTCGCGTAATAGGCGGCCAGATTGAGAACGAGGCGCTCATCGAAATCCGCCCATTTAGCGCCCACCTCGTAGGAGAGGACCTTCTCGGGCCGAAACGGTGTGGCCAAACCCTGGTTGGTCGTTGCGCTCGTATCGTAGCCCCCGCTCTTGAAGCCGCTCGCGACCGTAGCGTAGGTCAGCAGCTTGGTGTTGGGCTGGAACTGCAGGGTCAGGCGCGGATTGAAAGCACTCCAGGTATGCGAGTACACCGCAGCCAGGTCCGGAGACAGACCACTGGTGTCGTTGACCTCGCTATGTCCGGCTTTGTCTTCCCGCGTAAAACGCGCACCGACGGATAGCTTCCACTGCCGGTTGAAGGCATAGCTGACATCTCCAAAAGTAGCGTAGCTGTGTGCATGCACATGCTGCGCGTTCAGACTGAGGAAGTTCAGGGCCGTATAAGGCGGCACAAGAGTCCCCGCCACGGTGTCCGGCTGCACATTCAGCGTATATTGCTTGATGCCGTCGCGAGAGGAGTTCAGAAGGAAGAGCCCGGTAACCCACGTGAGCGACTGGTTCGTAGGCGAGGCCCAACGGAGCTCTTCACTCAACTGGTCGGCGCCCACGCTGTAGCGTTGCACTAGCTCACTGAGCGGCGAGGCAGACGTGTCGAAAAGATCAACCGACTTGGCGTGCCGATATCCGGTAACGGAGGTAATCGTTCCCAACTCCATCGTGTAATCGATGTGCAGCAGCGCACCTGAGGTGGTCGTATCGCCCGTGGATTGGATCGCCTGGTTGGTATCGTTGGGACCGTAGGAGAGCGGAGGAAAGAGCGCCGGCTGGAAATTTCCCATGAGCTGCTGGACTTTGTAGGGCGAGGCGTCCCGGTTGTAATCGGTCCCCACCAGGACGTGCAGCGAATCGTTGGGCGCCCACACGAGCTGCGCTCGCCCCCCCCACAGGCTCGTACTGTCAGTTTTGTCGTAGCGAAAGGGGTCATTGATGATCCCACCCTGTCGTCGATAGTCAAAGGTCACCTTGCCGGCAACCGTATCACCTAGCAACGGACCGGTGACAAAGCCGCGGCCCTCGACCAGGTTGTAGTTACCGTAGCTCAGCTCGGCTTTTTCCCGCGGGACGAATTCCGGCTGCTGGGTATTCACCAGCAGGGCCCCGCCCGTGACGTTACGCCCAAAGAGCGTGCCCTGGGGACCTCGCAAGACCTCAATGCTCTGCAAGTCGAACAGGTTGGGATCGTTGTCAGCGACTCCCGTCGTCGGCACTTCGTCAATAAACACCGACACGCCCAGGTCGGAGCCGGGCGCATCGTTGCCGACCGTCGTTCCGCGGATCGAAGGGTACGCCTCCTGACGGCTCAAAGCCGTGAACACCAGGCTCGGGGAGGAGAGCGCGACATTCGAAAAGTCCTCGATGTGTTGACCGTCGAGGGCCGCGCCACTCAAAGCAGTGATCGCAATCGGCGTCTCCTCGAGAAGCGTCGGACGTCGAGTCGCCGTTACGACGATTTCCGACAAAGGATCGACCTGCGAATCGGTTGTCGATTTCTCGTCCGATTCTTCTGCGGCCGTGGCGCTCTCAACCAAGCCAGCGCCCACGATACAGGTGCAGATCAGCAATGCTCGCCGATTACCCATGTCATCGCCCCCTACGACTTCGGCCTGCTTACATGCCGTGTCGCGACTATTTAGGGACGCGATTGCAGGGGAGTCAATCTTGATTCCGATCATCAATGATAGAGGCGAGACGAGCGGGATCTACTTCAGTGCATCGGCAACGTGTTGGATCGGCGGCAGGCGAATGCAAACAACGCCTCAATCGTTCGACTTGAGTACCGCGACATCCAACCCGTCCCAGCCAAACCGCAGCTTGGTGAGATCCTTGGTTCCCGTCATGAGCTTCATGTTTCCGTGGGCGAGGAACAGCGTGCCGGTGGAGTCGTCGATCGCGGCATTGCGGCCACCAAAGTACGTTAGCACTGTGCGTTTAACCGAGTAGGTATCGTCCGCGCCGATCGCGACAACGGTGAGCGTGCCATCGCCGTTGGCGCTCATCGCCCGATGCCGCGTTGAATCGACGACTACAGAGTCGCTTCTCGAGCCAATCGGAAGACGGGCGAGGTTGTTGCCGGTCGCGGCGTCCACGACGACCATGACCTCGTTCGCGCAACCGCTGAAGAGGCGTTTCGACGCTGGATCGTACGCCAGGCCGTGCGGATCCTTGCAACCCCCAAGAGGCCAGTTGGCTGACACCGTGCCCGATCCAATATCCACCCTCGCTATGGCGGAATGATCCGCGATGTTGACGAACACATGGCCGTTGCCATCGAGCGCGAGGAACTCGGGTTTGCCGGGGAGAGGCACCACCTTGGCTACGGTATCGTCGGCGACGTTGATCAAGGTCAGGTTCTTACTGTCACCCGCCACCACCATCACCATCTTGCCGATCGGGTCATACACGGCACCATCGGCGTCGACGGATACTTTGATCGTCTTGACGATACTCAAGTCCGCCAGGTTGAACACCTTTACCACCCCGTCATCGCCGCTAGCCGCGTAGCCCTTTCCCAACTCCGAAACGATCGCGATGCCGTGCACATCATGAAACGGGCCGACATGACCGATGGATTTACCGGACGAGACGTCGACAACCTCCACACGATCAATGTGGGCGGCATATACCCGCTTCGCCTTCGGGTCGTAGGTCAAATAGTCCCAAAAGTTGGGTTCCCCCAGTTTCACATCGGCCGCCAACTCGTAGTCGGCTGACTGTCGATCTGATACCCCTCCCCAGCTCACGCCGGGAATAGTAGTAGCAGCGGTGATGCAGACTCCAATAGTCGCTCGCAACCAACGACGCTTATCAAATTTCATGATGACCCCTCCCGACTGACGTGATACACGGAGAATCGCGGACGACTGTTTCCCAGTCGTGTTCAGTTTGTGTCAGGATGAATATATTTGCGTGCGGCGTCCCCTGTGGTGGCCGAGCCCCGGCAACTCGCAGGAGCCCAATCGCGACATCCCGTCGAATGAGTACTACAGCACCGGCGGGCAGGGTTGGGCCCGCAGCCTCCGCGATAGCGGCCAGTCCGGGTAAATGAGACCGAGCTTCTAAAGGTCAAGTCCGCTCGAACGAGCGGACCCAATCAGCGCGGAGTCGCGGCAGCGCGCGGCGGTATCAGCGCCCGCGGCGCGCGCCAGACAGCGTGCCAGAGATCAAGCGATCGCGGTCGAATCGGCGCTCGCCGTCGACTCAGCGGTCGTGGTCGTGATCATGTTCATGATCATGTTCATGATCATGGTCGTGATCGCGGCCATGGTCACGATCGTCGTGATCACGGTGCTCATGGTTGTCGTAATGGTCACGACGGTCGTGGTCACGGTCGTAACCATGCTCGTGGTCACGTTCGTGCATGCGATCGTACTCACGCGCCCGCTCGAGCTCACGGGTCCGCGCAAACTCCTCCTCACGGCGGCGCTCATAGTCCGGCCGACGGATATATTCCGGTGCGTACTCCCTGGAGCGCACGAAGTAAACGGGCCGATTGCACGCATGGTACTCGTGGCAATGCTTCCGCCACTCATGCGCATGCTCGGGCGGAACATGCAAATACAACGGCTCAACAACAACACTGGGGGGAGCCGGCTCGACGATCATAGGTTGGGCATAGACCACCGGTGGAGGAGCCCGACCGCCCAAATCCACGCGACCGTAAACACCCGGGACGATTTCCCCCCGGATGGTGACACCGACATCCAGGTCGCCCGCGTGCGCCAGCGAAACCAGCGCGCCGTAAGAAACGGCCAACAGGGCCAAACGTCTCAACATGTTATTCATCTCGTAGTCTCCAGCTTCCGCCGTCAAGCGGACAGTCCGCCCGTGCGTCCAGGGTCTCAGGCGGCGCACGGTAACGATTCGCAACAGTATACCGATGTGACGCCAGTCACACATACGACGCTCCGGTCGTCGCCGAATCGAGACGGTTTATCTACGGTTCACACTAGCGATCGCACGGATTGGGAATAGCCACCAGCGCGCTGCAATTGCAACTGGCGGGATCCTCGATCCCAGGGAGCCAGCCATGGCGGATTCTAAGGAGTGCGGCTGCGCCGTCCGCGCAGGGCGAGTTTCAACACCGCCGCATCTTCCCTGCCACCAACAGCCTGGTAGTAGCCCCGTCGCATCCCAACCTGGTCAAAGCCGAGCGACAGGTAGAGACGGATTGCCGCGGTGTTCGAGGGCCGCACTTCGAGGAAAGCCTCGCTCATGCCGGCCGCGGCCCCCTTGTCGAGCAGATAGTCCAGCATGCGCCGGCCAATCCCCTGGCACCGGAAACCCTCATCGATGCACAGGTTCAGGATGTGAGCCTCACCCGCGCCCACGCTCATCACGCCATAGCCGATGAGCCGGTTCGCCGAAGTCACCACACGGCAGGTGTACCCAACTCGCAAACAGTCGCGGAAAATCCCCTCGCTCCAGGGAAACTGGTACGAGCCTCTCTCGAGCGCGACCACGCCCACCACGTCCATCTCGGTCATGGGGCGGATTACAACGTCAGGAGCGGACTGCAGTAGCTCAGGAGAGGTCGCCATCGGTACCTACGCGATCCGTCAGTTGTCGGAAGACGCTGCGTGCAAACTTCAGGTCCTCCCACGCCTTCGCCTTGTCAGCCGGTTGGCGCAGGAGATACGCCGGATGATACGTGACAATGAGCGGGGTATTAAGCTCGCCGAAGTGGTGCACCTGGCCCCGTAAGCGGCCCAGGGACAGGTCCGTACTCAGCAGGTTTTGCGCCGCTATCCGGCCGACGGCCAGCATGAGTCGGGGTTGCAGAAGCGCGATCTGCCGCATCAGGTAGGGCAGGCAGGCGGCAACTTCCTCCGGCTTGGGGTCGCGGTTACCCGGTGGGCGGCTCTTCAACACGTTGGCGATGTAGACGTTCGTCCCCCGATTGAGGCCGATGGCGTGCAGCATCGCGTCCAGCAGGTGACCGGCGCGCCCCACGAACGGCTCGCCCCGACGATCTTCTTCGGCGCCGGGTGCTTCGCCGATGACCATCCAGTCCACTCGTCGAGGGCCGACCCCCAGGACACCCTGCGTGCGAGTCTGGTGCAAGGCGCATTTGGTGCAGGTCCGAACTTCGGCGCGAAGGTTGTCCCATAGCGCGGCAACATCGCCGGAGTCGGGCTCAACGGGCGCTCGCGCGGTTGGCGCAGACACGGGAGCGGCATCGGCTCGCGCAATCTCACTCGGGGCCACGGTCGCCCGCACGGCCTGCGCCAACTCCGCCACCTCAGGCTGGGCCACCAACTGCGCGTCCCACACGCCCGCCAATGCCCCCGGCCGCCGTATCCAGACATCGACGCCCATCGCATCCAAGTACCGGTTGCGCCGTTGCGAGTCCACTGTGGGTTAGCTCGGGCCCGCCGCCGGCGCGCCGCGCGTGGCGCGCCGGATACGGCGCCCAATCCAAAGCACCGGCGCCGAGAGCGCATAGGTTCCAAACATAGACAACAGCATCGTGGGCGTATCGAGCGCAATGAGCACGAAAAACAGCGGCACGAGCAGGATGTAGACAAACTTGATGCGGCGGTCCAGGTTGAACTGCTTGAAGCTCGGGAAGCTGAAGCTGCTCACCATCAACCCTCCCGCAAAGGCGGTCACCAGGAAAGCTCCGATGAGTCCCGTGAGCCCTGGCTCCGGCCACGCGCTGGCGAACCAGATGAACGCGGCCACGATCGCGGCCGCGGACGGGCTCGGCAGCCCCTCGAAGTACCGCTTGTCGGCACTCGCAGAGCGCGCGTTAAACCGCGCCAGCCGGAGCGCGGCCGCCGCCGCGTAGAAAAAACATGCCAGCCAGCCGAACCGGCCCCAATAATGGCCGAACTCAGCGATCCGGACGACGCCCCATTGATAGGCAATGATCGCCGGGGCCAGCCCGAAAGCCACCATGTCCGCCAGGCTGTCGTACTCCTTGCCGAAGGCGGTCTCCGTCTTGGTGAGGCGTGCCAGCCGCCCGTCCAGGGTGTCGCAGATCATGGCGATGAACACGGCCTTTCCGGCGGCCTCGAAATTCTTGTCGATGGCCGCGACAATGCCGTAGAAGCCTGAAAACAGGCATCCGGTGGTCATCAAGTTCGGCAGGAGATAGATGCCCTTGCGGCGCGGCTTGAGGCCTTCCGGCGCGGGCTCGACGGCTTCCTGAATTTCGGGCTCCACGGTTTTAAAGGCTCTCCACTGTGACGGCGGCGACTACTGACGGGGGGCGGCCACCTTCCGCTGGCGGCATCTTATCAGGCGGCCTGCTGTTAAGATGCGGGCCCCTTTTATCCTTAGGCTCAGCACCCGCGATGAGGCTTTCCCAGTACCCGCTCAACACTGTAAAGGAAACCCCCGCCGAGGCCGAGGTCATCAGCCATCAGCTCATGCTGCGGGCCGGCCTCATCCGCCGGCTGTCCACCGGACTGTACAGCTGGCTGCCGCTGGGCCTGCGGACGCTGCGAAAAGTGGAGCGGATTGTCCGCGAGGAAATGGACCGCTCGGGCGCCCTCGAGCTCGTCATGCCCGTCTTTCAGCCGGCCGAGCTGTGGCAGGAGTCCGGTCGCTGGAAGGAGTACGGCCCCGAGCTGTTGCGCGTCAAGGACCGACACCAGCGCGACTACGTCGCCGGGCCTACGCACGAGGAAGTCATAACCGACATCGCCCGCAACGCGTTGAAGAGCTACCGCCAGTTACCGGTGAACTTCTATCAGATCCAGACGAAGTTCAGGGACGAGGTGCGGCCTCGCTTCGGTGTCATGCGGGCGCGTGAATTCATCATGAAGGACGCGTATTCGTTCCACGTCGACGAAGCCTCTCTGCAGGAAGGCTATCGGACGATGTACGACGCGTACACCCGCATCTTCACCCGGACGGGGCTGGTATTCCGCTCGGTGCGCGCGGATTCGGGAGCGATCGGTGGCGACGTCTCGCAGGAGTTTCATGTCATCGCGGATTCCGGTGAGGACGCCATTGTCTTCTCCGATGGCGACGACTACGCCGCGAATCTCGAGGCAGCCGTCGCCCTGCCCCCCACCGTGCCGCGCCCCGCTCCAAAAGAGAAGCTCGAGAAGGTGTCGACTCCAGGCGCGAAGACGATCGAGGACTTGTCACGCTTTCTGAAGATCGAGCCCTCTCGCTGCATAAAGACACTCATCGTCGAGGGGACCGATGACACGGTCGTGGCGCTCGTGATCCGCGGCGATCACGAGTTGAATGCGGTCAAGGCGCAGAAACTGCCGGGTGTCGTAAGCCCACTGAAAATGGCGACTGCCGAAAGCGTGAGGAAAGCTACCGGCACCGAGCCGGGTTACATCGGAGTCATCGGGCTGCGTTGTAAGGTGTATGCCGATCATTCCGCGCTGGCCCTCGCGGACTTCGTGAGCGGCGCGAACGAAAAGGACATGCATTACACCGGCACGAACTGGGATCGGGACGCGCCGAGCCCGATCGCCGCGGACCTCCGCAATGTGGTTGAAGGTGACCCCAGCCCGTCTGGCAAGGGCCACTTGAAAATCACGCGCGGCATCGAAGTCGGCCACATCTTCCAGCTCGGGCAGAAATACAGCACTCCCATGAAGGCGACCGTGCTGGACGAGGCCGGCAAGGATGTGACGCTCCATATGGGCTGCTATGGCATTGGTGTGACGCGTATCGTTGCCGCTGCGATTGAACAGAATCACGATGAGAAGGGCATCATCTGGCCGGAGCCGATAGCTCCTTACGAGGTGGTGCTCGTACCCCTCAACCAACATAAGTCTCCGCGCGTGCGCGAGGTTGCCGACCGTCTGTATGCCGAACTCACGGAAGCGGGAATCGAGGTTCTCTACGACGATCGCGATGCTCGTCCGGGCGTCAAGTTCGCCGACGCGGAGCTCATCGGCATCCCGCACCGCCTCGTCGTCGGCGACCGTGGCCTCGACGCGGGGAAACTCGAATATCGCGGCCGACGCGATGCCGAGAGCACAGAATTCGCAGCTGACAATGCCGTTGCGTTCATCCGCTCGCGCATGGGCCGTTAGTCAGGCCACCGGGGCCGGCGCTGTCCTGAGAGTCAGCGCCTTATTGGCTGGCCTGCTGCTGGTTGGCGTCGCGCACGCCGACCAGCAACAGGACCCCGAGCTCAAGGCTGTCGTGCAACACGCGATCGGCGAAGCCGAGTGCTTCACGGATCATTACGACTCCGCGGTCTGGTACACGCTCATGGAGCCGCGCCTGCGGAAAATCGTCAAGGAAAAGGACGAGCGGCTCGAAATTCTCAAACAGGTTTATTGCGAGACCCACCGCAGCGGCCAGGCGCGTCTGCCCCCCGGGTTGGTCATGGGCGTGATAGAAGTTGAGAGCCGCTTCGAGCGCTACGCAGTCTCCTCGGCCGCGGCGGTGGGACTGATGCAGGTGATGCCGTTCTGGCCGGAGAAGCTCGGCATGCGGCGCTACGAGCTCGTCCGTGTCGCTCCCAACATCCGCATGGGCTGCGCGATCCTGCGGTTCTATCTCCAGTACGAGCACAACGACGTGCGCAAGGCACTCGCAAGATATAACGGCAGCATCGGCCGGCGGGATTATCCCGACAAGGTCATTTACGCGTGGACGAGGTGGAACGGCGCGGATGACCTGGGATTTCCGGCTTTGCAGACCCGATCGCCACCGCGCCAGCAGTAACGGGCGCGCAGCGCTATTTCTCCGCTGGCAGCATCTTCACAACACCCTCGCGCCGCGAATCTGCCGCACCCTCGTAGCTCCCGTCGGAATGTCTCACGACGGCGTGGAAACCGGAATTCTCAGCGCGCCCCGACTTCACCTCGATACCGCGCTCGCGCAAACCGGTCAACACTACCGGCGTCAACCGGTCGAGCTCACCGAAATAGTCATCACCGCGCGCGATGAGATTGGGCAATTCGATTGCCGCCTTGATGGACATTTTCCAGGCCAGCAACGCCACCAGCGCCTTGGCGTTGTAATCGAGAATTGCCGAGCCACCCGGGGATCCCAGGGCCGCCACGAATTGCCCTTCGTGATCGAGGACGATGACGGGCGACATCGACGAGCGCGGCTTCTTTCCGCCCTGCACCCGGTTCACCGCGGCGTGCCCGTTTTCATCCGTGGGCGCCAGCGAGAAATCCGTGAGTTGGTTGTTGAGAACGAAGCCGCCGACGGTACGATTCGAACCAAACACCGACTCCACGGTAGTAGTCATCGACACAACGTTGCCTGACGCATCGACCACGACGAAGTGGCTCGTACCGGCCGACTCGTGGGTAGCGTCTTTCCCATGCGGTGGAACGACGATGATATTCCCCGGCGGCGGGGCCGGGCCCGCCTTCTCTCCGATGAGCTGCGCTCGCAGGCGCAGGTAGGCGGGCTCGAGAAGTCGCTCGACCGGAACCGGCGTGAACGCGGGGTCGTCGACGTAGTGATCGCGATCCGCATACATCAGTCGGCTCGCCTGCGCGAACAGAAACCATGCTTGCGGATCGGTCGGACCGCGCTCGGCGATATCGGTTTTATCGAGTATGCCCAGCATCTCGAGCAGCGTCACACCACTCGAAGGCGGTTGCGGCACACACACCATGAACTGGCGGAAAGGACCACAGATCGGCTTGGCCCAGTTCGAGCGATAAGCCGACATGTCTTTCAGCGTCATGGTTCCCGGAAAAGGCGGTTTCTCCGTCACCTTCACGATTTCTTCCGCGATGCTGCCTTCGTAGAGCGCGCGCGGACCTTCATCGGCGATGCGCCCGAGAGTTTTGGCGTAGGCCGGATTCTTGAAGAGATCACCGGCGTTCAACGGCTCGCCGTTAGGTTTGGAGAAGAGCGCACGGATCTCGGTTGTCGGCGGGAACGGCGAACCTTCGCCCAGGTAGGACGCCAGGCGCTCCGGCACCCGAAACCCCTGGATGGCGGCACGAATCGCCGGTTGAAAGAGCTCCTTCCAAGGCCGCATTCCCAACCGGGCATGCGCCGCGGAGAGCATGGCAATCGCTCCGGGTACACCCGTGGAGCGACCGCTGCGGACCGCCTCGACGAACGGCACGGGCTTCCCATGCTCATCCAGGAACATGTCAGGTGTAGCGCCGGCCGGGGCCGTCTCGCGACCATCGATCGTGGTAACGACACCTGTGCTCGCTTCGTAATACATCAGGAAAGCGCCGCCGCCGACGCCAGAGCTCTGCGGCTCGACGAGTCCGAGCATGGCCTGAATGGCCACCGCCGCGTCGATCGCCTTGCCGCCCTTCTTGAGAACTTCCAGGCCAGCGTCAACAGCTAGCGGATTCGCCGCGACGACTACGACGGGGCCTTTGGCCGAATCCGTCTTCGGATACCGGTGCAGTCCCGGGATGTGAGGAAGACCGGCCTGCGCTGGCAGCGCAGCAAATAGCAGCAACGCGACCACAACCAGCCGTCCCGGGCGGAGTTTGATGTTGAGCATGGTCAAGACGTCTGGAAACTCGCGGTCACCTGCACTGAATCGGGGGCTGCGTCGATAACGTCGACCGAGGTAACTTTCGACGCGGTGGACCCCGTCCAAAGCCAGCTCACAAAAGTCCGCACAGCTTCCTCCTCGCCGCACGCGAGCACTTCCACGCGACCGTCCGCGAGATTTCGCGCGTAGCCGCGAACCGCAAGCTCCTGCGCACGGCGCGCAGCGGTGGCCCGATAGAACACCCCCTGCACCCGGCCCGCTACTACACACTTTTTACAGATCAACCTGACCGCCTCCACGCTACTGATGACGCTCGCAAGCGCGCGACGCGCGC
>JAQGOE010000309.1 GCA_028293725.1 Gammaproteobacteria bacterium | reverse complement strand
CCCGCGGCTGGCCCGCGGCCTTCACCGGAACGATTAGAGTCTCGGTGCCATCGAGGTCGTAGCGCCACAGCTCGTAGTTATCAACGGACCAGGAAAACCGGCTGACATACACAGACTTGCCGTCCGGACTCCATGCCGGAGAGACGAGCACGGTATCATCATCGCCGAAACTGACTTGGCGGGGCTCGGTTCCATCGGGACGGATGAGCCACAGGTTTTCCGCGCCCGAGTGATCGCTGATGAAGGCGATCCACTGGCCGTCCGGGGAGTATGTCGGCTGCGAATCGAACGCCAGCCCGCGCGTAATCGCAGTAGCACGTCCGCCCGAGGCGTCCAGCGTGTATAGATCGCCCAGCATGTCGAAGACCATCTGCCGCCCATCGGGAGAGAGGTCAACGGACATCCAGGTGCCCTCATCAGTCTGGAAGGCAATATGCCTCGTCGGATGGAGTGGTAGGGTCTGCCCCTCCGGCTGCCGGGGCCGGGGGCCCGGGAATGCGCTTTCGCTCGGCGCGACACCTTGCGCCAGGAAAGGGAGCAGGTCTTCAGGCTCTTGCGCCAAGACCACGGTCGGTACCAACACACACGCGGCGACGAGCGTGGCAGCCGCCACCACCCAGCGCGTCGGATTTTTCATGGCCCCCGAAGCACAGTCGTCAGGCCAGCCTTCGGAAGGTAGCGATCTCGCAACTCCTTCTGTCGGGTAACGAGCGAGACCTCTTTCCCCGCCACCAACACAGTCACCGCCGCAGATGACGGCTCGAGCGGATCGCCATCCCAAAGGACGAGGTCGGCATCTTTCCCCGGCGCGATCGTCCCGCAACGCCCCGCGATCCCCCAGATCTCCGCCGGCACCACCGTGATCGACCGCAGCGCGTCGATATAGGGCAACCCGTTCGCCACGGCCAGTCCGGCACCCTCGCGCAAGGACTCCCCTGCGTTGTAGCTCTGATGAATACCCGACAGCACGGCGGTCGCGACGGTCACGCCGGCCGCATGCAATAGCGCCGCATTATCCAACCGAGCCCCCAACTGATCGAAGTTTGCCGGCAGGTTATCCTGGGGGTCGACAATGACCGGAATCTTCGCCGCAGCGAGTGCGTGCCTGATCATCCACGCATCCGTGCCGCCGATGATGACGACGTGCAACGAATAATCCGTGGCAAGCTTGATCGCCTGTCGGATGTCGGACTCCCGGTTGGTCGAGATGGCCAGCGGCACCTTGCCGTTCAACACCGGCTCCAATGCGAGAACTTCAGGGTCGCGCTTGGAAGGAGTGTTGGTCGAGGAGGAACCGGTCGCCGGACTGTCCGCCGTTTTGGCCGCGTCCAACGCATGCCGCAACAGTTCCCACTGCGCCGCTCGCGAGCCATCCCCCTCCCCCCTGTGGTTACCGATGCTGACGAAAACGCCCGCGTCGCCGCTCTCGACTATATCGCCAGAATCACGGAACCGCAGAAGCGCCCCCATACCGGCAAAAGGCGGTATCCCGCTGCGCACCGGATAACTGACCGCCCGCGTGACTCCGTCGGCACGGGCCAGCTGAACCAGCGCCGAGTTGGGGTTGATCGCATATTGCACGTCGAAGTCCGCACCAAGCGAAGCCGCCTTGGTGCCTGTATCAACCGTATCCGTAGCGGCGGAGACCTCGAGCAAACCAAGATGAGTAGCGGGATGGACCAGCCCCGGCGTGAGTGGTCGCCCCTTCGCGTCAATCACGCGCGCGCCCGCCGGTGCGGCGCCGTCAGCGGCAACTGAAGCGATCTTGCCGTCACTTACTACGACTGTGGCGTTCTCAACAGGAGTTGCGGCAGTCAGGGTCCACGCCTTCGCATGAACAATGGCGATCGTTTCCGCCCGCGCCGAAATGCACGTCAGGACCAGTGCGGTCGCGATAAACCTGCGACGCACGATTCCGCGCCGACGGCTCACGGATGCACCCCAGCGGTGTCCGCTTCACCCGCTTGCTCCGGCACTACGGACTTGCCCCCCGCGCGCTCGCCCGCCCCCGCCTCCGGCCGCCCCAACAGCAAATCCGGTCCCGGCGCGCTGTGAGGCTTCGAGCGGTCGTACGCCAACGCCCCATCAATAAACACCTGATCCGCTTTCGTATAGATCGAAAACGGATCGCCCGACCAGATCACGACGTCCGCATTGCGCCCCGGCGCCAAAGTCCCGATGCGATCATCCAAGCCCAACGCCTTGGCCGGCGTACTGGTCACCCACCGGATGATGTGTTCAGGCGGCAAGTTGAGCCCCGCACGTCGTCCGGCAGCCGCCGCCTTCGCTGCCTCGATCGTGAGCCGCTGCCCCACAGTCGCCGAGTCGGAATGCATCATCACGCATCCACCGGCGGCATCCACGATCGCAGCGTTCTCGCGAATGGCATCCACCAGCTCCATCTTGAAGCCCCACCAGTCCGACCACACTGCAACGCAGGTGCCGGCCTTCTTCAGCTGGTCGACCACCTTGTAAGCCTCCGCTGCATGGTGGAACGCGCGAATCCGAAAGCCGAATTCCGCCGCGACACCGAGCATGGTCGTCATATCGCCCGAGCGGTAGCAATGCATGTGGACGGCGATGTCGCCTGTCAGAACCGCCGCGAGGGTGTCCATCTTCAGGTCGCGCTCGGGAGGCTCAGTCCTGGCGCCACTCTCGTAGTCCCGCCACCCTTGCAGATATTCCTGTGCCTTGAGAAATGCCGCGCGCACCAGGGCGATCTCGCCCTGCCGGCTGTTGGGTGCCCGTCCCTTCTCACCGAAGTAACTCTTGGGATTCTCGCCGCACGCCATCTTCAAACCCTGCCCGGCATCCGGAAACTTCATGCCGTAGACGTCCGCCGCCGGCACCGGCTTCACGATGACCGAGCGTCCCGAGAACAAAGGTGTCGACCCCGGCAGGATCTGCAGGGTCGTTACCCCACTGCGCAAGGCCGCGGCAAACGCAGGATCCTGCGCGTTGACGGCATGCTCGATCCAGGTGTCTGCGTCATCGGGGTCACTGAGCTCGGCGACATCGGAGCTGTCCTCCTCACCGGAGGTGGACGGGATGGGATAAACACCATCATGGCTATGCACGTCGATGATACCCGGCGTCACCCAACGGCCGTGGGCATCGATGGTGGTGACGCCCTTGGCTTTGAGGCCGTGTCCCACCGACACGATCCTGCCATCGCGAACCAACACATCGCCGTTGTCGATGCGCTGCCCCGCCCCATCCAGAATGGTCGCGCCGACAATCAACGTGTCGGTGCGCGGCAGCGGCTTATAAGTAGTGGGATAGGGATCGACCGCGAACGGCAGCGGAATACGAGCAACTGCGGCGGCGGTATCAACGTCGAGCAACCCAAAACAACACAGCGCGCACGCCACGAACGCCGCGCGCCAGGCGCCGCCGTGTCTCACCCCGCACTCCCCGCCACAAAGCGCTCTTTCCCATCCACCACGGTACGAAGCACCTTCGCGGAACCGAGCTGCTGCGGATCGATCCGCAGCAGGTCCTTATCCAACACCACCAGGTCGGCAAGATACCCCGGCACCAGGCGCCCCAGCCGGTCCTCCTGGAACCCGGCATAGGCATTCTGGGCCGTATAGGCCACCAGTGCCTGCTCGACCGTGATGCGCTGCTCCGGCATCCAGCCGCCGGAGTTTTTCCCATCGATAGTCTGCCGCAGCACCGCCGCCGCAATACCGGTCAAGGGCGCGAACGGCGCCACCGGCCAGTCCGAGCCAAAACAGACATGCGCTGCCGTATCGATTAGCGACTTGAACGCGTAGGTGCCCTTCAGACGCTCTGCTCCAATTCGCTGAATTGCCCACCGTCCGTCGTCGATGGCGTGGTACGGCTGCACCGATGCAATGACGTTCTGGCGAGCGAAGCGCGCAATCGCGGCCTGCGTCAGGTGCTGCGCATGCTCGATCCGAAAACGCCGATCACGAGGTCCGTTGGCCTTCGCCACCGCCTCGTAGAGATTGAGCACGTCGTCGTTCGCCTCGTCTCCAATGGCATGAATACTGACATTCATATTATGCCGGTCCGCCTGAGTTACCCACTCGCGCAAATGCTCGAGCGCGTTGACGCGGATGCCGTGTGTTCCCGGCTGATCGTCATACGGCTCATAAAAGAGTGCGGTTCGCGAGCCCAACGATCCGTCGGCCAGCCCCTTGAGACCGCCCCAACGAACCCAGTCGTCGCCACGGCCGTCGCGTTTGATGATGTCCGCCAGCTTCTCCCAATCGGACAACGGCACGAAGGAGAAGAACCGCATGTCGGTCTCACCCTCCTTGCGCAGGCGCAGGAGGGCGTTGTGCGTGTCCCAATCCAACCCCATCGAGTGCGCCTGAGTGACGCCATTGCGGAGCCCGTGCTCGATGCCCGCCTTCATCATCCGGCGCACCACTGCATCGCTCGGAGGCGGAATGACGCGTTCGAGCAACCCCTGAGCCTTGTCGATCACAACACCCGTAGGCTCTCCATTGGCATCACGGATAATGCGCCCCCCGGCCGGCTCCGGCGTGTTCTTATCGATACCGGCCAGCCGCAAGGCCAACGAATTGACCAACCACATGTGTTGATCCAACCGCGCCAGCGCGACCGGCGTGTGCGGCGTGACGGCGTCGATCCATTGCCGCGTCGGCAACTCACCGCCCCAAAGCTCGGCATCCCAGCTACCGCCCCGCATCCACTCCCCGGCCGGCAGTTGTTTGGCGGCCTCGGCCACCCGGCGGACGAAATCCTCACGGGTGTCTGCATGGCGAAGGTCGGGAGGTGTCAGCGTCGCCGCGGCCAGCAGGAAGTGCACATGGCCATCGACAAATCCGGGCACCACGAATGCGCCCTCGAGGTCGACGACCCGGGTCCGCTTGCCCGTCTTTGCCTTGACCGCCGCTTCGTCCACCGCCGCGATGCGCGAGCCCTTGATACCTAACGCCATCGCGATGGGTGCGCCAGGGACGCCGGTCCAGACGCGCGCATTGATGTAAGCGGTATCCAACTCGCCCGCGGCAGCCAGCAACACACCCGGAGCCAGGAAACTGGAGGCTCCCAAGGCCATAAACTGACGGCGGCTCGAAGTCATCTGTCCTCCCCAGCCGGCGGCACTACCGCCGCGGGCGAATTGAAGTCTCTCATCCAGCGCACCAATGCCTCATCGTCGAGCGTGGCCAGCAACGCGGATAGCGTCTGTGCCGACTCATCCTGGCCAAGCTTGAAACGGCCCACCTTAGACCGTACGTGAGCTCGAAATGCGATCACCCGAGGCGCGAGCAGCGCGTACCGCCCACCCATTCTCGCGATGGTCCACGGGTTGCGCCGGTCGCGCTCCATTTTCGTGACCAGGCGCTCCAGCGCCGAAGCGTTTTCCTGCGGCCGGAATTCCACTTCGACATCGAATTGCGCTATGGCGTAGTTCCACGTCGGCGCCCAGCCGGGCTGACTCACGAGCTCCGGTGAAATATAGCCGTGTGGTCCCGTGAACAGAATTTTGGCGCGGGGATCGGCGCGCAACTGCGCCACCTGCGGATTGGACAGGGCGAAATGACCGAACAGGGCGTTGATCCGCCCAGCCGCGTCCGTCTCCGCCAGTAGCGGCAGGGGTGTCGCGCCGAAGCCGACGGCACCCCCGACAGACACGACCCAGGCCAGCGGATACTCCTCGATGAGACGCAGGAGATCCGCCTCAGAGCGTGGTTCAAAGTCCATATGCAGCAACTAGAGATCGACCGACATGGACAGCAGGAAGGACCGCGGAGCCGCCAGCACGAGATAGTCGGCCCCAGGCTCGCCGCCGACCGAGGACCAGTAGTCCTTGTTCGTCACGTTCTCGACATTCGCCCGCACGGTCAACAGCTTGTCGCCGACCGCAATGGAGTAGCGTCCGCCCAGATCGAGACGGGTCCACGCCGGAATGCTTTGGGTGTTGGCTCCATCCACCCATTGCGAGCTCGTATAGATGATGCGGCCGTCGAGAGTCAGGCCATGCAGCCCGGTAACGTCCCACTCGACTCCGAGATTGACGAGCGTCTGCGGCACACCGATGACCTTCTTGCCGTTCAGCGTTTCGTCCTGCGTTCTGGTTGTCTCGGCATTCAGGTACGTCGCGCCACCCAGCAGACGCACGCTCTTCGTGATCTCGCCAAAGGAGCTGAACTCGATGCCCTGATTGCGTTGCTGGCCGTCCTCCGTGTACACGCTGCCCGCTACCAGCGACGATGGCTTGGTGATCCGGAACAGAGCGAGGGTGCCGCCAATGCCGCCATGGTCATACTTCACACCGACCTCGTACTGTTTCGACTTGGCCGGTGAGAACACCTGGCCGGCGTTGCTGATGATCACGCTGCCCGCGGTGGTGGGCGCTACGTCTCCTTGCACCAAGCCCTCGACGTAGTTCGTGTACAGCGACAGCTCCTTCAAGGGTTTCACCACCAGGCCGACCGCGGGGGTAACGGCGCTCTTGTCGTAAGAGGACAGCGGAGCTCCAGTGTCGTAGTCATAACTGTATTGCTGGATCTTCTGCTCGCGGGCGCCGAGGGTCAGGAAAACCCGCTCATCCGCGAAGGACATCATGTCCGCCAGCGCAGCGCTGGCGGTCTTGGCGCGACTGGTCGTCTTGGGCGAGAACAACACTCCGCCGACGAAATAAGTGGCATCCGGCGGCGCCGCAGGGGTCGGAGCATACAAGTCGCCGCTGAAACCGGGGAAGAAGTTCGAGAACGCATAGGCGTTCTTGGAGTTGAGTTGGAAAATCGACCCCGAGGCGCTCACATTGTGCTTGACGAAGCCGGTCTCGAACCTCAGTCGCACGCCGATTTCGCTGGTTGTGATGAGGTCCTTGCGGAAGTTGTCGAAGCGGTAGGAAGAGGTATTGCCCACCGCGTCTGACGATGGGTTTGCCAGGATATTGTGCTCGATGCCATCACGCATACCTGTGGCCAGCCAGATCTTCGCGTCGTCGCTGAAGTTATATTCTCCACGGAACACGCCGAACACGTCGTGCTCTTCGGAGAAAGTCCACGGCTGCGCGAAGTTGGACGACGCTTCCGGCGGAGGTGGCACAGCACCGAGCGGCGTCACGCTCGGCCGCGGCGCGTCGATATCATGGTCTTGCCAACCGAGATCCACCGAGAAGCGTACGTGCTCGCCTCGGAAATCGGCTCCCAGGGAAGCCATATCCAACTTGAGATTCTCATTGTCGATCGAGTCAATGCCGCCGTGGTGCGCCGCGTTCACCCGCACGCCCCACTGGCGGTCATCGCCGAAGCGGCGCGAGAAATCAGCCGCGCCATAGCCCTGTGACTGATTTTCGTAGCCCGCCGTCAACCTGTTGACATCCTCATCGGGCGCTCGCTTGGGCACCAGGTTGAACTCGCCACCGATGCCGCTGCCGCCGGGCGCGGCGCCGTTGAGGAACGTATTGGCACCCCTGAACACCTCCACGCGCTCGAGAAATTCCGACGCGACGTACTGCCGCGGCAGCAGGCCATACAGACCGTCGTAACTCATGTCGTCGGAGTAGATCGGGAAGCCGCGAACCACGTACAGCTCCTGGAAATTGCCGTAGCCACGTGCCACGCGCACCGCCGGGTCGCCCTGCACGATGTCGGCCACGCTGTTGGCCTGTTGGTCGCGAATGTATTGCGCGGTGTAGTTGGTGCTGTCGAACGGAATGTTCATCATATCCATGTTGCCGAACAGGCCGAGACGGCCGCCCCGGGCGACCTGGCCGCCGGCGTAGTCCGCCGGCAGATCGACCTGGGAGCCATTGGCCGTGATCACCACGGTCTCGTGCACCTGATCCTTGTCATCCGATGACGGTTGCTCAGCGGTCTGGGCGTACGCGCCCTGAGCGGCGAGCGCACAGGTCACAGCCAGTCCGACAAGTGTGGTAGGCCTGCGACGCAAAACGCAGCAAGGAACGGATGAAGCGACCATGGGCTTTGAGCTCCTGTTATTCGAATGAGAGGCAAGGACCGAAGGCCACCACTCTTCATCCGACTTGGCGTCCCGAAAACATCCAAAATCAATAGATGGAGGGGTCCAACCAAATGTTGCGAAATTGCCGAAGGAGTCGGCGCCGTCGGGGCCCAAGGCAATGGCGGCGCGCGCAGACGAGCCCGAGGGGCCTCGGGCGGTAACGGTTCGCGTCTGGTCTCAGGGAGCCGCGGCGGCGCGCAGCCGTCGGACGCCCTCCCGTGCTTCCTGCTCGGTAAGACTCGCGAACCCGAGTCGCAATCCTCGCGCAGCATCCGGTCGCGTTATGTAGGAGCGTGAAGGGGCGATCCAGACACCCGACGCGAGCGCGCGCGACTCGATGCGATCCAATGCCTTCAGATTGCGAAAGCGCACCCAGAAGGCCAACCCGCCGTCCGGCACGTCGAAATCCGCAAGTCCACCGAGCTCCTCGGCCAACGTGACCGCAAACGCCTTACGCCGCTGCGCGTAGATCTGGGTGACCTTGCGGACGTGGCGCCGCACTTCGCCGGACTCGATGAGGTCGGCGGCGGCGTCCTCCGTGAGCGTATTGCCCATGCTGTCCAGGAGCATCACTTGTTGCGCCAGCGAATCGACGACCTTGGCGGGCGCGACGATGTAACCGATCCGCAAGGCCGGCAGCAGCAGCTTCGATAGCGAGCCGACGTAAATCACCCGTTCCGGCGCATAGCCCGCCATCGGCAACAGCGGTTGGGATTCGAAATGGAACTCATGGTCGTAATCGTCCTCGATAATGGCGAAGGCAAACTGGCGGGCGAGATTCAGCAGGCGCAACCTGCGGTCGGGCTGCAGGGCGACAGTCGTCGGAAACTGGTGGTGGGGCGTCAGGAAAATCGCGCGCACCCGATGTGACCGACACGCCCGCTCAACCTCGTCGAGATTGACACCGCGATGGTCCAGTCCGACCGGCAGGATCTTTGCGCCGCACTCCTCCAGCACCCCTACGGCCGGTTGATAGGTCAACGCCTCGACGATCACGGCATCGCCCGGTTGTAACAACACCCGGACCGCAAGGTACACGCCCATCTGACTGCCGCGGGTGATACAGACGTTACTCGCATCGGCCATCATTCCACGCTGCGTTCTCAACATAGTCGCGATGGCTTCACGCAGCAACAGCGAGCCACGCGGATCGCCATAGAGCAGCCTGTTTTCGCGTGCCGCCCTTTGTACCGCCGAGCGATAGGAGCGAGCCAGCATCTCCGCCGGAAACAAGCGGCCGTCCGGCGAGCCCTCGTCCAGCTTCAAATCCCAACTCTTCTCGGCTACGGGTGCGGCCTCGTGAAACCGGTATTCCGCCGCACCCCAGCTCGGGGTCGTATCCGGACGTTTTTTCCCGCGCCGCACCCCAATGTCGGGCAACGATGCGGCGACGATGGTGCCGCGGGTACCCGAGGAAACCAACCAGCCCTGGGCGATGAGGTCCTCGTAAGCCAACACGATGGTCTTGCGGTTGACGTCGAAGGCGGCGGCCAATTCGCGGCTGCTGGGAAGAAAAGTCCCCGGCAGCAACCGCCCGCGCTGGATCTCGTGGATCAACGCATGAATGATCTGCATGTACAGCGGCGTAGCGCTGTCAGGATCGATTCGTTCAGCAAGCAGCATTTTCCAGGGGCGCAGCATCGATGTTCCGCCTTCGACCACTCAAATGATAATGATAATCACTTGTATTTGATAGCTTGGACCCCTCGAGCACCCTGCCATAGGCACTATGCACTGGACCAAGCGGAAAATGAAGGTCGCGGGCGCCCAATCGGGGGCGAGCGGCGTTGCGATCAGACGGGCTGTTGGCGTGGCTTACGTCGCGCAAGCCACAGACGGACGCCGTATACACCCATCACCAGCAGGGTGACGCCCAATACCAACAGTAACAACCTGCCGGCAAGCCCACCCAACTCACCCGTATGCAGGGGATAGAGCGTGTCGTAGAACGAACGGGCGAAGGAAGCCTGCCGCGCGGCATACTCCCGCAGGATCTCACCGTTCGCCGCACCCACAAACACTGTAGTGGTTCCATACATCCGGGGCACTTCCCCGGGCGCATGAACGCGAACCCGATACCATGCGCGATCTGACGTTGGCATCGACAACGCCGTCAATGTCGAGCCGGGGAAACGTGCGAGCGCGATATCGAGCGCCCGTGCCGGAGTGATCCCGGAGACCGCCGGCGCGCTGGGTGGCGGCGCGAGAGCAATACCGAGAGCGCTCTCGATGTCGTCATCGAAACGAAGTGCGACGCCGGCAGCAAAAACGATCAACAGGGGAACGGCAACCCACAGGCCGACGGTGCGGTGGAATCCATAGAGTCGCGCCGCCTTGTTGCCGGAGCTTCGCAGGGTGAGCGCGCGTCGCCACATTCCGGCACGAGGCCACGCCAGTTTGAGTCCCAGTACGACATTCGAAATCAGCAGCACGCCGCTCAGGGCAATGAGCCACTCACCGGTGTCGCCCGCGAGCAAGGACGTGTGGATCAATGTCAGCGTCCTGAAGAAGCCACCGTTCGCGAACGGAGTATTTTCGAGTCCATCCCGAAAAACCCGCCCTGCCCCATCCACCCGCATGAGCCGTTCCGTCCCGGCAGTGACGTAACGCAAATCGAACCGATCGGCGGCGAAGTCGGCCACCCAGAGCGAGGTGACACGCCCGCCCGCGCGTTGAATCGACTCGATCCGTTGACCCAGGTCCGCGGTCACTACAGGAGCGCCACGCCCCGGCAAAGTGGCGTTGTCGAGCTCCTGGCGGAATGTCAGCAGCACGCCGGTGAACACCTGGACGAGCCAGAAGACGGCCATGAACAGGCCCAGGACGCGGTGAATCTTCTTGAGGGTCATGGCATCGCTTGCCGGGCGCGCTCAATCGACGGCGCAATGGTGACTGAGGTCGAAACGCCCAAACGAGATCGTCCGGCTGTAGCCGGCTCTCAGCGGCCGTCAGCTGCGGTTGCGGCTACGGGTATCAAGGAGCGATAGGCTACTTTTCCTGGGCACCGGGATGAGCTGCGCGCCAGGCTTCGAGGCGTGCGACCCATTTTGCCGCGGTGATCGGACCGTAGGTTCGGGTGTCGGTGTGCGAGGCCATCATTTGTCGGATCCGCACAAAATAGGCTGGGCCGCTTTCCATCTGGAGTTCTTTCGCCTTGGCGTCCATTGCGGCCTGCTGCGCGGGCGTCGGGTCACTCGTTCGGAACGGCTTATAGAGCAGCACGTCCCAGTCAGCCCCGTCCTGGTGCACGAACAGTTGGATTGGAGGTTGGTCACCGGCGGCGGAGACTTCGTCGGCGCGGGCTATGTCCCGGATGAAGGCCTCTTGCTTGCCGGGGGCCAGCTTGAAGATCTCGATCTGGGTTTCCGGCCAAGGCGCGCCATCATCCGCTGTGGGGCTCTTGGCTGAAGGGATCGGCGCCGGCTTCGCCGCCGCAAGCAGTGTAGCTGCAATCAGGAGTGCGCTGATGGCAAACAATGGCTTCATGAGAGCTTCCGGTCGGATGGTTCACGGTAGGAGGAAAGATATCCTCCCCTGGCGAGGGGTTCGAGAAACACCGCCAGTTTTCAAGTAGTAACGGGTCCAATGGGTCATCGCATCCGACTATGGTGGGCGGATGCAACGTCAAATAGGGTCTACGCTGCGCCAACCGATCCGGTCCACCAGCTCGCGGAATTTCGCATCGGAATGCAGGCCCGCGAAGGAGGGCTCGCGAGTCAGCTCGATGAGATCCGGGTTGTGTTCCCGGTAGGCTCTCTCCAGCCATTCGAGCGCTCGCTGCTTGTCGTCGATCGCCCCATAAACTCTTGCGACGTTGTAAGGCGAAACATAACGGTCGCCACTTTCGCCAAGCTCCTTCACGATCCTCTCCATGGCGAGCTTGTCTCCCGTGACAGCGTGCGCTTGCGCCAGTCCCGCCAGAGCCTCGGTGCTGCCTCCGGAATGCATCACCGCCTGCCGCATCGCATCGATCGCTTCGTTCGGCAGGTTCTTCTGCAGGCACACGAGTCCCATGCGCAGATATGACACGTAGTGGGTCGGGTCGATTTCGAGCCCGCGCCGCAGGGCTACCAGCGCCCCATCGTAGTCGTGAGCCAAATAGCGAATCATTCCAACCGAGGCGTTGATCACGGAGTTTAGCGGATCCAACTCCCAACCGTGTGCCACTCTACCGAGCGCTTCCCGGGTCCTGCCCATCGTCATGAGATACTCGGCGTACCAGTAGTGTGCGATGGCATATCCGGGATCGAGCTCCACCGCTTGCCGGAAATCACTCTCCAAGCCCACCCAATCCCAGTCGTGCAAGCGTACGTGGGCAAGCGACGCATATCCTTCACCGAGCTCTGGTTGTAACCGCACCGCTTGTCTGGCCGCAGTCTTGGCTTTGTGGAACGACTCGAGGGCGGGAGTCATACCTCGACAGGCGAGCATCGTATGGGCGTCGGAGATCCCGTCGTAGGCGGCCGCGAAGTTTGGATCGTACCGCAGTGCTTCTTCGAAGCATTCAATGCTCTTGCGTATGCCCTCTTCCGTACGCCGGTACCAGAAATGGCGGCCCCGAAGATACAACTCGTAGGCCTGCGAATTGATTGACCGCGTCTTGTCCGGATCCAAGCGCCGCTGCTCATGCGGTGTCAACTTGATTTGGATTTCCCGGGCGACGGCCCGGGCCACCTCCGCCTGCACCTCGAGCACATCGTGAAGACCTCGCTCATAACTCTGAGCCCACAGGTGCGACTCATCGCTGACCCGGATGAGCTGGGCCGTGATGCGCACACGCTCCCCTACCCGGCGTACGGATCCTTCCAGGACATGAGACACACCAAGCTCGCTACCGATCTGCGCGATGCTTTTCGTAGTCGACTTGAACTGCATCGCCGAGGTGCGGGCGATCACTCCGAGGCGCTCCGGGCTCAAGCGGGCCAGCTCGGTGATCATCTCCTCTGTCAGCCCTTCGCTGAAATAGTCGTATCTCTCGCCTGCAGTGAGGTTCTCGAACGGCAGAACCAGCAGCATGGTCCTATCGGCCCCGCTGTCGTGTGCCCCGGGTGCAAGCCGCTTCACCGACGCCACGAACCGGTAGCCGCGTTTCGGTAAAGTCTCGATGAAGTCCTGCGCCTTCGGGCCCTCGCCAAGAGCCTTGCGCAGCAGGGAAATGTGGGAGGTTAGACTTCCCTCCTCAACGACCGTGTCGGGCCACAGACGCTGCAGCAGCTCTTCTCTGGTGAGCACCCTGCCCTCGGCCTGCACCAGGGCGACCAGGAGCTCGGCCACCTTG
>JAQGOE010000292.1 GCA_028293725.1 Gammaproteobacteria bacterium | reverse complement strand
GCTATGCTCCGGTTGTGAAGGTGGCTCTTCAGACGAAGAGCAGGTACTGGCAACAGCAGGGGCTCAGCGGTTTCGCGGAGATGGATCATTCCGCGGAAATCTGGAGTCCCGGTTGGGACCGGCCGGGAAGCTCTGGAATCCTGCTACTTTACCAGGAGGGCGAGCGGGCTCTGCAACTCGATCAAATGAGCGAGGACGCGCGCTTGAAGTTTGCAGCGGATTTCGTCGGTCGCGTCTTCCCAGGCCTGCAAACCGACCCGGAGCGCGGTGTTTCGTTTTCCTGGCAGCAGGACGAGTGGGCGCGCGGAGCGTATTCCGAGTTGCGTCCGGGGCAGGTGTTCGCATTCTCTCCAGTGCTTGCGAGTCGCGAGGGGCGAATTCACTTCGCCGGAGAACACACCTCGGCAGAGCCTGGTTGGATGCAAGGTGCTCTCGCGTCCGGTTACCGGGCAGCCAAGGAAGTGAATGAAATACCGACCTATAGCGCGTAGCCCATGACGAACGTGCAGCTCAGCCGAGTATGGAGGTCTGTGATGTTTGGGAGACTCTCAGGGGTAGCCGCGGTGCTTTGCGCGAGTTTGGCATTGGGAGGTGCGGCCATAGCCGGCGCACCGCCGCTATCGCAGGCTCCTCAAGGAAAGCAAGATCGACGAACTTCGTGTGAAGCTGACCCAGGGCTTGGAGCCGGATGGCTTCATGATCCACTTCGTAGCGGAGCAAGGTGGTTTGCTGGCACTGGAAGGAAGGCACCAACAGGGGAACGTCTACTATCTCGGCAACGTTGTTGCTGCCGCCCGGATGACGAAGCTGAATTTCAGTGCTGCGCTTTACGCCCCCCTGCGGCCGATCCAGACTCGTTGTCGCAACTGACCAGGGTGCTCTTCGCCTTCACAGCAGCAGGTCGAATAGCTTGAAGCTGGTCTCCCAATGCGATGTCATGGGATGCCTAAGATGCGGGTCGATGATCTTGAAACTTTTCGCCAGCGCCACGCTGAGTCCACCATAAACCTGTGGCAGCCGCGAGCGGATCTCTTCGCCATACTCCATATCGAGTGGCGGGAACTGCGTGAGGCCTTCCAGGATCGGCTCGAGCTCCAACTGCTCATCGAGCCGCTCGAACTCGTGGATACTCTGCTCGAGCCCTTTGGTTAGCGGCAGGTCGCGGTATTCGATTACATCCCGAAGATTGAACTTGGCCGTTGCCTGCGACATCAATAGCAGATCGTGCATCTTGCGGTGCAGGAAGTCGCCATAGCGTTTCAAGTCCGCCTTGTCCACGTCGAGGCTGGCGGCGACGCGAAAGAAACGCTCGAACCGCGCGACGTTCATTACGGGCACGGCAACTCTCCTGACATGGAACTCAGCTCCGCGGGTCTGGCCGCAGGACGGTCAGATCCATGATGTGTGCATCCCGGCTGATCCCCCCTGATCTCGTCCTCGCAATGATAGTCCGTGGCTAGCCCCGTGCAGTGCTTTCTCAGTCCTCTATATGTTCGCACCGGCGCGCAATTCCGCCTTGATTACCGTCAATCGCACCGCTGCAGGCTGCTGCCCAGATCGAGAGCATCCACGAGGCTCAGCCCAGGCCTACCCGATCACTGCTCGCGATTGAAACTTCTCGAGCGGGTCACACAGGCGTGACAGGCGAGTGAATTTAAGGGCTCTCGAATTCTCCATTCTCCATTCAATCAGACCGATGAGCCGCCACGCAGCGGCCTACTCATGAGCCGCTCGCACGGCTTCTCTTCAGTTCGACCCGGAACGGTCGCCTTCGGACTCCAACACGATGTGACCGTCCTTCACCGGAATCTCGCGACCCGGATCGTGGTCCATACGAACGTGCCGCTGCTTCCCATCGAGCATGTACACGACGTCGTAACCCACAGTCGTTTCGTGGCTGTCGTAAACGGTTACGCAGCGCTGCTCCGTAGTCGTATACGTGTTACCGTCCTGCATCCTCTGTTCGATCTTGTTGCCGGCATAACCGCCGGCAGCCGCGCCGGCTACAGTGGCCAGAACCTTGCCGTTCCCGCCGCCAACCCGGTTGCCCAGCAGGCCACCGACAACCGCGCCAATCCCCGTTCCCGCGAGGCGTTCCTTATCCTTCGCAGGCTTGGTATGAGTGACCTGTTCGTCGTGGCACTCTTTTCGCGGAGTCCTGCTGGTTTTGGTGAGCGCCTTGGAGCTGACGACTTCCGCACTGGCCGGGGTCGTTATCATCCGGTAACCCGCGACAGCGCCCGTTGCAGTCACAGCGACCGCACCGATGGCAAGCCCCATAACGAGAGACTTGTTCATACTACTACCCTCCTCATCGATTAAGCGCCGCACCTCGAGATCGCTTACCGTTCGCGGGGCCGGTTGTTGGGAGAGGATGTTAGCTAACTCGCGGCCGGATGCAACTACCCCTATGCGGCATTGTCGGCCAGATCGCTGTTAGCTCAAACGGACCTGCGGTAACGGGATCAATTCAGCTTCCGTTCAGCAAGCCTTCCGACCGTGCTGCACCGTGGTGGCTGCAGATCACGCAGCCCGCATCTAGCGCAGATTGAGAACCTCAGCTAGCAGATCGACATGCGCGAGCTCCGCGCGTGCGACTACGGGGCGCCGACGACCCGCAAGTGGATGCGCTGTGTGGAATCGGTGAAGTTGATGCCAGCTGGCAGCAGATTGCCCGACTCGGGCTCGTTGAAAAACATATAGAAATAGATCTCGTTGCGATATCCGAAGATATCCAGAGAGGCCCAGATCACGCGAGACAACCTCGAGCTTCTCCTGAGGTAATAGCAAGGGCTACCGTACCAAGTCGAGCACGCAGATAATGCCCTGCTCCTCATCGAAGGCGCTGACCGCATGCGGCCAGCGCGATTTTCCACACTTGCGAGGGCCGGGCGTTGTATGAGCACGGTAACGGAGATTAGGGACGCCTTATATAGGGGCGACTTCTTTCTCGAGTATCTTCCCATTGTCAACTTGGAAGATTCACGATGTTTCGGGGGAGAAGCGTTGATCCGATGGCGGCGCGGGTCTCGCATCATCCCGCCCCTGCAGTTCATTCCCCTGATCGAAAACACCCCCGTCTCGGGGCTCGTCACGTACTGGGTCATCGACACGGTGGCGCGCGAACTTGCACCGTGGTTGCGCGCCCATGACGGCGTCCATCTCGCGATCAACGTACCGCCTGAGGTATTTGGTCGCGGCGGACTGGAATACGCGGCCGCGAAATCGGACCTGTTAGATCTTGCTGACAAGTTCATTCTCGAGATTACCGAACGCGGTGTGCCAGATAAATTGGGAGTGGATGAACTCAATTCCAGACCTTATCGCCGGGTGCTCATCGCTCTGGATGATGTGTGCGCAGGCGATGCGAGTTTTCTGGTTGCATCCCAGGTTCGAGTCGACATCCTGAAATTGGAAAAGTCCTGTGTCGACCAGATTACTCGGGGTGATCTCTCCTCCACAGAAACGGTCGCCCTTTCGTCTTTGATCCGCGCGGCAAAGGTCTGCGTGATCGCTGAAGGAGTCGAGACGAGCGCTCAGGTAGAGCAGCTTCGAAATGCCGGTATCGGCATGGGTCAAGGTTGGCTCTTCTCGCACCCATTGTGCGCTGCCGACTTTATGGGGTACTTTTCTGCGCACCGCTAACGAGGCGCGATCCGAACGAGCGCCTCGTCGGCCGCCTATGAGTCGCCATGTACAGTGATTGCGCCTGGGCGAGACATTCACTGGCCGCTGATTCTGGGAACGGGCGGGCCGACGCCGATCCTGCATTTATGTCTCATGCAGGCGCGACGCTCGCGGCAACTGGTTGAGGTCAACATACCCTCCATAGGGGGAAGTCTTCGGCAACCAGAACGTCGAACTCGCCGCGAAAGGCTGCGGCGAGCATGGCGGAATAGCCGAGAAGCAACGGCCGCAATGCCGTTCATGCGTTCATACGCGTGAGGAGCTCCTGAGCAAGTTGACTCACGCGCTGCCGCTTGGCGCGTGCCTCTCTCTCCAGGATCTGGAGGGCCATCTCTCTGCTCAGCCGCAGGCGCTCCATCACGAGACCTATAGCCATGGCGACCGCGCGGCTCTGTTGCAACGCCATGGAGAGCTGGGATTCGGTCAGCCGCGGCCGGCGTAGCTTATCTGCGCGCGCCACCGCTGTGTTTATTACCGAAATGCATTGACCCATCTCACAGGGCTTCACCAGGTAGGCAAGCGCTCCCATCATCATTGCCTGGTGCATAGTCTCGTCGGAATCCAGGGCCGAGAAGAAGACGAACGGTATGTTGAACTGATCGCGCAGCAACTCGGACAAGATCGATCCTGATATGCCCGGCATTTTGATGTCTAGCACCGCCAGATCCGGCGCTGCCGTTGCGATAGCAGCAAGTGCATCATCGGCACTCTCTGCAGCCGCGACCTCATACCCGGCGTGGCTCAAAGCATCGAACAGCAGTCCGGACGATTCCCGATCGTCGCCGACTAAGAGAAGACGGCGTGTTCTTCCGGGCAGGTGCGTAACTAATGACATTTCTCTCGCCGTTCTCGCGTGATGGGTGTTAAGACGCGCTGCAGGGACGCGAGGCGCGCGCCTCGCGCGACCTACTCTCGTATCGGCGTGTCACGGACGAATGTCGGAACGCAACCCTCGCATTTCGGTTGTAATACTTCCCAAGCCGCAACCTCGCGGTTGGAATTTTCGGCCGACGTAGCGGGATTGCGCCTCGCCGAAAGAAGCGGCGCCAGTACACGACCGGCGCCGTCGCTTCAATGGTCAATGCCGCCGAAGCGGCCGCTATTGAAGTCACTGATCGCCTGCGCGATCTGCGCCTGCGTGTTCATCACGAATGGCCCGTAGCCGACGACCGGCTCGTCGATCGGCTCAGCGCTCAGCAGCAGGAACGTGGCGTCCGTACTCGCCTCAATCGAGATCTCCGTGCCCGTGCGGTCGAACAACACCATCTGTGCTTCGCGCGCGCCCTGGGTACCGTTAACCAACACCGAGCCGCGCAGCACGACCAGAGCGAGCGTGCGTCCTTCGGTTACGCTGAACCGAGCGGACTTGCCCTGATTGAGCCGCACGTCCCACATATCCATTGCTGTGAAAGTGCGCGCCGGCCCGCGATGGCCTCCGAACTCACCGGCAATCACGCGCACACGCCCTGCTTCATCCGGTAGATCGACGGACGGGATGTCCTGATTGAGCAGCGTCTGATAACCCGGCCGAGACATCTTGTCTTTCGCCGGCAAGTTCACCCACACCTGCACCATCTCCAGCGTACCGCCGCTGCGCGTGAACTCAGGCGAGTGAAATTCCTCGTGCAGGATGCCGGACGCCGCAGTCATCCACTGCACGTCGCCCGGGCCGATGCGTCCGCCCGCGCCGGTCGAGTCACGATGCGCCACCTCGCCCTGGTAGACGATCGTCACCGTCTCAAAGCCACGGTGCGGATGTTCGCCCACGCCGCGCGGCTCCTTGGCCGGCGCAAACTGAGCCGGACCGGCGTAGTCGAGCAACAGAAACGGGCTCAAGTGCTCGCGATGACTGTCATATGAGAACAGCGAACGAACCGGGAAACCGTCCCCCACCCAATGGGGCCGGGGAGCGCTATAGATACCGAGGATGTCTTTCATGGTCGCCTCCTGATCTGAAGGGCGGCTATTCGCGCTTCAGAAGCTGTAAAGCATCATAAGCACGCAACAATGGCACCGGTAGGCCACTGGATTTACACTCAGAGTCCTATTTTTAGAACACTGAGGGGCGGCAGTGCGGGACTTGAACGATCTCTACTACTTCGCCCAAGTCGTCGATTACGGCGGCTTCGCCCCAGCGGGCCGGGCGCTGGGGACGCCTAAATCGAAGTTGAGCCGCCGCATCGCGGCACTCGAAGAGCGCCTGGGTGTACGACTGATCCAGCGGTCTACGCGGCACTTCTCGGTCACCGAAATCGGTCAGACCTACTACGCACACTGCAAGGCCGTGCTTATCGAGGCCGAAGCAGCGCAGGAAGCCATCGATGTCACCCGCTCGGAGCCGCGGGGCATCGTTCGCATGGCCTGCCCCGTCGCCCTGCTCGACATGCGCGTCGGCGACATGCTTGCGAAGTTCCTGGTGGCCCACCCGCAGGTCGAAGTGCATCTCGAGGCCACGAATCGCCGCGTCGATGTCGTAAGTGAGGGCATTGATATCGCGCTCCGGGTTCGACCGCCGCCGCTGCAGGACAGCGACCTGGTGATGCGAGTGCTCGCCGACAGCGGGCAGTGTCTGGTCGCGAGCCCGGCACTGCTGCAGCAGTACGGCACGCCCCAGATTGGGGCCGATCTTGCGCGCCTGCCGAGTCTCGACCTGGGCATTCCACAGAATGAGCATGCCTGGAATCTGTTTGGACCGAACGCCGCACAGGCAACCATTCACCACCGCCCACGCCTGATTACTCGCAGCTTGTCCGCATTGCGCTCTGCAGCCATCGCCGGAGCAGGCATCGTGCAGCTACCTACGATGATGGTGGTGGATCAATTGGCGCGTGGTGAGTTGGTACGAGTAGTGCCGGAGTGGACACCACGACGCGAGATCATTCACGCAGTCTTCGCTTCACGCCGCGGATTGTTGCCGTCGGTCAGGACACTGATCGACTTTCTCGCGGAACAGTTCGAGAGCTTGAACGAAGATTGATGCAGCACAGTGACACAAGAACTCTCGGTGCGTCCATCCAAGGAACCTTGGAGATCAGCCATCCGCTGACGTCGAGCGGTATAGCTCGTCAACAATAGATGGGCGGCCATCCACGACGGCGAGCACGTCTTCCAGATCGTGACTCGATAGAAAGTCGCCGCAACCACGGTTCAAGAAACGCCTCCAGTTTGGTCGCGACGAAAGCTGGTGCCGAGATTCGCCTAATCTCGACGCGGTCGTTCAGTCTCACGCGGGTAGCGGTCCGCGGGGCCTCCGGGTACCAGCGACCCAGCGGCGAAAATTTCGCGGCGCGAATGCGTCGACTCGAAACATCGGGAATTGTCGCCCGCCGGACGGATATTGAGCGAGTAAAGCAAGTAGTGGCGACATTGTAGTGAAGGAGATGTTGTCCCATTCGCTCACGCTGTCATCGGAACCGCATTTACGGTGGTGTGGGAGGACGGCGGGCTTGAGCCCGCCGCCTACCCGATCAGTCAGCGTCGCCGCCGGGAAGCTGAGGGTCACTCAGCGCCGAGGAACACGAAGTCCTTGCTGACGAAGACGTGGTGGGGCCAGTTGATGCTGATGTTGTGCACCTCGTAGCTGCCGTCGCTCAAAAGGTCGACGCGGTCCACGATGCCGCCAGGGAACACGGCCTGCGCGACCGCGACCGGGATATACGCCTGGATGCCGTTGACGAGCGTGCCCTGGCCTTGGGTGTAGGAGGCCGGGATGGTGCCGACCGACTTCACGGGCGACGGCACCCCGGACTCGAAGGGGATCACCCCGTTCGCCTTGGCGGCGGCGGCACCGCCGTCGCCGTGGGGCTGGATGACGACCCCGTCGGCGGTGATGGTGGCGCGGTCGTCCAGTCCGAGCACCAGGACGCTGGTGCCCTTTTGTACGTCGCGGGCCGGTCCGCCGACCGTCCTGGTGGAGGAGGTCTCGTTGACGGTGACCTCGACGCCGGTGGCGGTGGTCATCGTGAAGCCCGACGCGAACGTGGTGGCGACGAGGCCGGTCGAGCCGCCGTCTTCCGGTCCGGTGACTTGCGCGGTGGCCGTGCCGGCGGTGGCGAGCACCAACATGAAGCTGAGCACGGCGGCCGTGAGTTCAGGCGAATCTTTGGATATGGGTTCTTTGCGAGAAGATTCATTCAACAGCGTCATGTTAGTCCCTTAGTGTGTAGTGGATGGGAGCGCTTAGAGCATAGAAGGGACTCGCTGATCACGTCCAGTTTTTAAGACCAACCTTACCTTTCCTTACTGTCTGTTACGTCCCGCGATCGGGATTGCGCGATCTTGAGGTGGACGACATTTTGGGCCCCTGGACCGTACCGCGATCTTTCTATCGTCACTATCCGGGGAATAATGCCCTTGTTGAATCTACCGATGCCGTTAGACGGGCAAACATCTTGCGGTATGAGGAGTCAAAAAAACCCAGAGCAGGGGATCGTTGAGACAAGCTGGGTCTTCCCAGTATCCAAGACTCACAATGCGGCTCACGCGTGACTCGCAATCAAACGCTGTTGTCACAGAGCCAGTAGCTCTGACAACGGGGCCGGCCACGTCGGGTAAGCTCAGACGCGAAGATCGCGCGATGCCGCTTCTCGTGATCGAGAAACTCGCACAATTCAAACTTCAGATCGGAGTTACGCCACCAGCAGGCGAGTAACTGTGCCCGATAAATGTTGGCCGCGCCATGCTCACCAGCGTGGTTGACCTTGATTATTCGGTCTCACAGTGTCTCGTCAGCAGCTAATCGCGCGATTATTTCTGTGGTACACACCTGCTCCCGCTACCAATTTGAGCCGGTCTGTTCCGGACAAGCTTGTTGACTAGTCCTTTAACGAATTCTCGATGCGTAATCCAGCAACGCGCGCAAATTCCCTTTCATTGTCCGAGACCAGCGTGAGATCGAGGGTTACAGCCTGCGCTGCGATGATGAGATCGTTGCCACCGATGGGAGTGCCGGCCAACTCAAGCTGCGTGCGTATCGATCCATAGATTTCGTCGGCGGGAGAGTCAAAGGGCAGTGTATCGATCGCGGCGAGCACTGCTTCGACCTGCGCCGTCAGCCGCGGGGAGGCCTTCTTGGCAGCTCCATACCGCAATTCCGCGGCGACGACGATGCTAGTGCAAATTTCCTGTTCGCCGACGATCTTGATTCGTTCGGCTATCCGACCCTGTGGGTCCAGCCTCTGATCGATTTTTGCGGACCGCCGCGGCGCGCGCGATCCGCTCCTCAAGAGCGACCGACTCTCTGCTGCACTTCGGACAGGAACTGGAGGTGAGCTTCGGCGGTCGGGAATCCCTTTCCCATCGTGTCGATCGCGACGTGAGTGCACCCCCACTCTCGGCACCACTCGATTCGAGCGGCGACTGCCTGAGGGGTCTCGTCAAAGTGTCCGACCACCATCTCCTTGCCGAACTGCGTCGGCTCGCGGGCCGCTTCGCGCAGGAATTTTTCTACCTGCTTCCACGCTTCCATGGCTCCCTCCTGGGAGCCGGTGAAGATGAAGCCATCGCCGAATCGCGCAGCTCGCCTAAAGACAGGCTCGGAGAAACCTCCGAACCAGATCGGGATGCGGCGAGTTGGGCGGGGGTTGATGCAGGCACGGTCGATGTGATCGAACTGGCCCTGGAATGTCACCAGGGGCTCGCTCCAGAGCTTGCGCAGCAGCTGCACCTGCTCCTCCTGGCGCCTGCCGCGAGTGTTGAAGCTCTGCCCGAGCGCCTGGTACTCGACGTAGTTCCAGCCGATGCCGACACCGAGGCGGACGCGTCCGCCGGAGAGTAGGTCCACATCGGCCACCTGCCTCGCAACGAGGGCGGTCTGGCGCTGCGGTAGGATTAGGATTCCCGTCACGAGCTCGATGCGCCGAGTGAGAGCGGCGAGGTGAGCGAACATCACGAGCGGGTCGTGGAAGGGGTCCTTCTCCGTGTACGGTCCCGTGAGCTTGGGCTCGCGGCCCTCGTGCGTCGCACCGAGGACGTGATCGTACGTAAGGAGATAGTCGAAGCCCAGCGACTCCACGCCGGTCCCGACGCGGCGAACCGCCTCCGGGTCGCCGCGAAGTTCGATCTGTGGATAGACAGCACCTATTTTCATGAGTGTTCCCTGCCAGCCGCGGGTATGCCGGAGAATCCGGATGTTCGACGCCGAACACCCTGGGCATTTTGGCAATTGATGCCCGTATCCCGAAGTCTAGCTCAACGCGGAGGGACAGAGAGTGGTGTGGGCGTAGATGCGCGTGTTAACAGGATCGACGATCTGTTGCCTTGGCACGTCGCTGCCAAGCTGCCGCAGCCACGGCACGCCGTCTGGCCCATACTTCCCCTCGTGTCATGACAAACGTACGCATTCCAGCGGGCGCACTCGTGTTGATTGCCGACGGAACGAAAGCGAGGCTTTTGAGAAACAAAGGTAATGCGCTCCCAACGCATGACCTCGCGAAGCGGCTGAGCTTAACGCCGCGCGGTGGGATTGAGCCGCGTCAATAACGACGCTTGCTGAGTGAGGCAAAGTGCGCAGGACTTCGGAGTGAGCGTATGTCTGTCTATCAACGTATCCTGCTGGCCGTCGACCTGACCCCTGAATCGCTTCTGATCGGGCACCGCGCGCGAGCGCTCGCGGAGGCACTCGACGGGGAGCTGGAGATCGTCAGCGTAGTCGAACCGATTCCCACCGTCGCACCCATTCCACCGGATGCGGTCGTTCCAGTCATTGTGACGACGCAGGCCGAGTTGATCGACGGCGCGCAAAAGCACATCAGCTGGCTCGCCCGGGAGCTCGGCGTGCCGGACACCAATTGGCGTGTCGTCGTGGGCAACATCAAGAGTGAGATCATCCGCGTCGCCGTGGACGACGAGGTAAATCTCATCGTGATCGGAAGCCGAGAACGGCATGGGCTCGCCTTCCTCACCAAGCCTACCGAGGACGTCGTCGTTCACAGGGCGCCCTGTGACGTTCTTGCCGTTCGCCTGACGGAGCAACAGGACTAGACGTCGCGCGATTCGATCTGGGCGCGATCAACGTGGTGCCGCCGCGGAAGCCGCTCCCTGCGGCCGCACCCGATCGACGAAGGCAACCAGCGCCTGAAGGTGCTCGACGACGAGTTTCTGCGAACCCTGGTGGGTCAGCTTACCCGCCTTGTCGAAACGCTCGTGCGCCTGGGCAACCATCACTTCGGGTTGGTTGAGTACGAACGAATTGAGGAAAACGAAACACCTGCGCAGGTCATACTGCGCCCGGGCCGATCCGAGCATGCTCGGGCTCGCCCCGGTGATCGCGATCGGTTTCTCGTTGAACGGTTGATTGGGAGGCCGCGAAACCCAGTCGATCGCGTTCTTGAGCACGCCGGGAATCGAGTAGTTGTATTCCGGCGTGACGATCAGCAAGGCATCGGCGCGCTGAACCTGATCCCGCAGGCGGCCGACAGACGGGGGAAATCCCACCTGACGAACATCCTCGTTGTACGCGGGGATCTCATCGATGTGCGCGGTCTCGATCATCGTTTCCGGGGGCGCCCAGTCAGCATAGGCTCGCAGCAGCAAAGCGTTATAGGAGCCCTTGCGCAGGCTGCCGCAGATACCGAGAATGCGGAGCATAAGCTTCTCCTGGTAGGCCCACAGCCCACCGAAACGCCATCCTCCGTCATCCCTACCGTAGCGGAATTGATGGGCATCAATGCAGCGCTCGGACTGGCGCTGGAGGCAACTGCGTGCCGAAGGACGAATACCGAATGGCTCAAACGATGCGCCGTGAGTCTGGACGCAAAAGGGTTCGTACAGACCGGCGAGCCGACCGCCGCCACTCGCGCCACGACCGACGTGAGCATGGAACGGCGACCTCAGCCGCTCGAGACGAGCCTGCACGGGGTGTTCGCGGTTGGTGATGTCCGGGCGGGTTCAGTGAAGCGCGTGTCTGGCGCAGTCGGCGAAGGTGCGGCCGTGGTCGCGCAGCTCCACAGTTATCTTGAGGCAACTCGCCCATTACAGGCTTAATCACTCAAAGCGAAACTGCGTCAATGTCGGGATTGGTGTAACTGCGCGCTAGCTTCCTCACACCGAACCGGTGCCGCATTGATTCCCATCAAATCATCAGGATAACGTCAGGGCGCCATTCTGTGGCTCTCGATGTTCGTGTTCGCCAAGCCACTTCTGGCGACGCTCGCCATGCGTGTTACGTGTTATGACCTGATGAACTCAGTCCGCGCCGCGGTGCTTGCGCACGCAGCGTCGACACCGGGAATTGATTGCAGTCAAAGCATGGCTCCACGGTCTGGCGCACAGTAGCCCCGAATCGCACTCATCCGCAATTGCCAGTGGAGGAACGTCATGGCGCAACCAAAAGTTCAGGCGAGAGAAAACTCAGGTACCAACCGGCGCACCACGATGCCAGCGGCGCAGAACCGCAGCAAATCTCTTGCACCCCGGGACGCTTTGTCGTGGGAGGGGGGACCCTTCAGCGGCGGACCGTACGGCTTGATGCGGCGGCTCTCGGACGACATGGATCAGCTGTTCGGTCAGCTCACGGGCGGTGTCGTCACGGGGAACCGTGGCAGTGCCGGGCTGGCAAGTCCCGTGACCCTCAGCCCGCCCGTCGAATGGATGCCGGCGCTCGAGATCTTCGAACGCAACGGCGAGCTCGTCGTCCAGGCAGACCTGCCGGGGGTGGCCGCCGACGATGTCACGATTGAGATCGATGACGACATGCTGACGGTGTCAGGCGAACGGCGCGAGGAGATCGAGGTGGATGACGGTGGATTTCGTCGCACCGAGCGTCGCTACGGCCGGTTCTCGCGCAGCGTAGCGCTGCCTGAAGGCGCTAAGCCCGAGGAAGCGCAAGCCGCCTGTCGCGACGGCGTACTCGAGATAACGGTGCCGTTGCAGCAGCAACAGCAATCGTCGCGGCGGACGATAGATATCAAGAGCTCGCCGAGCGACGCCTCGAGTAAAGCATCCACGACCTCGTCTGCGCAGTCGGGCACGGACGCAGTCGGCGGCGGAGCCAAAACATCGGGTGACACGGCATCGGGCGCGAACACCGTCCGGCCTGAGGCGGCAAGCGCGCGGACCTAGACTTCGGACCCGGGAAATCGGGCCCGCGTCAAGGACTGGCGCCGGCCTCGGGGAATGGTCCGCACGCCATCGCGACTTCGGAACAGGGCCCGGGCCACCTGCCGGCCTCCCTTGGAGCTCTCAATAATAGCGTCCGCGTCCTCGAGGGTTCGCAGCATGTGCACGTTCGGAAGGTCGGATTCGGGCCAACGCGATCGCTTGGGCTCGGCGCCCGTGGCAAACACCAGCACGTCGAATTCAACCCGCTCGTCGCCCTCCAACAGAACGTACTTTCGCTGCGTCTCCGGCGCACGAACTCTGCACCGCAGCCGAAGCGTCGCGGCGCCGATCGACGAACCGGAGCCGAAATTGCCACGCTCGAGGATTTAGCGCTGGCGGAGGCTCGGACCGCCAGATGTTAGTGGATAATTAACCGTCCTCTCGCTACGGCTGGTGCGATTGCCGGCGCACAACTTGCTGATTGGGAGGCTTCATGACCCCAATTTGCGTCGGGCGTCTGCCCGCGTTCTAAGTGAAGCGCATACACGAGAGACTCATATGACTGACACGGCTGACGTCGATCACCCGCATCAAGACGAGGATCGCCATCAGTGGGAGAGGAGCGAGCACGATCAGGACGATCGGGAAGACGAAAACAACGACAAGAAAAAGGACGGTCAGAGAAGCAACAAGAAGGAGGATAAGGAGGACAACGATAAAGACGACAAGAAGGAGGACGGCCAGAAGAAGCCGAAGAGCAAGCTACCGATCATCATCCTCATTATCGTCGCAATACTCGCCCTCATCGGCGGCCTCATCTATTGGCTGATGACGCGAAACCAGGAGAGTACAGACGACGCGTACACCGAAGGAAATGCCGTCTCGATCGCTCCGAAAGTCTCCGGTTATGTCGTCGAGAACCGCGTCAACGACAACATCTTCGTCCACGCCGGCGACGTGTTGTTGAAGGTCGATCCGCGCGATTACATCGTCGCCCGCGACCAGGCCCAGGCCAATCTCGATGCGGCGCTGGCCCAGCAAGCCACCGCCGAAGTGGATCTGACGACGACGCGCGTGCGTGCTCCGGCAAACCGGTCCCAGGCCGAGGCGCAGTTGATGCAGGCGCGTGCCAATCTGGCGCAAAGTGAGAATGACTCCAAGAGACAGCATGGCGTCGATCCGCGCGCGACCACTCAGACCAATCTCGACCAGTCTACGACTGCCGTTCGCTCGAACGAGGCCAACGTTAAGTCAGCCGAGGCGCAAGTCTCCGTGGCCTCCCTCGTCAAGGAGACCATCCAGACATCCGAAGTGACCCTCCTCCAACGCAAGGCCCAGGTGGAGCAGGCGCGGGCGAATCTCGCTCAAGCGGAACTCAACTTGTCCTATACGGAAGTCACGGCGCCGCAGGATGGCCAGATCACCCGTCGCAATGTCGACCTGGGCACCTACGCCCAGGCTGGTCAGCAGGTCTTCTATCTCGTCACGCGGGATGTCTGGGTTGTCGCGAACTTCAAGGAAACGCAGCTCGACCGGATGCGGGTTGGACAGCTCGTGGATGTGAAGGTGGATGCGTATTCCCAACTTCACCTCAGCGGCCATATCGAGAGTATCCAGGCCGGCAGCGGCGCCCGCTTCACGGCGTTTCCCGCCGAGAATGCGACCGGTAACTTCGTGAAGATCGTGCGACGCGTGCCGGTGAAGATCATCATCGATCATGGGCTCGAGCAGTGGCCGTTCCTGCCGCTCGGCCTGTCCGTCGAGCCGACGGTGCACTTCTGATGAGCGAGTCGGGAGGCGGCGCGAGCATCTGGGGAATCGCCATCGTCGTGACGCTCGGCGCGTTCATGGAGGTTCTCGACACCACCATCGTGAATGTGGCGCTTCCCCACATCGCGGGTAGCCTCGCGGTCAGCAACGACGAGAGCACCTGGGCGCTGACGACCTATCTCGTTGCCAACGGCATCGTGCTGACGATTTCCGGAAACCTGGCCATGCGCTTAGGGCGCAAGCGCTATTTTTTGCTGAGCATCGCAGGCTTTACCATTACCTCATTCCTGTGTGGGATTTCCACCAACTTCGTGGAGTTGTTGATCTTCCGCGCGTTGCAGGGGTTTTTCGGGGGCGGTTTGCAGCCGACCCAGCAGGCGATTATTCTCGACACGTTTCCTCCCGACAAGCGTCAACAGGCGTTCTCGATCACGGCGATCGCGACCATCATCGCCCCGGTGCTGGGCCCTGTGGTCGGCGGCTACCTCACCGATCAATACACCTGGCACTGGATTTTCCTCATCAATGTGCCGATCGGCGTCGGGACGTTTTTCGGGGTGATGCACCTGGTGGAGGATTCTCCGAAGGCGAAACGCGAGGCGAAGCATGCGCCGCCTTTCGACTACTGGGGTGTCGTGTTCATCACCATGGCGCTCGGCTGCCTGGAGGTCGCGACCGACAGGGGCGAAGACCTCGATTGGCTGGGGTCTTACACGATCAGGGCACTTTACGGCATTTCGCTGATAGGGTTTGCCGTCGGCACGGTGTACCTGTTGTATGTCCGTCACCCGGTCGTGAACCTGCGGGTGTTCCGCGATCGCAATTTCGTGTTGGGAACCACGGCGATCGGAATGATGGGCTTCGTGCTGTACGAGAGTGCGGTGGCCATCCCGCAGTTCGCGCAGACCCAGTTGAACTATACCGCGACGTGGGCGGGCCTCGTGCTCGCGCCTGGCGCTCTCGTGCTCATCTCGTTGATCCCCGTCGTCGGTCGGGCCATGGGCTTCATTCCGGTGAAATACATCATCGCCGCGGGCGGCCTGGCGCTCGCAGGCGCCCTCTTCTTTTCGGAAAACCTGGTGCCGCAGCTCGATTTCTTCCACCTGGCCGTTTTCCGCGCCACGCAAACCGCGGCGCTGGCCCTGCTCTTCGTTCCAATCAGCACGGCCGCCTATCAAACCCTACCCAAAGAAGAGCACGGTGACGGCGCAGCCCTGTTCACGATGGCGCGCAACGTGTTGGGCGGAATCGGTATCTCGGTGTCGACGGCATTGATCACGAACCATGAGCAAATCCGGCAGCAGTACCAGATCGAGCACCTCTCGCCCACCAACCAACCTTACAACGTTCTGTTGCAGAACCTGCAGGCCGCGGGGGTGAGCCTCGGGCAATCGGTCGAGGCAGCGCGGCAGGCGGCTCCCGGGCAGGTTTTCCAGATCCTGCAGGGGCAGAGCGCGGTGTTAGCCTATAACGACGTGTTTCTCATTTCGGGGCTGTTGGCGTTGACACTCGTGCCCATCGGGCTGTTGATGTCCGGCGGGAAGCCGAAGGCACGGAGTGGCGAATGAGATTCCGTGGTTTTGTCGGTAGTGCGAGCGCCGCTTTGTGCCTGTGGGGCTGCACCGTGGGGCCCAACTATAAGCGCCCGGACCCACCCGCGGTTCCGGCTTGGAAAGACGAGGCTGCGCGCGGTCAGCTTGCGAATCAAGGCAGCGATCCGGATCCGAGGTGGTGGCTGTCGTTCAACGATCCCGTGCTCACCGCCGTCATCGAGAAAGGTATTGCCGGGAATCTCGATGTCCAACAGGCCGTGCTCCGGGTGCTCGAGGCACGGCAGGGGATCATTGCCGCGCGGGCTGCGGGGTTGCCTACGCTCAGCGGCAACGCGAGTTATCAACGCGAGCAGTTAGGCGCCAAGGGGATTTTCGAGTCGCAGGGGGCTTACCGGGATCTCAACCAGCTCGCGGACCGACTGGCGCCTTACAATGCCACGGTACCGGGACTCAGTCAGAGCATCTCCACCGGCGGGACCCAGGCGCTCAACCAGCTCACTACGCCCCAGAACCTCTATCAGTACGGGCTCGATGCGTCCTGGGAGCTGGATCTCTTTGGTCGTGTGCGGCGGTCGGTGGAGCAGGCGCGCGCGAGGGCGCAGGCGCAGACCGAGGCGCTGAATGATGCGCTCATCGTGCTGGAGAGTGAGATCGTTCAGGGCTATATCCAGCTTCGCGGCGCGCAGGCGCTCAAGGCGAGCCAGGAGTCGAACGTCCGGGCAGCGAAAGAAATCTGGGATCTTACCGTGCGGCGGCAGCAGAACGGTTTGACGACCGAGCTTGATGTCGACCAGGCGCGCACCCAGTTCGATGACGCTCGACGGCAGTTGCCCTCTTATGACAAGCAGGTCCAACAGGCTCTGAACATGCTGAGCGTGTTGATTGGGCAAGGGCCGGGCGCTGTGGACGATCAGTTGCTGGAGAGCAAGCCGTTGCCGCGGATTCCGGGCGTCGTGGATGTTGGGGTGCCTTCGACATTGGCGCGGCGACGGCCCGATATTCGGCAGGCTGAGGCCAGCCTTCACGCGGCTACGGCGGGGGTTGGGGTTGCGGTGGCAGCCTTTTATCCTGATATCTCGCTCACCGGTAATTTCGGGATGAGGGCGCTCGATCCGAGCTATCTCACCGACTGGGCGAGTCATTTCTATAGTGCCGGACCTGCGATCTCTTTACCGATCTTTTCGGGGGGACAGCTTTCGTCAAATCTCACGCTCGCACGGGCTGAGCAGCAGGAGGCGGCGTTGAGTTATCGGGGGACGGTGTTGAATGCTTTGCGGGAGGTCGAGGATGGGCTGGTTGCCTACCGGACCGACAAGGCCTCGAGGGATCTGCTCCAGGATACGCTCGACTCGGCGGAGTCGACGTGGACGTTGGCGCGGAATCAGTATGATCATGGGCTTACGAGCTTTATCCAGGTGTTGGATGCGGAGCGTACGGTTTTGTCAGACCGCCAGGCGCTCGTGCAGGCTGATGTGCAGATCGTGAACGATATCGTGACGCTGTACCGGGCGTTGGGTGGGGGGTGGGAGAAGACGGTGGAGGAAGTGCGGACGCCGGAGGTGTCGACGGCGCCTCCCCCGCTGCCGGGGGCGTTGGATCGGGTGGGGAGTGATGGGGGGGAGAGGGTTGAGGAGAGGCGGCCTTGAGGGGGTTGGATTCAACCGCGGTTCGGGCTCAGCTCTGGCGTCGGTGCGGATTGCGACTACCCACAGCGTCCCATCGTAGGATCCGACGGCTGCGGGGAATGAGCGGACTGGAGCTGCAGCGTCGGCTCCAGGCGGCCGGCGTCACCGTTCCGATCATCTATTGCACTGCGGAAAGTGACCCCGACGGGCGCCTGCGCAGACGGTTGTTGCAAGCTGAGGCTATGGCCGTTTTGTACAAGCCATTCGACCCCGAGCGACTCCTGCGGCTGGTCGAGGATGCTCTGCCGGCAGGGCAGTCCCTCAACGCCGCCGACCGAAAGGGTCAATCCGATGTACTAAGGTGGACTGGTCGCGAGCAGCGTCTGTCTCTAGGGTAGGAGGCCGTTGCGATACGCCTGCTGAAGGACCCCGGAGGACCAACATGGAGATTTCCTCGGCCGTATCTTTCGGCAAGCTGGTCGAGCGATTTTCCAGAGCTAGCCCTGCCGAGACCACCCATGAGAGTCTCCAGCAGCTGGCGGTTGTTGCTGGAAGCCTGGTCGCTCGGTTTCCACGGCGCAGCGCGGAGCGTCTCGCCGACTCCTATCCCCAGGTCGCTCGGCACATCCGTCAAGCTGCGTTTGAGTCAATCGCTCGTCTGCAACGACGCACGCTCATTCTCGCCGGGAGTAGCGCACTTGAAAAAGTCGGTGCCTTCCTGCTAGAGATGGCCGACCGAGCGGGCGTCGAGCAAGCCCCATGGGTACGTCTGCCCATGTCTCGATCTGACATCGCTGACTATCTCGCGATGGCCGTCGAGACCGTGAGCCGTACTCTGACCGAGCTGTGGGCGCGTCGCGCCATCGCATACCGCGATGCGCGCCGGGTGCAAATCTGCGATCGCCGGGTGTTGGCGAGAGCACCGATGGGTTGGGCCGGCGGCGCCTGTTGACGAGGGCCCACCGATGCGAGCTACAGAGGCACACTTTCGCAGTCTGGCGGACTCTCTCGCCCAACTTGTCTGGGTCGTAGACGGGACGGGTCGACTCGTGTATGGCAATCTGGCATGGCAGTCATTTACACAGATCCATGTGGGCGCATCGTTTGTCGAGAGCTACATGCCGGCGCTGCATCCGGTAGACCGCACGTCCTGGGAGCAGACATGGGAGCAGGCTGTCAACTCCGGGGAGCCGTACGCGCTTGAGCGTCGCGCGCGGTTTCTGCCGCAGGCAAGCTATGTGTGTCAGCTCGAATGGGGTAAGCCGCTGCTGGAGAACGGCTCGAGAACAGGCGAATGGGTGATAACTGCCATGGACGCCGACCAGAATGCGCGCCTAATCGCGCAGCTGCGCCGTCGCGTTGCACTCAAGGACAAGTTTCTTGGGCAGCTCGCGCACGAGATGCGCGGGCCGCTGGCACCCATGTCTAATGCGCTGCATCTGCTGCGTGAGCATTTCAACGAGCCAACGATAGTCAGCCAATCGTGCACCCTGTTGGCCCGACAATTTACCCAGCTGGCGCGGTTCATCGATGATCTGTTCGAACTCGCACGATCGCAGAACGCGCAGATCAAGCTAAGGCGGACTACAGTCGATCTCAGAGCCACTGTCCAGGCCGCCGTCGAGGCGGCTCAACCGGTGATCGCAGCCCGCGGACAACGGTTGACCGTGGTAGTGCCGGAGGAATCGACGCTCGTGAACGGCGATGACGGCCGCTTGGCCCAGGTGTTCATCAATCTGTTGATCAACGCGGCAAAGTTCACCGATCGAGGTGGCTGGATCGGCATTTCAGTTGGGACAGAGTCCGATTGGGCGCTGGTCCGGGTGCGCGATACCGGCGTCGGAATTGCGGGTGACATGTTGACGCGTGTATTTGATCCCTACGTTCAGGCCGAGCGCGGTTCCGAGGCCGGGCTGGGCCTGGGACTCGCCCTCGCCCGGCACCTGGTGGAATTGCATGGCGGAGAGGTGGATGCCTACAGTGAAGGGCCGGGGCGGGGCAGCGAGTTCGTCGTGCGGCTGCCTTGCCTGGGGTGCAGCGTAGACTCGCGCGGACCGCTCACACGGACTGATGGCTCCTCGGTGCCAATGTGAGCTCGAGGGTGGCAGAGCCGACGACGTCGGAACGTTGGAAGCGCGGCAGGGAGCAGTGGAGCGTTCTGACATACTACCAGCGCTTCGAGACTGCGGTGGCGATCGTCGTTACCGTCGTCATCGCTCTGATTGTTGCCGTCGCATTGTACCGGCTCTGTGTGGGAGTGATCACCGCGCTCGTGTTTGAGGCCGCCAATCCGTAATATCTGTTGGGGTTAGCGGCCATTACGCTGGCGCTCGGGCTCACCTATCGCCTCATGCGCTGGCACGACGACCGTTAAAGAATCTCGCCCCGGAGGAAGGCCGAGCGCGGCAGTCAGTGTGCCAGGGCGGTCCGTGATTTCGTCATGGAGCAAATCTCCCGCTCGCGGGCGACCCAATATCGCGAGCCGCCCGCAAGGAACGTCTTTTATCCAATAGATGTCCGCACTCATCGGCCGGTCATCGCCAGTCAACGTCACAACCCTACCGGCGCGACGGCCGCTTGTTGCCATCGCCTTGCCACGGATCGCCCGCGAGGCGTTCGATCAATTGCGAACGCACTCGCGCTGCGGCCCGTGCTGTGTCCCATTCAAACCCAGGGGCGAGCAGTGGTCCGATGTCGTTGCTGAATTGCGCATCGCGAAGCTTGGCCTCCATGTTCTGCTCAAATTCAGCTCTCGACACCTTGTGGCCACCGTGCTCCATATAGCGCGAAAAGGTGACAACGATTCGCGCAGGGTCCACCGCTCCGCGCTCCAACGCCACCGCAAGATCGAAAAGGTCCCGGCACTTCTTGCGCTGGTAGAGCGCCCTCATCTTCGTGCCAAGTAGCTCATCGAGCATATAGGTGCGAATTTCCGATTCGCCCGCGAACCAGCGCGACGACACGGCGAAAGTGGCAGCCGTTACTCCATAGACGGAGAAGTGCTCGCGAGAATTGATTTCGACCTTCAGTCGCAGCCGCAACGGCGGAACGCCTTCAGAGTCGAATCGGTAGACAAAGGTGACGCGTCCTTCGGTCTGCTTCCATTGCGGTTTGCCAAGCCACGGATCGAGCACCTCGCGCAAGGCGCCCATGATCGGGCCGGCGGGCTCAGGGTCGACTTGGACAAGATCGATGTCCTCGGAATAACGAGCTGCAGGTTTGAGATGCAGCTTATAGAGCGCAGTCCCGCCGCGGAAGGCAAGGGATTTCCGAAGTGCAGGATGACTAAAGATTGCGACCAGGGCGCGCGAAATCACGAGGTCTTGCTCGACCTGGAAATCTTCGACCCAAGGCGAATGCGCTCGCCACTCGGTGATGTAGTCACGCGGGATCACACGTCCGGCTCCACGTCCGCATTAACGATGAGTTTCCAGTGCACATCGCGACGCTTTCCAACCGTGCTCTGCTGAGGTAGAAGCGCGGTGTTCTCCGGTGCAACACTGTGTATGTAGGCTTTCAAAGACGCAACCTTGTCGGCGGCGCCTGCCCGCTCCAGAAGATAGCCGAGTCGTTGTGCCCATGGCAACGGTGCTGTCTGCGCAGCGCTGACTAACTTCTGCGCATCGAGCCGGTCCGCGAGCTCGGAAACAATCGTGACAACTTGATCCAGCCCTCCGATTTGATGTTGATACCCAACGAGATCGACCGCAGTCGTTTCGGGCGATGAAACCTGAATCGGCCCTCGGGGAGTGTTGAAACTCTGAAGAGATACCTCACGTAGGCGCTTGCGGACAAAAAACGCAACACGTACCTTGCCGCAATGGAGGGGCCGGCGTGACTTGGCCAACATCACCTGAAATTCCTGTGGGCGGTGGTGGGCAGCACCGTGATATTGCGCCGCCGTCAGCAGCGCCGCGTAATACGGCTGCCCTGCGCGCTGCATCAGGGCCGAGATAAACTGATCCGCGGGCAAACAGCGCAGGGACGTGTAATCGGGAGGAACGATCACGTAAAAGCCGCGTGCTGGCGAGGCGACCTCTCCCTCACGAATGAGCCGATGGAGCGCCAATTTCGCGGCTGCAGGGGATACCCCCAAAGCCTTCCGGGCTTCTTCCGACGTGAAGCTATAGCGGCCACCTGCTGCCAGGCTACGGATATAGTCGCTTGCGCGAGAGCGCTCCAATTTCATCTGCGTAAAGTATCATTATTTGATACTTTACGCGAACAAACTCAGGGAAGCATAGTCCATCATCGGACCACATGGCGCCCACCACCCGCCTATGGCGGGTAGCAATGCTAGCCGCAACTGCCTGAATTTGAAGGGGGTAATCGCTATAAAGCTCGTAGCGGCCCCCCGCTACCACGTTATTTTCTGATCCGCCCGGTGGCTCGCTGCAAAGCCGCCTGAGTCTCGCGAAGATCAGCCCTCAAAGCGAACTTCCCAATCATCGCTGACGACTTTGAACGAGCCGAATAGCTCCTGCAACGACGGGATCTGGATAGAGTTGGTTTGGCCCTGTACGGATAGCGCCTCCTGCGGGTGCTCGTGTGCTTGCCAGCCTTCAGAGACGCCCGCGATCGTTTTTCTTCGTATTCGATGACGATCATTGCTCGGGCGACGGATCTGCTGCGGCGTCCGGCCGAGAGCTAACACGAATCTGGCGGCTCGGGTTTGACCTGACTCGCACCCCGAGATCTCGGTCCATCCCGGAAGCCGAGACCTGCGCTACTGCATGGGACTCTGGCGTGAGATGCGGGGCAGGTCATTGTTTCTCAGTCAACTAAATCAAGTTAGGCACACGCAGCTCGGGCGTTATCGCCCGCCGGCCGATCGCACCTACTGGTGCGCGGCCGGCGCAGGCGGACCACCTGCACTTGGCGGTGGGCCAGCCTCCGGAGGCGGGCCGCCAGGGCCACGCGGCCCCAGCATCGGCGGAGGGTTGCGCTTCAGCTCGTTCGCGCGCGCGGTGAGGAAGGAGCGGATCGCCTCTGCATCCGCCGCCTTCAGTGCGTTCTTGAACGAGATCATGCCGTTCTCGACGAGCGCGCCATCGACCACGATGGCCTCGAACAAATCTGGAGCGTTGAGCGCGACTGTGTAGTTGAGGTCGGGAAAGCCGCTGAACAGGCGCCCGCCCTCGTGGCAGCCGGTGCAGTTGCGCTCGTAAAGGTCTTGGCCGCGCGCGTGCATCGCGGCGTCGCCGAAGTCCGCCGGCGGATTGAGCACCTGCTGCACCGGCGGCGGGGCCGGCGGCAGTTGCACGTCGCCGTTGAGTTTGAACACCAGCAGGCGGTTCTTGCCGGCGGCGGCGGCAAAACCGGTGCTGGCCGAGGAGATTACCGCGATGTACTGGACGCCGTCGATCGAGTACGTTACCGGGCCCGGCACGACGTTGCCCTGAGTCTCGACCGACCACACCTTCTCGCCGGTGTCGGCGCGGAACGCCGCGAACTTCTGCCCCGGCGTACCCTGGAACACTAGGTTGCTGGCGGTCGTGAGCGTGCCGGCGCTGCCGCTTCCTTCGCGCTGCTCCCAGGCCACCTTGCGGGCCACCGGGTCCCAGGCCAGCAGGTAGGCGCCGGGGTTCTCGACCTCGGGCCGCGTGCCTTCCGGCGGACGGCCCCTGCCAACATCTACCATCTGGTTGCCCAGGATGCGACCACCTTCCTCGGCGACGAACGAACCCACGCCGCGACGTGCTGGCACGTACATCAGGCCCGTCTGCGGGTTGAACGATTGCGGATGCCATACATGCGCCTGCCAAGGCAGCACGTAGAAACCCTTGCCTGTCTTGCCGTAGTTGGCTTCAGGATTGAGGATGGGCTTCCAGTTGTTCGCCTTGTCGAAGCCCAGCGCCCAGTTGATCTTTGGTACATACGGATCCGCCGACACCACCTTGCCAGTTGCAGCCTCGATCACATAGAACACTCCGTTCTTCGGCGCCTGCATCACCACGTGCTTCGGATGGCCATCGACGGTGATGTCTGCCAGCGTCAGCGGCGCGGTGTTGTCGAAATCGAAGCCGTCCATCGGCGTGGCCTGGTAGTGCCACTTGTATTTGCCGCTCTTCGCATGCACCGCGACGATGGAGGAGGTGAACAGGTTGTCGCCACCGCCCGGCGAGCGCAGTTGCGCCGGCCACGGCAGGCCATTGCCGGTGCCGAAGATCACCAGATCCGACTGCGGGTCGTAGACGATCCCATCCCACGTGCTGCCGCCACCGCCTTTCTCCCACCACTTGCCGTTCCAGGTCTTCGCGGCCATCGGCATCACATTATCGGACGCCTCGCCGTCCGGGCCCTTTAAGGGATCGCCCGGCACGGTGTAGAACTTCCACGCCGGCTTGCCCGTCTTCACGTCATACGCGACGAGGTAGCCGCGGGTGTAGAACTCCGCGCCGCCCACGCCGATGAACACCAGGCCATCGCCGATGCGCGGCGCGCCGGTGATCGAGTACTGCAGCTTCGGGTCCGCGACGCGCGCTTCCCAGGCCTTCTGGCCAGTCCTCGCATTCACCGCCATCAGGCGCCCGTCGATGGTACCCCAGATGATCTTCCCGTCCGCATAGGCCGCGCCGCGGTTGGAGATGTTGCAGCAGATCGAGGTGGCGGCGATCTCGCGCGGCGCCGCCGGGTCGACCTTCCACAGCTGCTTGCCGGACTTCGCGTCGAACGCGTAGAGACTGCTCCACGGGGCCGTCATGTAGAGTACCCCGTCAATCACCAGCGGCGTGCTCTGGTAGCCGCCGCGCTCGCGGATGTCCGCATACCAGGCAAGGCCCAGATGCCCGATGTTGTCAGCGGTCACCTGTTTGAGCTTGCTGTAGCGCTGCTCGTTCGGGTTGCCGCCGTGCTGGGTCCACTCGACGTCGTTGGAGTTGTGCCTGGCAGCCGCGGCGCCTGTGCTGGCACCAGCAGTGCCCGCGCTGGCTGCAGTGGCGGCCGGGCCGGATTGCGAATACGCGGCCACACCGGCCGCGATGACCAGACCGAAGATCAATCGACGCATGAGGTCCCCCAGAAGAAAATCCACCGGCGCCGCGCAGTGCGCGCAAAACCGGGTTGGGGCCGCAGCGTACCTTCAGCAGGGGGCGTGTGCGGCAAATTCAGCGTCAGTGTTCGCAATGCGGTCCGTCGCGCTCCACTTTCTTCAAGCTTCAAAGTCAAATCACACCCCTGACCTGAGTTTGTCAGATCCGGCGCCGGGCACACCGCTCCCAGCTCACCCTCAGGTCAGTCCGTCGGCACGCTCATTCATACCGCAGGGCCTCGATCGGGTCGAGGGCCGCTGCCTTGCGAGCAGGATAGAAGCCGAAAAATATGCCGATCGCACAGCTCACCCCGAACGCGAGGACGACCGACCCGATCGAGACGATCGCCTTGAAATCGGCAAAGACCTGAACGAGCCGTGAGATGCCGATCCCGCAAATTACGCCGACGGACCCGCCCAGCACACTGAGAATCATGGCTTCGATGAGGAACTGCAGTTTGATTGCGAACGGCTGCGCCCCGACGGCGATTCGGATACCGATCTCCCGGGTGCGTTCGGTAACGCTGACGAGCATGATGTTCATGATTCCGATGCCACCCACCAGGAGCGAGATGCTGGCGACGCTGCCGAGCAGCAGCGTGATCACCCCGGTAACCTGGCTCACTGTATCGGCGATTTCCTTCTGATTGAAAATGTTGAAATCGTCCTCCCGATCCCCGGCCAGACGATGGCGCTGGCGCAGCAGGCTCGTGATCTGCTGTTGCGCGGCGTCCATACGCTCCGTGCTGACGATCTGCACGTTGATTGAATGCAGGTATCTATCCCCCGTGATCCGTTTCATCGCCGTCGTGTAGGGGACGAGTATGCGGTCGTCCTGGTTCTGACCGCCCATGCCCGCACCTTTGCTCGCGAGTACGCCGGTGATTACGAATGGAATGTTCTTGATGCGCACGGCCTGACCGACAGGGTCGAGAGGTCCAAACAGCTCATGCGCGGTCTTGGACCCGACCAGAGCGACCTTGGCCGCGGCGCGCACATCACGTTCGGTGAACATCGAGCCCGAGGCGAGCTGCCATTCGCGAATGACGAGGTAGTCCGGCGCTTCGCCCACGATGCTCGTGGACCAGTTGCGGCCGTTGGAGACCACCTGCGCAGACGTGGAGATTTCAGGACTGATGGCGACAATATCAGCCGCTTCACGTCGAATGGCCTCCGCATCGCCGAGCGTAAGCGCACTCGCGCTGCCCAACCCTCCCGATACACCGCCCGAGCGGCTGGTGCCCGCGAAGATCGTGAGCAGATTCTGGCCCAGCGCGGCGACCTGACTCTGGACACGGACTCGTGCTCCGTTGCCCAAAGCGACCATGGCGACGACCGAAGCCACCCCGATGATGATTATGTGGCCGGGACAGGACTGGCGCGCGGCTACCTGCACCGCTCCGCGCTCACCGCCGAGCGCTTCCTGCCCGATCCCTTTGGCACCCCCGGCTCCCGCATGTACCGCACCGGAGACCTGGCACGCTGGCGGCCCGACGGTGTGCTCGAGTACCTCGGCCGCAGCGATGCGCAGGTGAAGATCCGCGGCTTTCGCATCGAGTTGGGGGAGATCGAGGCCGCCCTGCTGCGCCATCCCCAGGTCGCCCAGGCCGCCGCGCTGGTGCGCGAGGATACTCCGGGGGAGAAGCGCCTCGTCGGCTATGTCACCGCCCGGAGCACCCCGGCCGCTGCAGAGGCCGCCGCGGCCGATGACACACAGGCTGCCGAACCCACCCTGACGAGCGCACCGCCCGCCGCCGTCCCGCCGCTGGATCCGGCATCGCTGCGTCAGCAACTCGCCCAGAGCCTGCCCGACTACATGGTGCCAGCCGTCATCGTGGTGTTGGAGGGTCTGCCCCTCACCGCCAACGGCAAGCTCGACCGCAAGGCCCTGCCCGCCCCGGAGTTCAACACCGCCCCCTGGCGCGCCCCGCGCACTCCGCAGGAGGAGATCCTGTGCGCGCTCTTCGCCGAGACCCTGCATCTGCCGCGCGTCGGCATCCACGATCATTTCTTCGAGTTGGGCGGTCACTCGCTGTTGGCCACTCGCCTGGTCAGCCGCATCCGCACCACCCTGGGCGTGGAGCTGTCCCTGCGCACCCTGTTCGAGGCTCCCACGGTCGCGGCCCTCGCCCCGCAGTTGGGCCACGCGCAACGCGCCGCGCTGCCCTTGCAACCCCAGTGCCGGCCCCCGCAGATTCCCCTCTCCTTTGCCCAACGGCGCCTGTGGTTCCTCAACCGCATGGAAGGACCCAGCGCCACTTACAACATCGTCATCGCCCTGCGCTTGAGCGGCACGCTCTCCCCCGGCGCCCTGGCGGCAGCCCTGCAGGACCTGCTCGCCCGTCACGAGAGCCTGCGCACGATCTTCCCGGACACCCCCGACACGCCCTACCAACA
>JAQGOE010000290.1 GCA_028293725.1 Gammaproteobacteria bacterium | reverse complement strand
GGTTCGCCGTAAGCGGCACATAAGCGAGACGCACGCCCGCGTGAATGGTGAAGTAGTCGACGCCCTGCTCCGCCTGCTCGATGAGCGTGTCGCGGAAAATCTCCCAGGTGAGGTCTTCGGCGACACCATCGACCTTCTCCAACGCCTGGTAAATCGGCACCGTGCCGATCGGAACCGGCGAATTGCGGATGATCCACTCGCGGATCGTGTGGATGTTACGTCCGGTGGAAAGGTCCATGACGGTGTCCGCGCCCCAGCGGATTGACCAGACCATCTTGTCCACTTCCTCAGCCGTGGAGGATGTGACAGCGGAGTTGCCGATGTTGGCGTTGATCTTCACCAGGAAGTTGCGGCCGATGATCATCGGCTCCGACTCCGGATGGTTGATGTTAGCCGGGATGATCGCGCGGCCGGCGGCGACTTCCGCGCGCACGAATTCCGGCGTCACATAGTCCGGGATGTGGGCGCCCCACGAGTTACCATCCTGCTTGAGGGGCTCCTTGTTGCGCGCGCGCCCGATGTTCTCGCGGATCGCGATGTACTCCATCTCCGCGGTAATGATGCCTGCGCGAGCATAGGCGAGCTGCGTGACGGCCTTCCCGCCCGTAGCCCTGTAGGGACGGCGAAGATTCGGAAATTCAGGTGCGGCGCCCTTCGTGCCGATCACGTTGCCGTTGTCGACCGGCAACACAGGGCGGCCGTCGTACACTTCGACATCACCGCGAGCAGTAACCCACCCTTCCCGGATACGGCCGATGCCGCGCTCGATATCGATCTTCACGGTCGGGTCGGTGAACGGCCCCGAGGAGTCGTACACGGTCACCGGCGCCTCACCCGAGGACGGGTGAAGGGTGATCTCGCGCATGGGTACGCGCAGGCCTTTGTGGATTTCCCCGGCCTTGTAGACCTTGCGGGAAGCGGGCAATGCCTCTTGGGCGACCTGCAGCGGAACGGCGTTCATGATGATGCTCCTTGGGCGGTAACCATGGAGATCCAGTGAACGCTGTAAGATTACTTTCCTACGCCAGCATGAACTGGATCAGGTTCAGAGGGTCGCCATGCCGCGGTATCACCGCGTTCGATGGCCTCTCAGCCCCCTGGCGGGGCTCCCCTAGCGGCGCTCAAAGTAGTACGACTGCGGTCGATGGTCAATGCTTCGCGATGCCTTTATCGCTCTCCCGGTTCCACCAGCCCCCGCCCAGGGCCTGCAGGAGTGCGGCGGTGTCGGAGTAACGGTTTGCGCGGGCCTGCGCCAGGTTCAGGACGGCCTGGCTGTACGACTGCTGGGCGGTGAGGAGTGCCAGATAACCCACCAGCCCCAGCTCCACGTTGTGACGAATCGCCTTCAGGCTCCCCGCGGCTGCCTGCTCAGCCTTCAAATTGGCGATCACCGCGTCGGCATCGAGCTGCAACGCGGTCAGGGAGTCCGCGACATTCTGAAATGCCGCCAGCACCACAGCTCGATATTGCGCGCCGGACGCATCAAGGGCGGCCGCGGCGGCGCGCCTCTGATGAATCAGCGTGCCGCCCTGGAAGAGAGTCTGTGTCAGGTTCCCGCCCACGGTCCAGAATGTATTGCCGCTGGCGAATAGCTGACTGAACACGGTAGATGTTCCCCCCACGGAACCCGTCAGTGTGATCTGGGGGAAAAGATTCGCGGTCGCGACACCGAGTTCCGCGCTCGCGGAGTGCAGTTGTGCTTCCGCCGACAGCACGTCCGGCCGCTGCCGGACCAACGCGGACGGCACGCTGAGCGGGATTTCCAACGGCAATGTGAGGTCGGCGAGCTCGAACCGTTGCGCCGGCTCGTCACTGGGAAAACGACCCGCCAGCGCCGTCAACAGGTGCCGTTGCATGGCCAACTGCTTTTCCAACGGCGGCAGCGTCGCCTCCAGGTTAGCGACCGCCGTGTCCTGCGCCATGACATCGGTCTGTGCGATCGAGCCCAACTCGAACTGGCGCCGCAGAATCCGCGCCGACTCGCGCTCGCTGTTGAGGATTTCCGTGGTAGCGGCGATCTGCGCACGCAACGAGGCTTCCGCGATGGCCGCGGTCACTACGTTGGACGTGAGCGTCAGGTAAGCCGCTTCGAGCTGAAAACGCTGCGAGTCGGCCTGCGCCTGTAGGGATTCCAGCTCGCGCCGGTTGCGTCCGAAAATGTCGAACAGGTAGGAGACACTTACCTGCGCGGTGTGCAGGTTGTAAATGGGCGCCCCCGAATTCAATGCCGGCTGCAACGTACCGGTCGGGTCGCGATTGCGACTGAAGTCATAGCCCGCCTGGACCTCTGGGAACAAGGTGCCGCGCTGAGCGGCGACGTTCTCGTTCGCCTCGCGGAGTGTTGCCTGCGCAGCCTGGAGCGTCGGATTGCTCTTGAGCGATTGCTGTACGAGCTCGTTCAGTGCGGTCGAATGGAACAGCGTCCACCATTGGCCGGGAATATCCCTCCCCGCCACATACTGTTGAGCATCGGCACCGACCTGTGGCGGCGTGGGCTCGGCGAGATAACCGGTTACCTTCGGGGCGTCCGGAGTCTTGAAGTTGGGACCTACGGCGCAACTGCAGAGCAGCGCCGCCGCGCACATAATCGCCAGGCGCCTCATACGGTAGCTTCCTGTGCGCGCGGCTTCTCCGGCATCGGCCTACGCTGCGAGAACAGGAGGATCAGCACCGGCAGGACCAACAGAACGAGGATCGGCGTGAGCAACATGCCACCCACCACCACGAGGGCGAGCGGCCGTTGCACCTGCGACCCGATTCCCGTCGACAGCGCCGCGGGCACCAAACCAACACAGGCGACGACACAGGTCATCAATACCGGGCGCATCTGCACCTTGCAGGTATGCAGGAGCGCCTCGACCCGATCGAGGCCCTGCTCGATGTGCAGGTTGTAGTACGACAGGACGATGATGCCATCCATTGTGGCGATGCCGAACAGCGCCACGAAACCGATGGCAGCCGAGACGCTGAAGGGCGTGCCGGTGAGAATGAGCGCGAAGATGCCGCCAATCAGCGCCATGGGAATCACGCTCGCGGCCAGCAGCACATCGACTATGGAGCCGAAATTGATGAACAGGAGAATGCAGATGAGCACGATGCTCAGGGGCACTACCAGCGCCAGCCGATGCAGAGCATCCTCCAGATTGCCGAACTCACCCACCCACTCCGTCCGGTAACCACCAGGAAGCCGGACCTGTTGCTCGACCTTGCGCTCGGCTTCCAGCACGGCGCTACCCAGATCGCGGCCGCGAACACTGAACTTGATCGGGACGTAGCGTTCCTGGTGCTCGCGGTAAATGAATGACGGACCGGAAATCAACTGCACCGAGGCGACCTCACCCAACGGCACTTGTACCGTAGCGCCGTTTCCGGACGGGTCGGGCGCGGCGATGGAGATACGGCGGATGGCGTCAGGATCGGCGCGGTAGCGTTGTTCGAGGCGCACAATGATCGGGAAATGCCGGTCGCTGCCGTTTTCATACAGATCGCCGGCGGCCTGGCCGCCGATCGCCGCTTGCACGGTGGCATTGATATCCCCCGGCGAGAGCCCGAGTCGCGCCGCTCGTGCCCGGTCGACATCGATGCGGACGGTGGGCTGCCCGAGGGGATTGAAGATCGCCAAGTCAGTGATACCCGGCACCGTCTGCAGTACGTCGCGGATCTTCTCCGCGGTACTCTCGAGAACTTCGAGCTCGTTGCCGTAAAGCTTCACGGAGTTCTCGCCCTTCACCCCGGAAGCCGCTTCCTCGACGTTGTCCTGGATGTACTGCGAGAAGTTGAAATCGACACCGGGAAATCTTTCCTCCAGTGCCGCCGTCAGCTGCGACGTGAGTTTGTCCTTGTCGACCCCAGTCGGCCAACTGTCAGCGGGCTTCAGAGGTACAAAAAACTCCGCGTTGAAGAATCCCGTGGCGTCGGTGCCATCGTCCGGACGACCATGTTGTGAGATGACGGTCTCGACCTCGGGAAAGGTCTTAATGAGCCGCCGCATGCCGTTCACATACGTGTTGCCTTCCTCCAGCGAGATCGACTCCGGCAAGGTGGCGCGGATCCAGAAGTTGCCCTCTTCCAACTTAGGGAGAAACTCCAGGCCGAGACCGCGCGACGCGATGAATGCGAGCACTATCAGCACGCCAAGCGACCCGAGGGTGATGACACGGTTGGCGAGAGCGAACTCCACCACCGGCTCGTAGATCCTGCGCAGGACCCGGACGACCGCGGTCTCGGTCTCCTCGACACTGTCGGGAAGGAGGATCGCGCTCAGCGCGGGCGAAATGGTGAAGGTGGCGATGAGACCGCCCGCGATGGCGTAACCGTAGGTCTTCGCCATGGGGCCGAAGATGTGGCCCTCGATGCCGCTCAACGTAAATAGTGGTACGAAGCCGGCGATGATGATCGCCGCGGCGAACAGGATCGCCTGGTTAACCTCGGTGGCCGCATTCGCAATGACCGCGAACTTACCGCGGAAGGCACTCGTACCCCGTATCACATGCATGATGGCCGAGCCCGTGCGGCGCGCGTCGGCGCTCTCGCCCAAGTGCCGGAAGATGTTCTCCACCATGATCACGGAGGCATCGACAATCAGCCCGAAATCGATCGCGCCGACCGACAGCAGGTTGGCCGACTCGCCGCGCAGGATCATCAGGGCGATGGCGAAGGTGAGCGCAAAGGGAATCGTACAGGCGACGATCAAGGCGCTGCGCAAATTACCCAGGAAAGCCCATTGCAGGAGAAAGATGAGCAGTATGCCGGCGAGGACGTTATGCAGCACCGTGTGCGTCGTTACATGAATGAGATCGGAGCGATCGTAGATCCGCTCGATTCGCACACCCGGTGGCAGGACACCGCTGCTGTTGATCGCCTCGACTTCAGCTTTCACGCGCCCGATGGTCGGCATGCTCTGCTCGCCGCGGCGCATGAGCACAATGCCCTCGACGACGTCATCGGCTTCCGAATCCTGCCCTGCTATCCCTAGCCGCGGCTCGTTGCCCACCTTCACCGTCGCAAGGTCACCGATCGACACCGGAATACCATGGGCCGACGTCACCATGGTCTTGCGAATGTCATCCAGTGAATGGATGAGCCCAACTCCGCGCACGACGGCCGCCTGCGGCCCGATGTTCACCGTCTGGCCGCCGACGTTCACGTTACTGTTGTTGAGAGCCTGCAACACCTGTCCGAGCGACAGGCCGTACTGGAGCACGCGGTGCTCGTCGACGCTGACTTCATAGGTCTTGGTCTTTCCTCCCCAACCTGTCACGTCGATCACACCCGGCACGGCTTTGAAGCGGCGCTCGAGCACCCAATCCTCGAGCGTTTTCAGGTCCATGGAGGAGTAGCCCTTCGGACCTGTTACCCGATACCTGTAAATTTCACCGATGGGGCTGGTGGGCGAGATCTGCGGGATGACGCCGTTGGCCAGGTTGGGTAACTGCGACAGCCTGTTGATCACCCACTGCTCCGCCTCCTGGTAGGTGAAGTCGTAGGTGAATTGCACTTTGACATCGGAAAGTCCGAAGAGCGAGATGGTGCGCACGGCGGTGACGTGTGGAATTCCCGCCATCTGGATCTCGATCGGGATCGTGATGTAGCGCTCGATCTCTTCGGCGGACTGCCCACTACTCTGCGTGACGATGTCGACGAGCGGCGGCACAGGGTCCGGATACGCCTCGATATTCAACTGCGAAAAGAGAGCGAACCCACCGATGAGAATCAACGGCAATAGAACAGCGAGAAACACGCGCTGCTTGAGCGCGAACGCAATGATGGCGTTCATGTTGGGGAGGCCGGTCTGCTAGAGATCATCGATCATCCGGGCCGTGCAGCCCGGTCGATGAACAGACTACCGCGAGTGACCACCCGTTCGCCCGCCTTCAGACCCTCGAGCACCTCGACCATACCGTCGCTACTGCGGCCGGTATGAATAGATCGGAGTGTCAGCGTGTTGTTTTCCGCGACCACCCAGACACGGGCCTGGTCGCCCTCCCGCACGATAGCTTCCTCGGGGACCGCGGGCGCCTGGGAGTCGCCACTGGTGATGATGCTGAAGCTGGCAAACATCTGCGGCTTCAGCTTGCCGTCGGGGTTGGCCAGGGTGGCGCGCACAGGGACGCGCCGCGTGACCGGGTCGACCTGGGCGCCGATCGCGGTCAGCTTGGCCTTGAAGAGCTGGCCCGGTAGCGCGAGCACCCGGACTTCAACGGTCTGCCCACGCTCGATGAATGGAGCGTCCGTCTCGGGCACGGCCGCCACGAGCCAAACGTTCGAGAGATCGCCGATGGAGAACACGGGACTCGAGGCTCCCGACTGAATGTACTGCCCGGGCCCAACCTGACGATCCGTCACGACTCCACCGATCGGGGCAACGACGTAGGTCGTGGCATCCATCTTCTTAGCAGTTTCGATCGCGGCGATTTCCTGACTCGTCTTGCCGAGAATGCGCAAGCGGTTGGCCGCCGACGTCGAGGCGTTTCCGGCCGCAGCCAGGTCAGCTTGCGCCTGCTGCCAGTCCTGCAGCGAGCCGCCCTTGCTGTCATACGCGGCGTGTTTGCGCTCTTCGTTGATGCGAGCGAGCTTCAGAGCCGCCGCGGTATTGAGCAGATCGCTCTGCGCTTGCACGAATTCCGAGGCTTCGATCCGCAGGAGGGGCGCGCCTTGCTTGACGTCTTCGCCAGGACTGGCGAGTACGCGGACCACACGCCCGGAGTAAGGCGAGAAAACCTGGGTCGTGGTATCGCCGTTGAGAGCGATCTGGCCGTCCGTCACCTCTTCGGTACGGAATGGGCGGGTCGCCACGGTGTTGATTTCCAGCGTCGCCAGTTGTGCGCTGGTCAGGCGCACCTCGTTACTGGCCGTCGCCTCATGGGTCGGCGACGGCTCACTGGCCCGGGCGCGCAAGGCTCCCCAACCAACGGCGAGCGCACCCGCCGCGGCCAGCACGATTACGAGTACAACTCGAATCTGCTTGCCCGGCGGTAACGCCCGCCGCAGTAAGGATAGCTCTGCCTGCTCCATGATCCAACGACCGCCCGCTCATCGCCGCAAACGGACATTGTAGTGGGTCCGCTTTTCCGCAGACTTTCCATTACCTTTCAACGGCCTTTCATTGCTTCGGACTGTGCGCGACGCACGCCGTTCGCGCCGCAACACCGGGGTCCACAGACCTTCGGACCCCCAGGATGACGATCGTCTAGCGTTTGAAAGCGCGTGCCAGGGCTTCGGCCATCACACCGTTGGAATTTTGTTCGGGCTCGCGAGGTTTTGACGGCCGACGATCGCCGGGCCGGCCATCCTGCGGGCGGCGGTCCTGTTCCCGGCCACCGCGCTGTTGTGAGTCCCGACCCCTGGGCGGTGGCGCCCCTCGCGAGCCTGACTGCGACTCTGCCGGCCGCCCGCGCGCCGGGGCCTCATCGAGTTTCATGGTGAGAGCGATACGTTTGCGCTGCAGATCGACTTCCAACACCTTGACCTTCACCACGTCGCCAGCCTTCACCAGTTCCCGTGGGTCCTTGATGAACTTGTGGGACATCATGGAAATGTGCACGAGTCCGTCCTGATGCACACCGATGTCAACGAAGGCACCGAAGTTCGTGACGTTGGTCACCACGCCCTCGAGGAGCATGCCGGACGTGAGGTCCTTCAGATCCTCGACGCCATCCTGAAACGCCGCGGTCTTGAATTCCGGGCGCGGGTCGCGACCTGGCTTCTCCAGCTCCCGCAGGATGTCCTGGACGGTCGGGAGGCCGAAGCGCTCGTCGGTGTAGCGCTTCGCATCCACCTGCTTGAGCGCCCGCGTATCACCGCTGAGGGCGGCAAGCGGCCGCGCCAGATCGGCCAGGATCCGCTCGACCACGGGGTACGCTTCGGGGTGGACCGCAGAGCTGTCCAACGGGTTCTCGCCGCCGCTGATGCGCAGGAAGCCGGCCGCCTGCTCGAAAGTCTTCGCACCCAGCCGCGGCACTTTTTTCAGTCCCTCGCGACTGGTGAACGCACCATTCTCGTCCCGATGTTTCACGACGGCCTCGGCCAATGAAGCCGACAGCCCCGAAATCCGTGCCAGGAGCGCAGGCGACGCCGTATTCACATCCACGCCCACCGCGTTCACGCAATCCTCGACTACCGCATCGAGCGAGCGCGCGAGCTTCGTCTGACTGACATCGTGTTGGTACTGCCCCACCCCGATTGCCTTTGGGTCGATCTTCACCAACTCGGCGAGCGGGTCCTGGAGGCGGCGTGCAATGGATACGGCCCCACGTAAGGTGACGTCGAGTCCGGGCAACTCGTGCGAGGCGAGCGCGGAAGCGGAGTACACGGATGCGCCCGCCTCCGACACCACAATGCGCGTCAGCTTCAGGTCGGGGTGACGCTTCATCAGATCGGCTGCGAGCTTGTCGGTTTCGCGCGACGCGGTACCATTACCGATGCTGACGAGGTCAACGTTATGTTTCTTCGCGATGGCACCCAGAACGTGCAGCGAGCCATCCCAATCGTTTCGCGGCGCATGCGGAAAAATCGCCGCCGTCTCGACCACCTTGCCGGTGCGGTCGACCACGGCCACTTTCACGCCGGTGCGCAAACCCGGATCGAGGCCCATGGTGGCGCGAGGACCCGCGGGAGCGGCCAGCAACAGGTCGTGCAGATTCCGGGCGAACACACGAATCGCCTCTTCCTCGGAACGCTCGCGCAGGGCCGAGAACAGCTCGCCCTCGAGCTGCCAGCCGAGCTTCACCTGCCAGGTCCAGCGAGCCGTTTGCAGCAGCCACGGGTCCGCGGGACGCCCCTGGTCGGAAATCTGAAAGCGAGCGGCGATGCGGCGCTCGCAACTGTTGAAGGATGTCACCGCGGGGGGCTGGGTGCCCGCCGGCTGCTCCACGAGCTCCTCGGGCAGCTTCAGCGCGAGTTGCAGAATCTCCTCTTTACGGCCGCGGAACAACGCCAGGCCCCGGTGCGAGGGAATGACGCTGATGGCCTCGCGATAATCGAAGTAATCGCGGAATTTCGCGCCGGCCTCCTCCTTGCCGGTCGCCACTTTGGCCACGAGCTGTCCGTTGTCCTGCAGATGCTCACGCAGCTCGCCCAGGAGCTCCGCATCTTCGGCGAACTGCTCCATCAGGATCTGTCTTGCGCCATCCAACGCCGTCTTGGCGTCCGGTGCGCCGGGATTCTCGCCATTCTCGGTTGTGAACGCCGCCTTCAGATACTTCGCCGCCTCGGTCTCGGGGTCGAGACCGGGATTCGCCAACAGCGCCGTGGCCAGCCCATCGAGGCCCGCTTCGCGAGCAATCATGGCCTTGGTGCGCCGCTTGGGCTTGTACGGGAGGTACAGGTCCTCCAGGCGCTGCTTGGTGTCGGCGCCCGCGATGGCGGCCTTCAGCTCGTCGGTGAGTTTGCCCTGCTCCTCGATGCTCTTGAGGATGGTGGCGCGGCGCTCTTCGAGCTCGCGCAAATAGCCCAGACGCTCCTCCAGGGTACGTAGCTGGGCGTCATCGAGACCTTCGGTCGCCTCCTTGCGGTAGCGGGAGATGAAGGGAACGGTGGAGCCGGCATCGAGCAAGGCAACGGCGGCGGCGACCTGCTGCGGCTTGACGGCGAGCTCCGACGCGAGTCGGGATTCAATTGAAAGCATCGGGAGGTGTGGAGAATTTCGCTGACGGGCGCGCACTATGCTGAAACGCCCTCGTCGCAACAAGACTTGCTAAACGGCGCGCGATTAGGCACGGCCAGCCGGCCGCGCCGCCGCAGGTACCCCGCCGCGCGCCCGCATACCGAAGTTTCGCATCGACCGCGTGCCCCAACATTCAACACCTCGTGTTGGAATGTGGGTGCGCGGCGCGGTTATTCGCCGGGAAAACCGCCGCGGCCGCAGGAGATGGCCGCATGATTCGGCAACAGCGCCTCATTCAGCTCGCGTAGCTGCGCGTCACGCTGCTCCCGGGGGAGCGCGCACAGCTCACGGACATAGGTGACGGTCGAGGACTTTAAATCGGTGGCTGAGCTCGGGGGCGGCGGGGCACTATTCCCCTGTTGCGGGCGGGTCTCGAACCACCGCCCGGTGCTGCAGCCGCACAGTGCTAGCATCATCACAACCCCAAACGCTCCGACCCGGACTGAGGCGGACCGCCTCTTCGCATATTTCATTGATTGAAGCCCAAAAGCGTGGGCTGCCCCTCGGCCGCCCCGTGCGGCTGACTCAATGGCCACGCAGCGGACATTATGGTCAATCCGACGTTAGTCTGCTGAGACGTCGTGCGGCCCTGAGCACCAGCGCACAACAGTGATGTTCCTGTCGTGTATGCACTGCAGCAATAGAGGGTCAATAGATAAGGTGCCGAACCCGCTTTCGCAAAATCGACACCTCGAGCGCCAGCGCATCGGTAACTTCTGCACTGCCTGAGGCAAACTTTGCACGCCCCAACGCGGAATCGACCGCCGGCCACTCGGATCATCCGTGTGGCACGACGGCGTCCGGGCCGCGTCCTTGCAGCCCTGCAAGCGGTACTGCGGTCTCCGCTATTCCTCCCCGGTTCCTCCCGGAGAGCGTTGGCGCTCCGTCGCCTCTTTATGGTGAGCCTCGCCGCCACCGCCGCCATGGCTGGCCTGGCCGCCCTTGCGACCCGCCTCTGCGGCGAGTTCCGGGTTCTGCGAGAAGCTGCGCTTCTCATCCGGCACGCTCTGGCCGCCTTTACGACCTGCCACAGCCGCGAGCTCGCGATTCTGCGAAAAACTACGCTTCGAGCCCGGTACGCTCTGGCCGCCCTTACGGCCGGCCTCAGCCGCTAGCCGCCGGTTCTGCGAGAAACTGCGCTTCTCGTCTGGAACCGCTTTACCGCCCATACTTGCAATCTGCCGCTGCCGCTCCTGATTCATTGACGCGAATCCGCGATTGGATGTGCGTCCATCCTGAGTTGGTTCATGAGCCATCGTTACTCTCCTCCACAGTGAATACCTAGGGCTCGCGGGCAAAACAATTTGGCAGCAAACGATGTGCGACCTAGAACCTCTCACGGAAGACTGGAAGTTCGTGAAGATAGCCCTCGGCCCGCCGAGCACCTAAGTATCAGCAAGACCCATGCCGGAGCGGGGCCGGAGCGAATTGAACTTTCGTGCGGGCGGGGCGACCGATGTACGCGTCGCCTCGCGCAACACGCACCCGCGCAAATGGAGTGACGCGCGCGCGCCGAACGCGCGCGACGCGGTTCAGGGCGTGACGTGATCGATCACGATGTTGACGAGTCCGTCGTGACCGACCCGATACGCGACCTCGCCGAATGGATCGCCGCTGCCCGCCAGCGGATTGCCTGAACGCGCAATTCTCGCAACCACCTGTACGCTTTGACCCGCCGCGAATACCCGTCCAGGCACCATTGAATCCGCGGGTGTCAGCTCAACGGTCTGCGGAAAACGGCTGGAGAGTCGCTTCGCCGCCAGCGGCGGACCCGGTTGCGCGGGATCTCTCACGAATACGAATAGCGGCGCGGCGTCCGGAGCGGCTTTCGACAATTCCGGCGAGAGCTCGATGTGCACGCGCACGGCGGCGGAATTTGCGGCAGCGTCGGCATTCGTGCCACTCGCGGCGGCTGCGGACGCGGAAGAAGCGCGTCCTGCCGATGCGCCGCCGCCCACGGGGGCTGCAACGCCAGCATCGCCCGCTCCGGCCATTCTTCGCTCCAGGCCATCGATCTGCTGCTGCAGAATCGGGCGGATCGCCTCGGGAGGATTCATGCTCAGCAACTTCTGGAAACGCTCCTTGCCGAGCGCCAGATCGCCGCGCCGGACCGCTGCGGCGGCTCCAAAGAACAGCGCCTTGCCGGAGTTGGGGTCGAGCACGAGCGCCTGCTCGATGATGCGCCCCGCGCGACCATCGAGCTCAGCTTCGTCGCTCATGGTGAGCGCTTCGGCCTCGCCAACGAGCGCGTCGGCGTTCTTACCGCCGGCGAGCCGGTCCGCCCGCTCGAACGAGCGCAGGGCGAGCGGAAACTGTTCCAACACAACGTACGAGCGCCCGAGCATCAGCCAGCCGTTCAGATCCTGCGGATCACTCTCGAGCTGGCGGGCAAGCCGTGCGACCATCGTCTGCGGAGAGTCGTCCGACGGTGCGCTATGCCATGACCAGTTGGTCAGGGTTGCATATAACACGGCGGAGCCGATGACCAACACTCCCGCCGCGGCGAGAGCGGTCCAGGGCGCCGGTGCCAGCTGCGTCGGTACCCGGCGCAGCAATGGAACCGCTATGACAGCGACGCCGGCGATGATGAGCACGCCAGCCAACAATAGAAAGGTAATCATCAGGAGCGGATGTCCTCTTCCAGAGGCTCATTGTCCTGCGTGACGAGCGCCGAGCGCTGCTGCACGATCCGGACGGCAACGAACGCCCCTACGAGAATGAGCACGCCGGGAGCTAACCAGAGCCATGCGGTGCGCAGCGACATGCGCGGCCGGAACAGGATGAACTCGCCATAGCGGGCGACCATGAAATTACGCACGTCGTCGTCGGTTTTTCCTGCAATCAACATGTCGTGTACCTGGCGACGCAGGTCCGCCGCGAGATCCACGGGGGAGTCGGCGATCGACTCGTTCTGACACTGCATGCAACGCAGCTCGTGCGTGAGCGAGAGGTAACGGCTCTGCAGGGCCGGCGTCGGCATCTGCGTGGGGTCGACTGCCTCGACCGCCGTCGCCAGCAACATCAACACTGCGGCCGTAGTCAGGGCAATTGTCCACCGTCTCATCATGACTTGGCCGCCGCTGCTTGCCTCTGTGGCAGCCGGGGCAGGAATTCCTTCTCCCACGCTTCGTGTGTCAGCGGGCCGATGTACTTGTAGACCACGATGCCCTGATCATTCACCAGGAAAGTCTCTGGGGCTCCATACACGCCCCATTCGATGGCTTGGCGACCGTCCTTATCGACCGCGATGAGTTCGTAGGGATTGCCGAGCTGTTGCAGAAGCGACAGGGCTTCGTCGTCCTTGTCTTTCCAGTCGAGGCCGATTATGGGCACCACGTTCGCCTGGCGCATTTCGAGCAACACGCTGTGCTCCTGCCGGCAGCCACCACACCAGGTACCCCACACGTTGAAAATGTACCAGTGACCACGCAGGTCACTCGACTTGATGGTGCGGCCCGCATCGGTGAGGCTCGGCAGGGCGAATTCCGGTGCCGGCTTGCCCAACAACGGCGAGACGATGACTCCCAGCTTGGATGAGTGGGCGATGCCCATCGCCAGGACGACGACGAGCAGTGCGAACACGCCCAGTGGGATGGCGAATCGGTTCATCATTGAGAACGAGCTCCCACGGGACTGGGGAGTCGCTGCGGCCTCGGGGCCGGCGCCGGGCGCGGCGGACGCACCTGGCGCGATGGAGGATCGATTCATGGAGAGCCAACTCCTGCGGGGCGGTGGGTAGCGTCGGCTACGGGCACGCCGGCGGTTTCCTCAGACGTCCTGGCGGCGGCGCGATAACGACGGTCTGACGCAGCGATACCACCGCCCAAGGCCATGATAAACGCTCCGAGCCACACGAGATTCACCAGCGGACGTATCTGAATGCGGACGCTCCACTTGCCCGCGCCGAGGTCTTCGCCCAGGGCAACCAGGATGTTACTTCCGTAATGCATCTCGATGGCAGCTTCGGTCGTGGTGGTGTGTTGTACGTAGAACTGCCGCTTCTGGGGATAGAGAACCGTCAATGGCGCGCCGTTGCGCGTGACGACTACCGTGCCTCCCACGCCATCATAGTTCGGGCCTTCAATGGGCTTCACACCGTCGAAGCGGAACTGATACGGACCCACGGCCGTGCTGGCGCCTCGAGCGAGTGACACGTCGTGCTCGACCGTAAAGGATTCAACAGTCGTGAGCGACAGTACGAACAGCCCGAGACCGATATGTGCGACGGTCATGCCGATCACAGAGCGGGGCAGAGACAGCTTGCGCCGCAGTCGGTCGATCGGATCGACCAGCGACGTCACCACGATCCAGATGCCGAGCGTGGCGGCGACCGGAGTCAGGATCTTGCCATTGGAATAGATGCCGAAAACGACTACACACGCGACGACGGCTGCGGCGGCGAGTGTCATGAACAGCGTACGTTTCTTTTCGCTCAGGCGGCCGCGCTTCCAACTGGCGCTGATACCGATTGCTACCAACGCAGCCAGTGGCAACATCGAGAGCATGAACGTCGGATTGAAATACGGCGCCCCTACGGACAGCGTACCCAGTCCGAGGGCATCGGAGATCAGAGGCGCCATGGTGCCGGCGAAAACCGTCGCCGCCGCGATGACCAGCAGAATGTTGTTGAAGAGCAGGAAAGACTCGCGCGCGCCGAGCTCGAAACCGGCCTGTGATTTCAACTTGGGCGCCCGCCAGGCGTAGAGCGTCAACGCGCCGCCGATCATGATCACCAGGAACGCGAGGATGAAGATGCCGCGCTTCGGATCTGCCGCGAAGGAATGTACCGAGACCAGAACTCCCGAGCGCACCAGGAACGTGCCCAACAGGCTCAGTGAAAACGCGAGGACGGCCAACAGCAGCGTCCAGCTTTTGAACAGACCGCGCTTGTCCGTCACCGCCAGGGAATGAATCAGGGCGGTGCCCACCAGCCACGGCATGAAAGACGCATTCTCAACGGGGTCCCAGAACCAATAGCCGCCCCACCCCAGCTCGTAATAAGCCCACCAGCTGCCGAGCGCGATCCCACAGGTCAGGAAAGCCCACGCCGCAGTCGTCCAGGGTCGCGTCCAGCGGGCCCACTGTTGGTCGAGGCGACCTTCGAGCATCGCTGCGCAGGCGAAAGCGAACGCCACCGCAAATCCGACGTAGCCCGTGTAGAGAATCGGCGGATGGATGGCCAACGCCGGGTCCTGCAACACCGGGTTCAGATCACGGCCGTCGGGTGCCGGCGGGTCGAGCCGGGTGAACGGATTCGAAGTGGCGAGTGTGAAGAGCAGGAACCCGAAGCTCACGATTCCCAACACGCCCAGCACGCGCGCCGCGAAGCGCGGCGGCAGACGACCCACGCCGATCGCAACAGCCACCGTCCAACAGCTCAAGAGGAAAATCCACAACAGCAGCGAGCCTTCGTGCGCGCCCCAGAGCGCGGTCACGCGATAAAACAACGGCAACGCGGAATTCGAATTCTCGGCGATATAGGTGACCGAGAAGTCGTTCGAGATGAACGAGTAGATGAGACACGCCATGGCGGTGCCGATCATCACGAACTGCCCCGCCACGGCCGGCGTGACGGCCGTCATCCAACGATCGCGACCGAGCATCGGCCCGAAGATGCCGAAGAACGCCTGCAGACCTGCCAGCAGCAGGGCGAGGATGAGTGCGAAGTGGCCCAGCTCGGGGAGCATGTTAACTACCTGCGGGTGATGGGGTGGAGGGCGACTGGGTGCTCGTCGTCGAGGGCGACTGTGCGCTTTCGGCTGCGTGGGCCGTGCCGGGCTGACCTTGTCCTTCGGCCGGTGCTCCGGGCTGCGTGCCTGATAACGCGCCTTCGCGCGCCTCGCCGTGCCGGCGCTTCAGCGACTTCGCGACCTCTGGGGGCATGTATTTCTCATCGTGCTTCGCCAACACCTCATCCGCGACGAAGGTGCCACTCTGCATATGTCCGTGCGCCACCACCCCCGTCCCTTCTCGGAACAGGTCCGGCAACACCCCGGTGTAACTCACGGGAACGTCATGCTTGAAGTCGGTAACGACAAAGCGAACTTCGAGGCTGCCCGGCGCACGCTTCACACTGCCTTCGGTGACCATACCGCCGAGTCGGAAATACTGGCCGGCCTTCACCTCGCCATCAGCGACCTTGGTTGGATCGAAGAAGAACGTCACGTTGGACCGGAACGCGCTCAGGGCCAGGGCCCCGGCAATCCCCACGCCGACGACAATGCCGGCGACCAGGGTCATGCGTCTTTGACGCGGAGTCATGTCTCTCCTCCTCCCGCTCGCATAGCGAGACGGCGGCGTGCTTCTTCGCGCGATTTCGCGAGAAGCCTCCGGGCCCAAACGATATTCAACACCACCACGGTAAATGTCAGTACGTACGAGGGCCAGACGTACCAGGCGTAGCCACCCATGTCGAAGAACTCTGACACGCTGCTCATGGAGTCACCGCCTCACGGATCCAGCTCGCCGTGCGCTCCCGGCTCAGGATCTCACCGCGCAGCCTTATCAGCAGTACGGTGACGAAGAACAAGGTGAATCCGAGCAGCATCATGAGTAGAGGTATGAGCATCGAAGGTGCAATGGTAGGCCTGTCGAACTTCATCACGGACGGCGCCTGGTGCAAAGAGTTCCACCATGTCACGGAATAATGAATGATCGGAACGTTCACGATCCCCACGATGGCCAACACCGCGCTGGCGCGGTCAGCGCGCTGCACGTCCTCCATCGCCGATCGCAATCCCATGTAACCCAGGTAGAGGAAGAGCAGGATGAGCTCCGAGGTGAGCCGCGGGTCCCATTCCCAGTAGGTCCCCCACATCGGCTGGCCCCACAACGAGCCCGTCACCAGCGCGCAGAACGTAAACGAAGCGCCGATCGGTGCGCAGCTCGCCGCGACCGCATGGGACACTTTTATACGCCAGATGAGGCCGACAGCGGCGGCCACCGCCATCGTTGTATACACCATGATGGACATCCATGCAGTCGGTGCGTGGACGTAGAGGATTCGGAAGCCGTCGCCCTGCTGGTAATCTGGAGGCGAGAGCACGAGGCCGCCATAAAGCCCGCCCAGAATCAACAGCGCCGCGGGCCACGCAAACCATGGCGTCAGCCTTGCAGCCAGGCTGTAAATATACGGCGGCGAGCCGAGGCGGTGAAACCAGGTCCAATTCATCTGAAGCTCACCTAACCTGCCGGCTATTTTGACGCGCACGCCGCTCTGACGCGGCCGCCGCCCCGCCATCGGTACCAGCGCCGGCACTCGCAGCAGCTAAAGGAGCGGCTGTTGCTCGCGAGCAGATCGATTCCGACCAGGCCATATTCATCTCACTCCAGGTTGACACGCACAGCAGCAGCGGTCGCCAGCGGCGCCAGCGTCACTCCGAGCACGGCGACCGCGCTCAGCAGCTGCAAAGGCGGCCCAAAGCTTTCGCCCTTTATCGCCAGCTCCGTAGCCCGGGCACCGAAGATCAACACCGGCATCGCCAACGGCAGAGTCAACAATGACAACAGCGCGCCGCTGCGCTTCACTCCGAGCGTTAGTGCGGCCCCCATCGAGCCAATCAAGCTCAACGCCACACTACCCACTGCCACCGAAGCCACAATTCCGGGAACCGACGCCGCGGGAACGCCGAGGGATAAACCAGCGAGCGGCGCCATCACCGCCAACGGCAGACCGGTCAACAGCCAGTGGGCCGCCGTCTTCGCGAATAGCAGCCACGTCAACGACTGCCCCGATAGCGCGTACTGCTCGAGCGTGCCGTCGTGGGCGTCATCCCTGAACAGAAACTCGAGCGCCAGCTGGGAGGATAACAAGGCGGCCACCCATAACACACCGGGCGCCACGTCGCGCAGGCGCGACAGTTCTGGCGAAATTGCCAATGGAAACAAGGTTGTAACAATCGCAAAAAATACCAGTGGTTGCACCAGCTGACCGCGCTTTCGGAACGCGAGTCTCAGGTCCCGGACCAGGGTGAGTGCCACCGCGGTCCACAACGACGCCGGGGCCCTTGGCTGTGCCATCACGCCCTCGCCCACGGATCGAGCTGAAGCGTCGCCTGCATGTGCTATTTGATCATTCACGCGCGAGTTCGAGCCTCCGCAAGGCGGTCGCTCGCACTGAAAGCTCGTGGTGAATGGCAGCCACCGCGAGCCCGCCCCGCTCCAGGTGCTCTTCTAGAAGAGTACCCACCAGGTGCTGCCCCTCCCGATCGAGGTTAGTCGTCGGCTCATCGAGCAACCACACCGGGACAGCCATCAAAGTCAGCCCCGCCAGGGCCACTCGCCTCTTCTGCCCAGCCGACAGCGTTCGAATCGGACGATCACTCCAGGTGCTCGCACCGACGCGCTCGAGCGCTACATCGATTTCTGCCCGCGAAACCGGCCAGCGAATTCCGATCCAATAGTGGATGTTCTCCCTGGCGGTGAAATCGGCTTTCAGGGGCGGTTCGTGACCAATGTAAGCAAGATCGCCGTGAAATCCCTGCAGATCGTCGCGGATGTTGCGACCGCCCCAGAGGATGCGGCCCTCCTCCGGGTACATCAGGCCGTTGAGCGTCCTGAGTAAGCTGGTCTTACCCGCACCGTTCGAGCCGGTAATCTGCAGGCACTCGCCCGCGCCGACGGAAAAGCTGACGCCCTGGAGGACGTGCCGGTCGCCGCGCCAGAGGTGGAGATTCTGGGCTTCCAGGCTCCGACCTTCCGGGCCGACTCGGCGCGTTTCCGCGGAAACGTCACCACCGTGCGCAACTCCGCTGGGCAGGCCCGCTCCGGCCTCACCCGTTTCCGCGGAAACGCCGGCATCTGTTGCACCTCCGCTAAACCCGGCAGCACCGCTTTCCCAGCCCACACCCACACCCGCGCCGATCCGTGCACCGGACGTCGATGAGCTACAGGTGTTGCTGGCAGTGTCGGCTGACAAGGACTCATGCCGGGTGGCGGATAACTGGCGCGCGAGTCTCGCAAATTCATGGGCTTAGCGCCATCAGTAAGAACATGTACAAACTGCTGTGCTACGACTCGGTTTCTGTAGAATGCCCCCGCTCACTCGTTGCCCGGGTGGCGAAATCGGTAGACGCAAGGGACTTGAAAGTAAGTTGAGCACCCGGCTCGGAAACGGCCGGGTGAATGGGGTCAAATTCGGTGGAACAGCAGCA
>JAQGOE010000275.1 GCA_028293725.1 Gammaproteobacteria bacterium | reverse complement strand
GCGGGCCAGCGTCAGCGAAACCGCCCAGGTGCTTCAGGAGCGCGAACTGATTCGGTATCATCGGGGTGTGATCACCGTACTGGATCGTGATGGCCTTGAGGAGGCGTCCTGTGAGTGCTATCAACTCATTACTGGCGAATTCGATAGATTGCTCGTCACTGCAAGCAGGCGATCGGCGTCAATGTAGGTTGGGTCGTGATGCTGGGGCAAAGCGATGAACGTCCCGACCGAAAACGAAGAAAAGCGCCAACGCGCGGAACGCGAACTCCTTGACGCAAAGCAGACTCTGGAACGCCAGACAGAGGAACTGCTACAGCAACGGGAATGGTTCGAAGTCACGCTGTCCAGCATAGGCGATGCAGTCATCACCACCGACGTCCAGGGGAAGGTTACCTACCTGAATCCCGTTGCCGAAGCGATGACGGGTTGGAGCTCTGCGCAGGCCAGGGGCGAGCCCCTGGAGCGGGTGTTCCGCATCGTCAACGAGGACACGCGGCAGACAGTCGAAAATCCCATCGGCAAAGTCCTTCAGACCGGCAAGATCGTCGGGCTCGCGAATCATACGGCTCTCATAGACCAGCGGGGCAACTTCATCCCCATCGAAGATAGCGCGGCGCCTATTCGGGACGCACAAGGGAAGATCTCCGGCGCAGTCATGGTTTTTCATGACGTGACCCAACGGCGCCGCGCCGAAAACGCACTGCGTGCGAACGAAGAACGACTCCGAGCGACATTCGATCATGCGGCTGTCGGCATCGTCGTCGCCGGCTTGAACCAACAATTCCTGGAAGCAAACCAGAGATTTTGCGACATCCTCGGGTATCGTCTCGACGAATTGCTCCGCTTGACCTTTACGCAAATTACCCACCCCGAGGATTTCCCCACAGTACAGGCACAGACCCAAGCCCTGCTCGACGGTAAGCTGCCGTACTGCGCTTTCGAGAAGCGCTATGTCCGCAAGAATGGCGCCACTGTCTGGGGCCGTACGACCCTCACGCAGCTGAAAGAAGTCAGCGGTGAGACACAACAGTTCATCGGCGTCATCGAAGACATTACAGAGCGCAAGCAAACGGAACAGGCTCTGCGGGAGGCACGCACACAGGCGCACGGGATTCGCAGCCACCTGGCCGCCATCGTGGAGTCTTCGGATGATGCGATCATCAGCAAGACTCTCGAGAGCGTTATCTCTACCTGGAATCACAGCGCCGAGCGCATGTTCGGTTACACCGCAGAGGAAGTCATCGGCAGATCGATCACGCTGTTGATTCCGCCGAACCAGAGCGACGAAGAACCGGCCATTCTAGAAAAGCTCAAGCGCGGTGAGCGCATCGATCACTACGAAACGGTGCGGATGAGAAAGGACGGCACTCTTCTGGATGTATCCCTGACGGTCTCCCCCATCAAGGATCTGGACGGCACCATCATCGGCGCTTCAAAAATCGCGCGGGATATCACTCAGCGAAAGCGTACGGAAGAAACGTTACGCCAGGAGGTCGCTATTCGAGAGCGCGCCGAAGCCTCGCTTCGCGAGGCCGATCACCGCAAGGATGAGTTCCTTGCGACACTCGCCCACGAGTTGCGTAATCCGCTCGCGCCCATTCGCCAGGCGGCGCTGATTTCGAAGGCTCCGACGGCGACGGAAGCGCAGAAACGCTGGAGCAGCGACGTAATCAGCCGACAGGTGCAGCACATGTCACTGCTGCTGGAGGATCTCCTGGATATCTCCCGCATCACGCGCGGCACACTGGAGCTCCGCACGGAAACGATCGAACTCGCAGAAGTAGTTGACGCCGCGGTCGAGGCGGCGCGTCCGACTATAGATGCAAAGCGGCACAGGTTCTCGATCGAGTTACCTCATGAGCCAGTACATTTTGTCGCCGACCCCCTGCGCCTGGCCCAGGTGCTTTCGAACCTGCTGACGAATGCCGGCAAGTACACTGATCCGGAAGGACAGATCCGGCTACGCGCCTGGTGCGCGGCTGACATTGTCACGATCAGTGTTGTGGATACCGGCGTCGGACTCGCTTCCGATACGATCGCAAACGTGTTTGAGATGTTTTCGCAAGTGACCTCGAGCCGGGATCGTTCCGAAGGAGGACTCGGCATCGGGCTTGCGCTCGCCAAAGGACTCGTTGGGCTTCATGGGGGTCAGATCGAGGCGAGAAGCGGAGGCTTAGGACAGGGTAGCGAATTCATGGTGCGGCTGCCGCTTCGCAGGACCAGTCCACCCCAGCAGAAACAAACGATTCGCTCAACCTCTACCCAGCCGGTGACTCGACGAGTGCTCATTGCCGATGACAATCGGGACGCGGCGGAAAGTCTCGCCATGCTCCTGCGGATGGATGGGCATGACGTCACTGTCGTACATGACGGGAGAGATGCGCTAGCCGCTTTCTCTGCCGTGCAGCCGGAGGTCGCCCTCCTGGACATCGGTATGCCGGAATTGAACGGCTACGAAGTAGCACGCCAGGTGCGTCAGGGTTCCCTCGGTCGAGCGGTCACCCTTATCGCCGTGACGGGTTGGGGACAAGATAAAGACAAGGCCCAGGCGCTCGCGGCAGGTTTCAATCATCACTTCACGAAGCCGATTGAAGCGGATCATCTGCGTGAACTGCTTCGCTCCGAAGGCCTCCGCAACTGAAGCGGACGTTGGTCGCAGCCTGGTCCTGACAGTTGATCACTTGCGCGATCCGTGGGGCGCCTGCCGGAGCAAGTCATCCAACTGCGCGCGGTCGGACACGGAAAGACTTAGGGAGCGCGCCTTATCGAGCCGCGCTTGCGCCTCCCTGTTGCGCCCGGCGTGCAGCAACGATTGACCCCAGCGCAGGTGATTAGCTCCCCACCGAGGCGCCGACTCATCGGCCAAGCGGAATTTGGCGACCGCATCGACGTAGTCACCCTTGCGCATCAGGGCTTCGCCCGTTAGTTCGAGCGGATCCGCAAAGTGCGGTCCAAGCTCATGTGCCCGCTGTAGCACGGCGATTGCGCCATCGGTGTCGCCGCGCGTCAGTCGCTCCGCGCCCCACTCTGTAAAGGCGAAAGGGAGCGACGGCGCCTGCTGTGTGGCTTCCTTGAACCAGCGCTCCGCCGTCGGCCAATCATGTCTCTCTGCGGCGATTTGCCCGCGCACGCGTAGGCACAGATAACAGTCGGCAGGCGTGGTCTCAATCAGAGTTTCGGCGCTTGCCGCATCGCCCTCCTTGGCCATTGCCAGTGCCTCGAGGGGGCGTATCCACACTGATTGCATGAGCCCCATGACGGGCCGCTTGACCTTGTGGCTCTCCAACCATGCGTCAGCCGCCCGCGCGTCATTCAGCGCGGAGACCCAGTCCCCGCGCTCGGCGGCCAGCCAATATCCCGGCAGACCCGAGAAAGCGCTGATTGCGTTGGCCTGAAGAAAGGAAGTGTCATCGGCGGTCCCAAGCGGCTCCATCGCCCGTTGCGCGGACTCCGGATCGTGGTTGAGTGCGAACAAAGTCGCCGCCAAAGCGTACGACAGTCGCGGGAGGCCTTGGTATTCCGCCGTCTTGCCAACCCGCAACCATTGGTCAGCGGACCTCTTGAGATCGCCAACCAAGCTCGCGAGATAAGCCGAGGAGATGAGGCTGTTCTGTTCGAAATAGGCCCGTGTTGTCTCGGAGGACCATCTGTGAGCTCTCGGATCGAGATCCCGAGAATATTTCAGAGCCTCCTCATCGTGGCCTGACCAGACCTCCGCGCTGATCAGAGCAATATCGCCACGCACAGTGGACCCCTCGCTGAAGCCCAAGCCTTGCTTGGCGTGAACTCGTGCGGCATTGGTATCACCGTAGTCGTTGATATTGAACAGCGCCCACTCTGCGTAGGCCCAACCCCGTTCGCTTGGCGGACCGTTCGTGGCTAGATCGGAAATCACACCGACGGCTTCGTCGACCCGCCCATGCTGCTCCAGATAATCGCTGAATCGATACGGCTGGTTGAACCGGTAGACCGACTCGGCAGCCTGCTGAAGCAGCAGGTCGAGATCCGCCCGTGACCCTCCGAAGGTCCGAGGCGGCGTATCACCCAAGCGCGCTGTCACAGCAATGCCCGTTAAAGTCTTGTAGACGTCTCCGGTCACGTGGGAGACGTTGCCAAGTCGGTCACGGAGGAGCTTCTCAACCTCGCCCAGCTTCAAGCCGGTCTCGGGAATTTCAACCTTGATGTCGTCGCCCCAGTTGTTCTGAAAAGTGGCGGCGGGTCGGTCCGATTCAGTCTCGGTCTGAAGCGCGTTGAACTTATCGAGGAACCGTTGCGCTACGACGCTGCCCGACAGCCCGTCCGCCGAGAGCTCAGGGGGCACCGAAAATGCGTCAATCAGGAGGCCGTGGTCCTCATGCGCGTGCCACGCCATTTCGGCGAATCCAACGGCTATGACCACGCCGGCAAGAACTGCAAGCCCTTGCAGCGAGAGCGACATCCGATCTTTCCAGCGACGCACTCGCAGGTGTGCGAGTTGCAACTCCCGCTGCTCGTGCAGATGTTCAGCCTGGAGGTTGATCAGGTGACGTTGATCCCGCAGGAAAGCAGCAGCTTCCGCGTCCACAGCCGTTGCGCCTGGGGATGATCTCCGGTCCAGTGCGATCGAGACCGCCGCAGGGTTCGATGGCTCCGCTCCTTCCGCTGCTTCTGTCCCTTCAGAGTCCGCTTGTTCTGTCATTTTTGTATCGCGGTGACCGGCTGAGAAGGTGACAGCTTATCCGATCTCCGGTCGCCATTCCCGGATCCGAATTCCCGCGACAATTCCTGCATCGATTTGCATTTTAGGCATATCTTCATTATTGTGGAAGTTATGAGAAAGCGCGAGTACCTGGGTCAGCTCGAACTCATGGTTCTGCTTGCCGTTATGCGACCCGACCGCGATGCCTACGGCGTCCTGATATCGCGTGATATCGCAGAAAAGAGTGGCCGAGAGGTAGCCCTCGCCAGCGTTTATGCCGCTCTGGAGCGATTGGAACGCAAGGGCTTCGTCAGGTCTTCGCTCGGCGAGCCCACCGCGGAGCGTGGCGGCAAAGCGCGGACCTACTTCGCGCCCACCGCGGCAGGACTAAAAGAAGCGCGCGATGCGTGTCGAACTCTGATGCGGCTCTCGAGCGGGATTTCTTCTTGGAAAGGCGAACTCGTATGATGAAGCGTCCCCCGCCGGTGTTTGCTACTTGGCTTTTGGCGCATTTTGCATCTGACTATCAACGCGACTCGCTGGTAGGCGACTTGATCGAGCAATACCGTCAGGGCAAAAGCCGCTTCTGGTACTGGAAGCAAGTCGTCGCCGCGCTGGTTGTCGCCAGCGCGAAAGTACTGCGCCCAACGTTAGCGGTGTCGGCCGCCAGAATCCTGCTCCGGGTAGCGGCAGAATCCGTCGCGGTGACCGGCCTCGTTTCGCTATTTTATGAATTGCGACGTGTTGACGCACCGGCGGACTTCTTCCGGTCGGCGCTCATCGCAAGCATTGTTCTGTTAGCCTCAATCGCGTCTCTCGGCCTTCACGCTTCAATTGCGGGAGGTCTACGAAAGCGGAGGCATCCGGCGATCAAACGTTTGCTCGCGGCAATCGCGCTGAGCGTCGCAACGCTGACATGGGCGGGCACGACGACCGTCGGCTCGCCTGGCAGTTCCGATCCGGTCGTCTGCGTAGGGCACAAGTAGCCGTCTCGCATCCGCTCTCGGCCGGCAATAAACCGCATGACTCTCGATTTCTCGGCCGTTCTCGTCATCGCAGTTGTTGTGACAGGCACGATCTTGCTGGTCGACAGAATCCGGTCCGCGTTAAATCGCGGCACCGCCGGCAGTGCCCCGGCAGCTGGAGTGCGACTGCTCGTGAGCTACGCCCGCTCATTCTTTCCGATCATTTTGAGTGTCCTTCTCTTTCGCTCATTCTTATTCGAGCCTTTTCGCATTCCGTCTGCATCCATGATGCCGGGGTTGGTAGACGGCGACTTCATTTTTGTAGACAAGTTCTCCTACGGACTGCGATTGCCGTTGCTCAATACAAAGATTGTCCCGATTGGGAGACCGCGACGCGGCGATGTGATCGTGTTTCGCTCGCCCTCGAGTCCTTCGATCAATCTCATCAAGCGACTCGTGGGCCTACCCGGAGATCATGTCGTCGTGCACGACAACCGGGTTGTCATCAATGGCACGTTGATTCCTCTGACAGCCGCCGGTACCTATTCGGGCGGTTACGGATTTTCCGGGTCAGGCCTTGCAGTGGAGAAGTTCGACGAATCGGAGCATGTCGTAATGTTCGCATCCGATCGCTGGGCTGCCGACTTCGATGGAGTCGTTCCCATCGGACACTATTTTTTCATGGGCGACAATCGTAATGACAGTGAGGACAGCCGCTTCACAAAGGTGGGTTTTGTTCCTGAGGGCAACCTCGTCGGACACGCCCGCGGAATATGGATGAACTGGCGAATACCAGGTTGGCCAGAATGGCACCGCATCGGCACGAGAATCCGCTAGACGAAAGCAGCGCGCCGGAAAGCCGGTTCCGGACGTTGTATAGCTGCGCATTGACATCGAACTATTAGTCTGAGACGATTTTTGCAGGTGGATACGACCTGCTGCTTGCGCCCCTCGGGGTACGGTAAACGTGTCGCGGGCTCTTATATCCCTTTGCCTGAACAAACTGGTCAGCAACGCAAGCCCTGACGCCCTGTTTCGTTCAAGCAAAGGATAGATCTATGCGCGACTTCCGCGATGCAAAAGCCATGGCGCACACGCTGCGAGCGGCCCTCGCCGCCCTCGGTTTCAAGATCAACGTCGGTCAAAGCCTCGAACTGATCGCCCAGACCTTCGGTGTGGCTGATTGGAATACGCTCTCCGCCACCATTCGTCCCGGGCCAGCCGCTGCGCCGGAGCAGTCTTGTTCGTTCTGCGGTAAGTCAAAGCACGAAGTGCGGAGCCTCTGTGAAGGGGGCTGCTCGCGCGTGCAGCGCGCGCCGCGCGCGCCGCGGAGTTGCGTTTTCATCTGTGATGAATGCGTCACATTCTGCGCGCAGGTCAATGCTGACTTGTTGCCATCCAGCCCAGTTGTGTGAAGTACGCAGCCAACGTCACCATCAACCCGGCGGCGCGACTCGCAGTGCAGCACCACGCCCTTGTGCCGCTTCGACCCGGTTGCCAAATCAATGGCACAGCCACACTGATCGATTGTCTATACGCTAACGAACACGTGAAGCGTTCCCAGAAGAGTCAGGCGGTAGAGAAAATAGGCCCCGCTGGGCACACGGCATGCTGCAAACGCAGCCGCCCCGCATCACAAACATAACTATTTTGCCAAGGAGTGCATCCGGGAAGCTGTCTCCTGCGTAGCACCCGGATGTATCCCCACATCCGGAGATCACCGCTATGAAACGCCCCCTCCAGTTTGCGCTCGCGCTCGCCGCGGCGAGCGTTCCCATCTTCAGCCAGGCCTCCAGTCATCGCGAAGCACCCAACATTGCCGGTCTGCCCAAGGTTGACGGCACCGACCTGTACTTATTCAGAAGCTACGAGCCCGGACGGCAAGGCTTCGTCACCATGTTGGCCAACTACATCCCCTTCCAGGATCCGGGCGGCGGCCCGAATTTCTATCAACTCGACTCGCATGCCATCTACGCGATCAACGTGAACAATGACGGTGATGCCAACCCGGACATCTCATTTCAGTTTCACTTCACCAATACACGGGAGAACCTGACCGTTCCCGCGGGCGGCCAGAACGTGGCGGTGCCGCTTTTGAACATCGGGCCGGTAGACAAGGCCGGCAAGGCCTTGAACGTCCACGAGAGCTATACTCTGGCCGTGGTGCGCCGCAACGGCTCGCGCAGTTGGGCGGAAAACGCCACGCTTGGCGGAACGACGTTCTACAAGCCGGCGGACAATATCGGTAATAAGTCCATCCCTGACTACGCCTCCTACGCTGACAGCTTCATGTACGATGTCAGTATTCCGGGATGCTCGACGCCGGGTCGCGTATTCGTGGGACAGCGCAAGGAAGGCTTCGTCGTCAACGTCGGCGAAATCTTCGATCTGGTCAACACCAATCCGGTGGGGCCGCGCGATGGCGAGCCCAACAGCCTGTCGCACAAGAACGTGACGTCGATTGCTCTGGAGGTACCGATTGCTTGCCTCACCAATGGCAAGGATCCAGTCATCGGCGCGTGGACTACCGCGAGTGTGCCGAAGACCTCCGGAGAGAGGAACACCGATGACCCAGAGCGGGAGTGGCAGGACTCTGACGGCAAATGGATGACGCAAGTCTCGCGTCTCGCCAACCCCCTGGTGAATGAGATCATCATCGGTCTACCCGATAAAGACCGGTTCAACGGCAGCAACCCGCTTCAGGATGCGAGGTTCCTGAAGTACGTGACCAACCCGACCTTGCCAGTACTCCTGAACGCGCTGTTCGGAAACGCGGCGGCCATGGTGCCGGGGACTCCGCGCAACGATCTTGTGGCCGCGTTTCTGACCGGGGTGAAAGGACTCAATCAGCCTCTGACGGTGCACCCGGCGGAGCTCATGAGACTGAACACCTCCACGCCACCGACGCCGCCGGCCTCGCAGAACGATCTGGGCGTGTTGGGCGGAGATGCTGCCGGGTTCCCGAACGGGCGACGGCCATACGATGACGTGACGGATATCGAGCTGCGGGTGGCCATGGGCGCGTTGTGCGGGAAAATCGGGACTTGCGGCACGCAAACAACCGACCCCAACAACGGTGCGCCCTATACAGATGGGGCACGCGCCGCCGGCGCGGATGCCGCCTCGGTGAAGGTCTCGGGTCAGATCAACCCCGCGGACACGTATCTGGATGCCTTCCCGTATCTGAATACGCCCATCCCGGGCTCCCCGAACGGCGTGAACGGTATCGCTAAAAACTAAAGCGCGACGGCACAAGTCGTGAGCAAAGTGCTGGGCTTATGGCCCTCCCCGGCGAATCCGCATCCCACCGGATGCGGACTCGCTTGGATGTTGCTCGGCGTGCTGATCTCACTGGCCTGGCGGGGTGTGGCTGCAGCTCCCCACATCCCGGCGAGTGACGCCACCGTGTTGGAGCACGTTCCCGCCGCGGCCGCGACACAAAGACTGGAACCCCTGCGGACGCACTTGGCTTCGCATCCGGAGGACTTGCAGAGCGCGCTGGCCCTCGCGCAGGGTTATCTGGAGATCGGCCGCGCGAACGCCGATCCGCGCTTCGTCTCTTATGCGCAAGCGACGCTAACGCCCTGGTTGTCGCGAGCACATCCGAACCCGGCAGTTCTCACATTGTCGGCGACCTGTTTGCAATACCTCCATCGCTTTGACGAGGCGCTGACGCTGTTGGATCGCGCCCTCGCCCAACAAACCTTCAACGGACAGGCCTGGCTCACCAAGGCCACCATCCTGCAGGTGCAGGGCCACTTCGCGCAGGCCCGGCAGGCCTGCCGGCCGCTGATCCAAATCAGCGGCCACCTGATTGCCTTGACCTGTCTGACCAGTGTCAACAGTCTGACCGGACAGTTAAATGAAAGTTATGCCGCGCTAAGCAGCGTGTTCACAGACGACCCACGCCTGGAGCGTGGCGTGCGGGTCTGGATCCTCGACCAGCTGGCCGACATGGCGCAGCGCCTCGGGGATGACAAGGGGGCCGAAACATACCTGTTGGCCGCTCTGCGCGTGGCGCCAGAGGACGGCTATTCCAAAGGCGATTATGCCGACCTGCTGTTGAGGCAGAAGCGTAACGCCGAGGTCATGCACCTGCTGCAGGGGGACGAGAGTCAAGACAACCTGCTGTTGAGACTGGCAATCGCTGCCACGCGACTGCACCACGCAGAAGGCCACCGCCTGAGCGAGATGTTCCAGGCGCGTTACGAGGCGGCCCGCCGCGACGGGGATTTCACCCACTTGCGCGAGCAGTCCCGATTCATTCTGGAGGTGCGCGGTGATCCCGCGGAAGCCTTGAAGGTGGCCAAGCGCAACTGGGAAGTCCAGCGAGAGCCGGCGGACGTGCGGGTCTACTTCGCCGCCGCCACCGCTGCTGCGGACCGGGTCGCCCTGCAGAACCTCCAGACCTGGTTGAAGCAGACGCGTTACGAGGATCGCACTCTGGATGCCCTCAGGACCGCTGGCGGCAGCGCCAGCGATAGGCTCGCCAAGCGATGAACCGCCGGACACCCACGCTAGGGGCGATCCTGTTGTGCCTCTGGGTCGTCACTGCCCAAGCGCACAAACCGAGCGACAGCTATCTCCTGTTGAGCCAGCCCGGTCAAGGAACGACGCTCGAGGGGCAATGGGATATCGCCCTTCGTGACCTCCAACACGCCATAGGCCTGGATGCCAACGGCGACGGCGCCATTACCTGGGGTGAGTTGAAAGCGCGTGAGCAGGCCCTCACGTCCTATGCGCTCTCGCGCCTGAACATCGAAGCGATCGCGCGCGGCGACCGCGACCGCTGCTTGCTGCAGCCTGGCGGGTTGCTCTTCGATGAGCATGTCGACGGGGGCTACGCGGTGTTGCGATTTACCGTCCAATGTCCCTTTCCACCCGCGCAGCTGAGCGTGCACTACGCGTTGCTCTTTGACATGGATCCCAATCACCGCGGACTCCTCGATGTGCGAGCGGCGGATACGAGTCAGGCATTCGTGTTGGCCGATGCAAGTCGCACGGCGACGCTCAACCTGGGCACGCCGGATCGGTTGGCGCAATTTCGCGCCTTTCTCGATGAGGGAATCTGGCACATCTGGAAGGGCTACGATCACATCCTCTTCCTGCTGACACTGTTGCTGCCGGCCGTCGTACTGTACCGCAACGGACGTTGGCAACCGCGCGAATTGCTGCGGGATGCGCTCCTGGATGTCCTCAAGGTGGTGACCGCCTTCACGGTTGCGCATTCGCTGACCTTGACGCTGGCCGTCAACGGACTGGTGAGCCTGCCAAGTCGATGGGTGGAGTCCGGTATCGCCCTCACAGTACTGCTCGGCGCACTCAACAACCTATTTCCCGTGGTGCGCGAGCGCCGGTGGGCGGTAGCGTTTGCCTTCGGTCTCATTCACGGCCTGGGGTTTGCATCCGTGCTCGCCGACCTGGGGCTCAAGGGGTGGAATCTGGCGCTCGCCCTGGTGGGATTCAACGCCGGGGTCGAGGTCGGGCAGCTCGCGATCGTGTTGATCTTCATTCCGATCGCCTACGGTCTGCGCGCGACGCGCTTCTATCGGCACGCCTTCATGCCCGGCGGGGCGGTGGCGATCGGCTGCATGGCAGTGTATTGGCTGACCCTGCGAGCAGCTTGATCACCCTCATGCATCGCTCCAAAGGTTCTCAGTACACCTGGGCGGTGCTATTGTTTGATTCCCAGATCCGTCGGAGAGTCACGTGAAACAGCCGGAACTTTACGAACGTTTTAAAGCCCTGCATGAGCGCCAGGGCGGATTCATCATGCCGAATGCCTGGGACGGGGTCTCGGCGTTGTTGCTGAAGCAGGCGGGCTTTGAGGCATTGGGGACCTCCTCAGCCGCGATAGCGTCGGCCCTGGGACGGCTCGATGGTCGACACGCGATCAGCCGGGAGGAGCATCTGGCGAATGCCAGACTAATCGGTGACCTCACCCACTTGCCGGTCAACGGAGATTTCGAGGATGGCTACGGCGCTGGGCCGCTCGATGTTGCGGCCACAGTACGGATCGCAATCGAAGCTGGCCTGGCGGGGCTCGGAATTGAGGATTCCAGTGGCAATCCCGAAAGGCCGATCAGGGACTTCGATGAGGCAGTGGCGCGCATGCGCGAGGCGGCCAAAATCGCCAAGGGGAAGATCATGCTGACGGGGCGCACGGACAACTTCATCCAGGGTCGCCCGGATCTCGACGATACCATCCGCCGCCTGGTGGCCTTTGCCGAAGTTGGGGCAGATGTGTTGTATGCACCCTACCCGCCTGACATGGATGCTGTGCGAGCCATCGTGAAGGCGGTCGCACCCAAGCCGGTGAACATTCTTATCGGCACGATGAGCGGCACTTTGCCGTTCGCAGAGGTGCAGAAGGCCGGTGTCAAGCGTGTCAGCATGGGTGTCGCACTCTATACGCGTGTGATGGGTGATCTTCGCAAAGCCGCTGCTCAACTGGCACAAGGGGATCTGGCTTCGGCTTCGGAGGGCATCGGCTTTCACGAAGTTATTCAGCTGATCTCTGCGGCGAGTCACTAGCTTCGGCGCCGCGCAGCCGGTCCTCGATGCGGACGAGCTCTGCGAGCGAACGAGCCTGCATTTTCACCATGACACGCGCACG
>JAQGOE010000259.1 GCA_028293725.1 Gammaproteobacteria bacterium | reverse complement strand
GAGACAACCGCGGTTGGCGTAGTGACGCCGTGTACGACGCCGGTGACATTGCTGCCGTCGTGGCCGCAGGCGGTCACAACTATGAGAAGGGCAAGCGAGGAAGCTCGGAGCACGGTGCGGTGGAGTTCGAGTAAGATCATGATCGCCCCTTGGTCAAGCATCGGTCGATCTGATCGTTTCCAGAAACTGGAGCCGTCAATGAGCAACGCGCAAATCGAACAGAAGAACTATGAGATGCCCCCGCGCGAAGGGATCAGCATCGCGCACTTTCTCACTGTGAAGGACATCGAGCGATCGGCGCGCTACTACGAGACAGTCTTCGGCGCCCGGATTCTGAGCCTGGGCGACGGTAACGCACCCGGGTACCTGCAGCTCGCCAATATATGGATGATTCTGAACGTCGGGGGCGGGCCAACCCCGGATAAGCCGACGGTGACGCTCAGTGTCCCCGATCCGGATCACATCAGCAGCTTCATGAATTTCCGGGTTGCGGACATTCACGCGTGCTATGAGCTATGGAAGAGTCGAGGGGCCGAGTTCATCACGGAGCCGATCCCCAAGTACGGCGAGACGCGCTGCTACATCCGCGATCCTGACGGATATATTATCGAGGTCGGACAGAGCACCGACCTCGCGTACGGCTGAAGCTCGGCCCGGATGGGATGCCGGATTCAAACGCTTAGTGCTAGCCCTCCTGCTCGTCGACTCCGGAAGTTCGGACAATGAAGTGCGGCCACGGCACTGGCGGGGCGCTGGTTTGGGCCGGCGCTTCGCTGTTGGTTACGCCGGTTCGGTCTCTTTTGTGCGGCGCGGGGGCCGCTGCGGGGGTTCTCTAGCTGACGCTGGTGCACGTGTGGCAGCGTCGGGGCCGGTGGTGGAAGTGGCAGTAGTGCTGGCGGTTGGGACCGCGACGGGGGTGCTCAGGCGATTGCCCGCGACGAGTCCGAGCGCCGCGCAGAATGCTGCTGCCGAAGACTTCTCACCGCCTTCGATGCGTACCTTCACCAGCTCTAGCGAGCCGCCTTGTACCGTGACGACGATGCTTTCCGCTCCGATCGCGGTGATCTCGCCAGGTTTGCCGGCAACATCGGCGAAGCGGCGGGCGATGTGTTTGCGGGCCTCGAGGATGCGCACCTTGCGCTCGTGCACTGTCGTCCAGGCACCGGGGGCTGGAATGCAACCGCGGATCAGGTTGTAGATCGCCTCGACCGGGCTATACCAATTGATTTCCGCCTCGGCATCGCGGCACCAACCCTCGTAGGTCGCGAGCGACTCATCCTGCGGAATTTCCGTGTGGCGGCCGGCGACCACGAGGTCCGCTGCTTCTAACATGGCCGCGACACCCATGGGAAACAGGCGATCGAAGTAGACACCACCCAACGTATCATCGGGTCCGATCGTCACCCGCTTCTGCAGAAGAATCGGGCCTTCATCCAGGCCGTCCGTGGGACGGAATATCGTCAACCCGGTCTGTGTCTCACCCATGATGAGCGGCCAGTTGATCGAGCTCGGCCCGCGGTGTCTGGGCAGGAGCGATGGGTGGTACTGGATGGTTCCGTGGCGGGGAATGTTGACGAACGACTGTGGCGCGAACTGCAGCACGTACGCCATGACGGCGAGATCCACATCCAGATCCCGTAGCGCCTGCTCCGCCTCGGACGTTTTCAGCGATGGAAGTTGCAACACGCGTATGTTCGCCGCCTCGGCCGCAAGCCGCAGCGGATCCGGGCGCGCCCCGGGTTTCTCCGGTGCACAGAACACGCCCGCCACCTCGTCGCCGCGCGCCAGAAAGGCTTCGAATACGCTCTTGCCGAACGCCTGCTGGCCAATGATCGCTATTCTCATGTTATTTCCCGATGTTGATCCAGACAGCCTTCGGCTCGGTGAAATTCGCTATCGCCTCGTCACCGTGCTCGCGTCCGAAGCCTGAATCCCGTGCGCCGCCCCAGGGCAGGCGCACGTCGGTCGGTCCGAACGTGTTGGCCCAGACCGTGCCGGCTTTCAGCCGCCTCACGAAGCGGTGTATGCGGCCGACGTCGGCACTCCACACTCCGGCCGCGAGGCTGTATTTCGTGCCGTTCGCGATCCGCAGGGCATCCTCGTCGTCGTCGAAGCGGATGACGGATGCGACCGGTCCAAAAATCTCTTCCTGGGAAATGCGCATCTGGTGGTCGACCCCGGCGAACACCGTCGGGCCGACGAAATAACCTGAATCGCCGAGGCGTGCACCGCCGACGGCAATCTGCGCGCCTTCGCGCTTGCCGATGTCGATGTACTCCAACACGCGGTTCATCTGGAGCCGCGACACCAGCGGCCCCATGGAGGTACCCGCGTCACGCGGATTGCCGACGCGCATGCTCTTGGCCCGGACTACGAGTCTCTCCACGACCTCGTCGTAGATGTCTTTGTGCGCGAGAATCCGCGAGCCAGCCGAACAGACTTGCCCGGTGTTGAAAAAGATGCCAGAGCCCGCCGCCCTGACGGCCGCGTCGATGTCGGCGTCGGGGAAAATGATGTTGGCGGACTTACCGCCGAGCTCGAGGGTGACTCGCTTGAGGTTGCCGGCGGCGCCCCGCAGGATCTCCCGGCCCACCGCGGGCGACCCCGTGAAGGTGATTTTGTCGACATCCGGATGATCGACGAGGGCCGCTCCCGCGGTCTTGCCGAAGCCCGGTACGACATTCAGCACGCCAGGAGGAAAGCCTGCGGCGAGCGCCAACTCGCCGATTTTCAGAGCCGTGAGCGGTGTGAGTTCCGCGGGTTTCAACACCACCGTGCATCCGCAGGCGAGTGCTGGTGCGATTTTCCACATCCCGATCATCAGGGGGAAGTTCCACGGGACGATCGCCCCAACAACTCCCAACGGCTCGCGGACCGTATAGGTCAGCGCGTCAGGGCGGGCCGGAATGACTTGTCCGTTGATCTTGTCAGCCCACCCGGCGTAGTACGTCAGGGTGTCCAGTACCGCCGGCAGGTCCTGCCGCTTGATGGCGGACACAGGCTTACCGGAGTCGAGGCTCTCGAGCTCGATCAGCGTGTCCTGGTTCTGCCGGATGAGATCAGCCAGGCGCAGCAGGGCGTTGCCCCGGTCGGCGGCGCGCGTGTGACCCCATTCGCCCTCAAAAGCCTGCCGAGCCGAGACGACCGCAGCATCGATGTCGGCGGCATCTGCTTCCGCGACGTGCGCAATGACCTGCTCGTTGGCCGGGTCCAAGGTCTCGAAATAACGGCCCGACTGCGCCGGCAGGCGCTGCCCGCCGATCAGCATGTCGGCCCGTTCCAGCATGTCGGCCCGCTCCGTGGAAATCACTGCAGCCATCGTCGCTCCTTTCTATATATGAATCGAAGGACATATATCAGTGGTCCGCAAATTCGGATCGCGCCGATATAGGAGCCTAGACTGCAAGCCCTGAAACAGGGAATATGCGGCGAATAGCCGGACTTTGGCGGTTTAGATATGAATGCCGAACCCGTTCACCCCACGAATTGTTATGCACAAAAGTGCATAACGGGCGTCGCGCCGCCCCCCAGCACTCGGGGGCTGCTTTGATCCGTATCGAAATCGAGCCCCTCTGGCGTTTCCGTCACGAGGAGGAGGAAGAGTCGATGCTCGTGATGCTCGACTTTCTCAACGACATCCGTGCGACCGGGAAAATTACGCGCGCGGCCCGCCGCGCGGGACTCTCCTACCGGCACTGTTGGAATCTGATCGAGAAATGGGCGGCGTTCTTCGGCACGCCGCTGGTGGAGCGGGAGCAGGGGCGCGGCACGCGGCTGACCCCTTTAGGCGAAAAGCTGGTCTGGGCGGGGCAGAGGTTGCAGGCGCGCCTGCGGCCGCAATTGCAGAACCTCGCGCAAGAGCTCGAGACGGAGATCAACCAGGTATTGCCGCAAAAGGAGCACCTGGTCCGTGTCCATGCCAGCCATGGCTTCGCCGTGTCGAAGTTGCGCGAGCTGCTCAGTCGCGAGCCTGACATTGGGGTCGACCTTCGCTATGACACCAATCAAAATTCCCTGGTCGCGCTCGCCCATGGGAGTTGTGAAATGGCAGGGCTGCATCTCCCGCAGGGAGAGTTGCGCAAGAAAGCCGCCGCGGCGTCCCGGCAGTGGCTGCAGCCGGGCGAGCACCGGGTGATCGGTTTTGTCACCCGCGAGATGGGCTTGATGGTGAAGCGCGGCAACCCGCTGGGAATCACCGGCCTCGAGCGCTTACTGGACTCCGACGTCCGCTTCGTGAATCGCGACCCCGACTCGGGCACGCGCCGGCTGTTCGATCAGCTTCTGGGGCAACACGGCCTCGATGGCACCCGGATCGCAGGCTACGAGCGTGTTGAATTCACACACGCTGCTGTGGCCGCCTACGTGGCGAGCGACATGGCCGATGCCAGCTTCGGCGTCGAAGCGGCCGCACGCCAGTTCGATCTCGACTTCGTGCGGCTCGCTACGGAGGATTATTTCTTCGTATGTCGCAAGCACATGTTGGAAAACGCCGCGGTCAAGCGAGTGCTCGCGATCCTCCGCAGCGACGAGTTTCATCAGGCGGTTGCGCACCTACCGGGCTACACGGCGAAGGACGCTGGGGTGATCATCGGGCTACGGGACGCACTGCGCACGGCGGCTTAGGCCCGCCGCCCGCTACTGCGCGCCCGGTCCCAGCCTACCGCGCCTCAGCGGCGCAGCAAGTGAGCATCACCCGCCGGCGCATTTCCATGGTCGTACGGCTTCGCGAGCACCATGTAGAGCGTGCCCAACACCAACACGCCGCCTGCCGTCACGATCATCCCGTAGTTGCTGTACCACGGATCGTTAGGGCTTCGCGGCCAGACCATGTCGACGATCGCGCTCAATCCGTAGGCGAGGGCGATGATATTCACCGTCCATCCCCACCGGCCCAGCGTGAAGGGACCTCCTGGCTTCCAACCCTTTGCACGGGCGATCAAGGCTCCGGCCACCAGCATCTGAAACGCCATGTAGATGCCCGCGGAGGCGAAACTGATAATGGTGTTCACCGCGTTCTGCAGCCACATGCCGCACAGAGCAATCAGCGCCGGAATGATTCCCGCCACGGCCAGCGCCGCGACCGGTACGTGCGTATGGGGCGAGATTCTGCTGAATAGCGCGCTCCCGGCGATCATCTCGTCTCGCGCGTAGGCGAACAGCAGGCGGCTGGCGGCGGCCTGCATGCTGAGCGCGCAGGAGATGAACGACACGAGTACGACGGCGAGCACCAGCCGGAAGCCAACTTCGCCGACTGCGGTGCGCAGGATGGTCGCCACGGGGTCGGTATCCTTCCCGGCGATGACCGCATTCATGTCCGGAACCGACAGGATGAGCGCCAGGCAAACCAACATCGCGGCACCGCCGCCGACGTAGATCGTCATGCGCATGGCCTTCGGGATCATCCGGCTCGCATTGGGTGTTTCCTCGGCGACGTCCCCGCAGGCTTCGAAGCCGTAGTAACAGAACAGCGCCGCCAGGGCGGCCGCCAGAAATGCCGGCAGATAGTGGCCGCCGCTGCTGCGGATGCCGTAGGTATCGAAGAGCACGCTGAACGGGTGATGGCGCGCGAACAGCAACAGGTAGCCGCCTACCACGATGGCGCCGATCAGCTCGCAAATGAAACCGAACATGGCCACACGCGCCAGCAGTCTCGTGCCGCTGACATTGCACAACGTGGCGATCACGATCATGGACAACGCGATGGTCGTCGTGATCGTCGGCGTCGGCGTAAATCCCAGCATTTGAGCCACGTAGGGGGCCCCACCCGTTGCCACTGCCGCTATAGAGACGAACAAGGCGCAGCCGTACACCCAGCCGGCCATCCATGCCCAGCGTTTGCCGACGAGGCGTCGCGCCCAGGGATACAAGCCACCTGAGATCGGAAATTGCGAGACGACCTCGCCGAACACCAGGCAGACGAACATCTGGCCGATGCCGACCAGCAGGTACCACCAGAACATCGGCGGACCGCCCGCCGCGAGGGCGATGCCGAACAGGCTGTAGACACCCACGACAGGCGACAGATACGTGAACCCGAGAGAAAAGTTCTCCAGCTGGCTCATCGATCGGTCGAACTTCGAGGTGTAACCGAGAGCCTGGAGTTGGGCGGCATCTTCCGCGGCGATGTTGGCGGCGATGGCGTTCGTGCCACCGGCGGCGGCCGCTGCCGCAGCACTCGTCTGAGGTGCTGCCTGGGCTGTCGTGTGGCCGGCGGCTGCATTTCCCGCTGCCGGGCCTGGGTTTGCCGTTGTATTCATCTCGCCTTACCTGCGTGTTGTTCTATTCGGGCATCGAAGGCCGCCATGCGAGAACCTTGCCAGGGCTTTACGCGGCCGGGTGCCCTGAGGCAAGTCGCTACCCGCTCGAAGCGCCCCCGGGTAGTGCGAGCTCGCCGCATTTCAGTGCGACCCGCTAGGTGCCGCCGGCCCAGTGCGGCTCGCGACACGCGGCCTGCCAAGTGCAGCCGGCGAAGCAGGGCCTCAATCGCATTCAGTCGTGCTCCCCACCGCCATAAATAATGACCGACAGCATCCGGATCGGCACCTTCACCAGTCGCTCCGGGCCATGCGCGACATCGCCCCGGAAAGTGAGCGAGTCGCCCTCTTTGAGCAGAAAGCTTTCCCTCCCGTGCCGGTAACGGATTTCACCGGACAGGATGTGGATGAACTCGGTGCCGGCATGCTGGAAGCCGGGAAAGATCTCGCTTTTGTCGGTCAGGGTGACCAGGAAGGGCTCGAACACCTTACGCGGTCCGCGCTGAGCGGCCAGCAGGTGATAGGTGTGGCCGCGCTTGGTTCCGCGGCGCACGACTTCGAGGCCCTGCCCGTCGGGAACGTGTTGCGCATCGCCCTCTTCGTCGCCTATTTCCTGCAGGAGTAGCGCGGGGCGTACCCCTAAGACTTCCGCGAGCGCGACTATCGTTTCCAGGCTCGGGCTGACGCGGCCGGTCTCGAGACGGCTCAACATCCCCGGGCTGATGTGCGCCTGCTCGGCGACGTTGGCCAGGGTGAGACCCAGGTCTTCACGGATCCGGCGAGCGACACGTCCGATGCTGGCGGAAAAGTCGGCTGCCGCGGCCGGCTCGCTCGGAGGACTGGACGTTGTGGCGGCTTTGCGGCGTGTGCTCGTACGGGCTCGGTTCGACACAGTCTCTCCCTGCGTAGGCAATTCGCTTATTTTAGGCTGGACCGGGGTCTGTCGGGGCGATCTGTCCATGGCAGTTCATTTGCATACGGGGAAAATGCCTGCCATGCAAGTGTCTTGCATGGTGGTAAAGCGTGTGGTACCTAGGAGCCTGTCTGGCTAATGATCGCCGTAGCGAGGGCGACCCAGATCGAGCAGCTTTCTGCGATCGTTTCCCGCGCATAGCGTGGACTATGTAAGGGAGGCGATCGCAGAAAGATGCCGATCTGGGGCGGCCGCAGTAGGCGAGCATTAGTCAGACAGGCTCCTAATCCGCTGATCCGCCGCCCGGGGCACATTATTAGAAAGACGCTTCCCGTGACCCTCCGATGCCCGTACGCCTCTTAAAATTCGCACTGTCGCGCAAGCATCCGGAGCCGCGGATGTTTACGCGGCACGATGAGCTGAAGTCCAGTTACGACGTCGTCATCATAGGCGGTGGAGGGCATGGATTGGCAGCTGCGTACTATCTCGCGCGCGACCACGGCATCCGGAACATCGCGGTCCTTGAGAAAGGCTACCTCGGCGGCGGCAATACGGCCCGAAACACGACGATTATCCGCTCCAACTATCTCACCCCCGAAGGCGTAAAGTTCTACGACGAGAGCGTGCGGCTCTGGCAAGACCTGTCGCAGGATTTCGATCTCAATCTGTTTTATTCGACCCGCGGCCACTACACGCTGGCGCATACGGATGCGGCCATGCGCACGATGCGGTGGCGGGCCGAGGTAAACAAGCATTTCGGGGTCGAGAGTGAGGCGGTCGACGCCCAGTCCGTACGGGAAGCGATGCCGATGATGGATATCACGTGTGGCGGACATGCGCCCGTGGTTGGAGCGCTTTATCACGCGCCCGGTGCGATCGCGCGTCACGATGCCGTTGCCTGGGGTTACGGCCGGGGTGCCGACAAACGCGGCGTCGAGATTCATCAGAACACGGAAGTGCTCTCGGTGGAGCTCGAGGACCGGGGTTCGGGACCGGCTGTTACGGGAGTCATCACGAATCGCGGCCGGATCGCCACCCGCAAAGTGCTGTGCGCGGTCGCGGGCGCTACACCCCGCATACTCAACATGGTCGGGCTACGCTCGCCGATCTACATCCATCCATTGCAAGCGATGGTGTCCGAGCCGATCAAACCCTGGCTCGATCCGATCGTGGTCTCCGCATCGCTCCACGTGTACGTCAGCCAGAGTGCGCGCGGCGAGTTGGTCATGGGCGCCTCGCTCGACCCCTACGAGTTACATTCCACGCGCTCGACCCTGGACTTCGCCGAGTCGCTGGCGGCCCACATGTTGGATATGTTTCCGTTTCTGTCGGATGTGAAAGTCAACCGGCAGTGGGCCGGCATGGCTGACATGACGCCCGACTTCGCGCCGATCATGGGCCTGACGCCGGTGCGTGGCTTCTATCTGGATTCGGGCTGGGGTACCTGGGGCTTCAAGGCGACTCCGGTCGCCGGCAAAACCATGAGTCATACCGTGGCGCGGGATGAGGCGCATCCGCTCATCGGCGCATTTTCCTTCGACCGCTTCGAGCGCTACGCCCTGACGGGCGAGAAGGGCGCGGCGTCGGTAGGTCATTGAGGAGCCCATCCACGGTATGAAGCTCATGACCTGCCCCGTCAACGGCCCGAGAGTCATCAGTGAGTTCGTCTATGGAGGCGAGCTGCGCACCATGCCCGATCCGGCCGCTGCCAGCGATACTGCCTGGGCCGACTACGTATTCAACCGCAACTCCGTGCCCGCGGTGAAACCGGAGTGGTGGTGCCATTCGCCGAGCGGGGTCTGGTTCATCGCCGAGCGTGACACCGCCACCGACACCATAAAGCGCACTTATCTATATCAGGCCGGGCCGAGCTCATGAGTAGTCGCCTGCCCGCAGTCAAAGGAGAGCGCATCGATCGTGGCACGGCGGTGGAGTTCACTTTCGAAGGCCGTCGGGTCAGCGGCTTCCGCGGCGACACCATCAGCTCCGCGCTCACCGCCGAGGGTGTGCGGATTCTCGGCCGCTCCTTCAAATACCATCGGCCGCGTGGCCTGTTGAGTGCCGCGGGGCACGATGTCAACGCGATGATGCAGGTCCGTAATGGCGGCAGGAGTGTGCCGAACGTACGTGCTGACATCGTTTTGGTTCAGTCGGGTTGGGACGTTACGGCTGTCAATACGCGCGGCGGACTCGCGCGGGACAGTCTGTCGGTCTTCAACCGTCTCGGCGCCTTTCTGCCAGTCGGTTTTTACTACAAGGCGTTCCACAGCAAGCGCTGGTTTCCTCACTGGGAGCGGATGTTCCGCAACCTCACGGGTCTGGGTAAGGTTGACTTCGAAGCTCCGGCACGCAGCACACCCAAGCGCTACGATTTCTGCGATGTCCTGGTTGTTGGAGCGGGACCGTCGGGCCTTGCTGCCGCGCTGGCGGCGGCGGAGCGGGGCGCATCGGTGCTGCTCGTCGAAGAGAATCCGGCTGCGGGTGGCAGTGGCCTCTACGCACGCGGTGGAGCCTCGGACAATGCCGAGCGAACCGAGGCGCTCATCGCATCCGTCCGCGGCAATTCGCGCATACGACTTCTGACCGGCACGTACGCCGCGGGCTACTACGCCGACCACTGGGTTGCTCTGGTTTCTCCGGAATGCCTGGTGAAAGTCCGAGCCCGCAATGTCATCGTCGCCCAGGGTGCTTACGAGCAGCCCGCCGTCTTCCGTGGCAATGACCTGCCCGGAGTCATGCTCGCGAGCGCGGCGCAACGCCTCCTCTATCACCACGCTGTCGCCGCTGCGCGCCGTATCGTCATTCTAACTTCGAACTCGGAAGGTTATGCGGCGGCGCTGGACGCCATCGCCCATGGAGTGGAAGTGGCTGCCGTGCTGGATTTGCGGCAGCAACCCGGACCTCTTTCCAAACCGGCGGCGGACGAGTTGGCTAAACGGGGCGTTCTGACTCACTACGGTGTGCGGCCGATCGAGGCTGTGGCCCGCGAGAGTGGTGAAGTGGGCAGTCTGTTATTCGAGTCCACCGCGGGCGCGGCCGCGGGCCGCCGGAAAATCGATCTCGACGGCGTGTGGATGAGTGTGGGTTTCGCGCCCGCCAATGCGCTGCTGCATCAGGCGACCTCGCGGATGACCTACGAGCCCGCCGTCGAGCAGTTCGTTCCACAGACGCTGCCGGCCGGGATGTACGCCTGCGGTAAGGTCAACGGTGTTTATTCCTTCGACGCTCGAATCGCGGACGGTGCTTATGCCGGCGCCTGCGCAGCAGCGCGGATCGGGTTGGGCACTGAGCCCACTTGCGAGGTCAAGGTACCGTTGGTCGAATGTCCGACTCACCCGTATCCGATTTTTCCGCATGCCGACGGTCGGGAATTCGTGGATTTCGACGAAGACATCCAGGTGAAGGACCTGGTAAACGCCTGCCAGGAAGGGTTCGACAGCAGCGAGTTGCTGAAGCGCTTCTCTACCATCGGGATGGGGCCGAGCCAGGGTAAGCATTCCAACATGAATGCGCTGCGGATCCTGGCCAAGGTCCGTGGTGAGCCCATCGGGAACCTGGGCACGACTACCGCCCGTCCGATGTTCCATCCGGTGCCCCTCTCGCATCTGGCCGGCAGACGCTTCTTCCCGGAGCGGCGTACGCCGTTGGATTCGGAACATGTGGCGCTCGGCGCGATGTGGATGCCCGCCGGCAATTGGCGCCGACCGGAGTATTACGCGGTCGCCGGTAAATCCCGCGAGGACGCGATTGCGGACGAAGTGCGGGCCGTGCGCTCACAGGTCGGCGTGATCGACGTCGGCACGCTGGGCAAGATCGAAATTCACGGACCCCATGCCGTAGAATTTCTCGAGCGCGTGTATACCGCCCGTTTCGCGAATCTGAAAGTGGGTATGACCCGTTACGGAGTCATGCTCGACGAGACCGGCGTCGTGATTGACGACGGTGTGATCGCCCGACTGGGCCCAGAGTCGTTCTACTTCACGACCACGACCGGAAACTCCGCGACCCTGTTCCGCGAGTTCGGACGGCTGGCGACCTGGTGGGGATTGCAGGTAGGCCTGGTGAATCTCACCGGGCATTACGCCGCATTCAACTTGGCGGGTCCGACAGCGCGCGCGGTTCTGCGGCAGCATACCGACCTCGATCTTGCCGACGGGGCGTTTCCCTATCTTGGGGTTCGAGAGGCGCCCGTGGCGGGTGCTCCGAGCCGGATCATGCGTGTGGGTTTTGTTGGTGAGCTGGGTTATGAGATTCACCTCCCGGCCGAACACGCCGTGGATGTCTGGCGTGCGCTGCTGGCTTCGAGCTCGGCATCCGGGATTAAACCCTTCGGCGTCGAGGCGCAGCGCATGCTGAGGCTCGAGAAGGGCCACATCATTGTCGGACAGGACACGGATGGCGTCACCAACGCGCTCGAGCTCGACATGCCGTGGGCGCTCAAGATGGATAAGCCGTTCTTCGTAGGTCAGCGCAGTCTGCAGATCCTGGCGAAGCAGCCGCGACGGCAGACGCTGGTAGGCTTCACTTTGCCGCAGCCCTCGCCAGGCGAGATGCAGCGCCGTCCGAAGGAGTGTCACCTGGTTATCGAGGGTGCTCAGATCGCCGGCCGGGTGACCAGCGTCGGGTGGTCGCCCACCCTGGCCCGCTGTATCGGTCTGGCACTCGTGACTCCCGCGGTCGCCGCAGGCAAACAGTTCAGAATCCGAATCGAGGCCGGCGCGGAGATCACTGCGGATATTGCGCGGCCGCCGTTCTATGATCCCGCCGGTGAACGGCAGCGGCTGGGAGACTCGACGTGAGGCGCTCCCCCCTCGACCCCGCGTTGCTGAAATTCCCGCATGTGGTGTCGGGTCGGGAGCAGGCCACTCTGCGGCTCGACGATCTCTCCCAACAATCGCGGTTTGGTTGCAAGGGGCCGGGCGCGGAGCAATGGCTCACGGCCGCCGGTTATCGCGTGCCACGCGACCCCAATAGCGCCTTGCTCGACTTATCGGGTGTTCTGGTGGCGCGGCTCGCAACCTCCGAGTTTCTCATCGAGGCGGTGGACGGCGGGTCCGATCGAGTCGACGCCACGCTGCGGCAGTTGGCGGCACCCGCGCGTCCCGCTAACGTCTATCCCGTGGCACGCCAGGACATGGTCATCGGCGTCCAGGGCCCCGGGATTCAGACACTGCTCAGACAGGTCTGCAGTGTCGACTTCGTTCCTTTGTTCGAATCGAGCGGACCCGCCGCGGGTCCGGTCTGTCTCACGTCGATGGTGGGTGTTGGCGTCGTGGCCTGGCCGCGACGGACCGAGAGCGGCTCGACTCTCAGAGTTTGGCTCGACCCCAGCTTTGCACATTACTTTTGGACGACGCTGCTCGAAGTTGGGCGCGGCGTCGGCGCTATGGTCATCGGGAGCAACACATGACACCGGACGAGGCCAGGAAATTCTTCGCTCAGCACCAGACCCGCTATCTGCTGGCGCAGTTCGTGGACATCCACGGCGCCGCCAAAGCGAAAGCGGTGCCGATCGAACACTACGACATGGTGGTCGGCGATGGCGCCGGCTTCGCGGGTTTCGCTGTGTGGGGACTGGGAATGGGACCGCACGGGCCCGACTTCATGGGTGTCGGCGATCCCTCCACAATCTGCGACGTTCCGTGGATGCCGGGTTTTGCCCGGATCGCGTGCGACGGTCACGTCAACGGTCAGCCGTATCCTTTTGACTCGCGTGTCGCGCTCAAGAATCAGCTGCGGCGCTTCACCGAGCGCGGCTACACCCTGTTTACCGGCATCGAGCCGGAGTTCATGCTGTTGCAACGGACGCCGGAGGGGAAGCTCGCGCCGTTCGATCCGACGGACACCGCGGACAAGCCCTGCTACGACTACAAGGGACTGGCGCGCGTCAGCGGCATTCTCGACGATCTGTCGCGCCATCTGCGTGCTGTCGGTGTCGACGTGTATCAGATCGACCACGAGGACGCGAACGGCCAGTTCGAAATCAACTTCACCTACGCCGATGCGTTGAAGTCCGCCGACAACATGATCCTGTTCAAGATGGCTGCGAGCGAGATCGCCAAAAAACACGGTGCCATCGCCACCTTCATGCCCAAGCCATTCTCGAACCGGACGGGCACCGGAGCGCACTTTCACCTGTCCATCGGTACGAAGGACCAGAAGAATGCCTTCTACGACAAGAGCGACAAGCGTGGCATGGGATTGAGCCAGCTCGGGTATTGGTTCCTGGGCGGGCTCCTCGAGCACGCGCCGGCCCTTGCCGGGATTTGCGCGCCTACGGTGAATTCCTACAAGCGGCTCGTCGTGGGCCGCTCGCTGTCGGGTGCGACCTGGGCTCCCGCTTATATCGCTTACGGCAACAACAATCGGACCGCCTGCGTCCGCATTCCTTTCGGTCGCATCGAGCTGCGGCTGCCGGATGGCGCGGCGAATCCGTACCTCGCGACGGCCGCGCTGGCCGCCGCGGGATTGGACGGCATCGAGCGGCGCCTGGATCCGGGCGAGCCGCTCAATGTGAACCTGTATGAATGGTCGGAGCAGCAGATTCGCGAGCGCGGCATCGGCCTGTTGCCGCAGTCTTTGCACGAAGCGATGGATGCCCTGGCGGCGGATGAGGTCATCAAGGCGGGTATTGGCAACGACCTGGCCGCGGAATTCATCCGGTTGAAACGCATGGAATGGATCGAGTACTCCCGCCACGTGAGTGAGTGGGAGACCCAGCGTTATCTAGAGATGTTTTAGGAGGCATCGACATGTGCGGAATCGTAGGTTTGCTGTTGAAGGCTCCGTCGCTGCGGCCGCGGTTGGGGGAGTTCATGGTCCCCATGCTGGTGGGAATGACCGAGCGCGGACCCGATTCCTCGGGCATGGCGGTTTTTTCGGACTCGGTGGCGGAGGGCCGTCGCAAGCTCAGCCTGTATTGCGCCGATCCCGCCTTCGACTGGCCCCGATTGCAGCGCTCGTTGCTGGAAGTCTTGGGCGATGCGTCGTTCGAGACGAAGGCCAATCACTGCATTGTCACGACGCGCGCCGATGAGGCGAAGATTCGTGGTTGGCTTACCAAGGAATATCCAGCCGTCCATGTACTGAGTGTCGGTCGCAGTATCGATCTCTACAAGGATCTCGGTTTGCCCGCGGAAGTGGCCGATCGCTACGGCTTCGCCCGGATGAGCGGCACGCATCTCGTCGGTCACACGCGCATGGCGACCGAATCGGCGGTCACTCCCGAGAATGCCCATCCCTACACGGCCGGGGAGGACTGGTGCCTGGTGCACAACGGGTCGCTCGCCAATCCCGGCAGCCTGCGGCGCAAGCTCGAAAAGCTCGGTGAGCGATTCGAAAGCGACTGCGATACCGAAGGAGCATGCCGCTATCTGCACTGGCGTCTCAGCTCCGGAGATGACCTGGAGACTGCACTCGAGCACGCGTTCCGCGACTTCGATGGTTTCTTCACATTCCTGATGGGCACCCGGGACAAGCTGGCGCTGGTACGCGATCCGTTTGCCTGCAAACCCGCGGTGGTTGCCGAGACCGACGACTACGTCGCCATCGCCTCGGAGTTCCGCTCTCTGGCCCACTTGCCCGGCATCAAACACGCCAATGTGTTCGAGCCCAAGCCAGCGGAGGTGTATGCATGGTCAGTGCAATGAAGGAGGCGGGTCGCCGTGTCGTCTTCGATCTAGAGCGACAGACCGTGCGCGATCTCAACCAGTTTCTGCACGGTGATCTAGGCGGCGTCGACGAAGTTACCGTCGAGAACCCTGATGGCGCGCACAACATCGCGGTCGGACTCAACGCACCGGTCCGGGTCGATATCGACGGCCACGCGGGTTATTACGCCGCTGGCATGAACAAGGAGGCGACCGTCGTCGTACACGGTAACGCCGGCCCCGGTCTCGGGGAAAACATGATGTCGGGTCGCGTCGAGGTGAGTGGGTTCGCGAGCGGGGGCGCGGGGGCGTCAGCTCACGGGGGCCTGTTGATCATTCGCGGCGACGCTGGCCTGCGCTGCGGTATCTCTCTCAAGGGCGGCGACATTGTGGTCGGTGGCGACGTGGGCAGCTTTTCAGCATTCATGGCGCAGGCCGGCCGTATGGTTATTTGCGGCGATGCCGGCGACGGCCTCGGCGATTCTTTGTATGAAGCGGTGATCTATGTTCGTGGCGAGATCCGCTCGCTCGGCGCCGACGCCCGCATCGAGCCGATGACCGACAAGGATCTCAGCGCCGTCCGTGAGCTCCTGGCGGCTGCGGACATCGACCATCCTCCAGGGGATTTCAAACGTATCGCTTCCGCCCGGTCGCTCTATCATTGGAACGCGGACGCCAACCAAACTTACTGACGGGCCCAGATTGACTGACGGAAGACACAGAGGATTGACATGACCACACCGGCCGCCAGTGACTCCGACGAGCCCCTTGCAGGGTGCAGCCCGCCCGAAAATCTGCAACTCGAGGAGAGTGCGAGTTTCGATCGCCAGGTCATTCACTACATTCAACGCGCGGCCGCCACCGGCCTGTACGAAATCCGCGGCTTGGGCGCCAAACGCCGCCTGCCGCATTTCGACGACCTGGTGTTTCTAGGCGCGTCGTTGTCACGCTACCCGCTCGAGGGCTACCGCGAGAAATGCTCTTCGACCACGATCCTGGGCACACGCTTTGCGAAGCGCCCGATCGAGCTTGCCATGCCGATTACCATCGCCGGCATGAGCTTCGGAGCACTTTCCGCCAATGTGAAGGAAGCCCTCGGGCGGGCTGCCACGGAGTTGGGGACGTCGACCACGACCGGCGACGGTGGCATGACTCCGGAGGAGCGGCGCTCATCCAAGACACTGGTCTACCAGTGCCTGCCGTCGCGATACGGATTCAATCCAGACGACGTCCGCAAAGCGGATGCCATCGAGATCGTCATCGGCCAGGGTGCCAAGCCGGGTGGCGGCGGCATGCTGTTGGGACAGAAAGTGAGCCCGCGTGTTGCCGCGATGCGCACGCTTCCGGAGGGTGTGGATCAGCGCTCGGCGTGCCGGCACCCCGACTGGACCGGCCCCGACGATCTCACGATCAAGATCAAGGAATTGCGCGAGATCACGGACTGGCAGACTCCTATCTACGTGAAAGTCGGTGCGACGCGTGTGTTTCATGACGTGAAGCTTGCGGTCCACTCCGGCGCGGATGTCGTCGTCGTCGACGGCATGCAGGGTGGCACCGCGGCAACCCAGTGGGCTTTCATCGAGCACGTCGGAATTCCCAGTCTCGCCGCAGTCCGGCAGGCTGTTGACGCGCTCGAGGATCTGAACAAGAAAGATGAGGTGCAACTCATCGTGTCGGGAGGTATCCGTACCGGTGCCGATGTGGCTAAAGCCCTCGCCCTGGGCGCGGATGCGGTCTCCATTGGACAGGGCGTCCTGGTGGCATTGGGATGCAACTCCGGTACCTACGTCCAGGACGGCAAGCACGTTTCGGCCGAGGCGGACTACAGCAAGCTCGGCACCGCGCCCGGCTTTTGTCATCATTGCCAGACAGGCAAGTGTCCGGTCGGCGTCACGACGCAGGACCCCGTGCTGGAGCAAAGGCTGCAGCCCGTGGTAGGCGCGCGGCGCGTGCGTAATTATCTGAAGACGCTCAACATGGAGCTGACCATGATTGCGCGGGCCTGCGGCAAGCAGGACGTGCATCATCTCGAGCGCGAGGATCTGGCCGCGCTGACGATCGAGGCGGCGGCGATGGCGAGGATACCGCTGGCCGGGACTTCGTGGATTCCCGGCCACGGCTCGTCACTCGACTGATGATCACGAACGAATATGGCACGACACAGGGGATGACTTATGGCGCGCGATCCTAAACACGACGTTCTGTTTCAGCCGATCAAAATCGGCCCCAAGGTTCTGCGCAACCGGTTCTACCAGGTGCCGCATTGTATCGGCGCCGGCTCCGACCGGCCCGGCTTCCAGGCCGCGCACCGCTCGCTCAAGGCCGAAGGCGGCTGGGCCGGAATCAACACCGAATATTGCTCGATTCATCCCGAGTCGGATGACACGCATCGCTTGTCAGCGCGCATCTGGGATGCCGGCGACGTGCGCAATCTGCGCGCCATGACCGACTACATTCACAAGTACAACTCGCTCGCCGGCGTCGAGCTGTGGTATGGCGCCTCACACTCGCCAAACATGGAATCGCGGGCGACTCCGCGGGGCCCGAGTCAGTATGCCTCCGAGTTCGAGACGCTCACCTACTGCAAAGAGATGGATTTCGACGATATCAACCAGGTGCAGCAGTACTACGTGGATGCGGCGCTCCGCTCACGTGACGCGGGCTTCGACATCGTTTATGTCTATGGCGCGCACTCCTACCTGCCGCTGCAGTTTCTTTCGCCCTATTACAACAAGCGCAAGGACAAGTACGGCGGCTCGCTCGAGAACCGGGCGCGCTTCTGGCTCGAGACGCTCGAGAAAGTCCGTAATGCTGTCGGCAAGGACTGCGCTATCGCCACGCGTTTCGCCGTGGACACGTTGTATGGCGAGGGGGGTGTTGAAGCGGAGCGCGACGGCGTGAAATTCGCGGAGCTCGCCGATCCGCTCGTCGACCTTTGGGATATCGACGTGGGTGACATTGCCGAGTGGGGCGAGGACGCCGGCCCCTCACGCTTCTACCAGCAGGGCCACCAGGTTCCCTGGACGAAAATCATCAAGCAGGTGGTGAAGAAGCCGGTTCTCGGTGTGGGCCGGTTCACGGACCCCGAGAAAATGACGGAGATTGTCACGAAGGGTTTCGCGGACATCATCGGCGCCGCCCGTCCGTCGATTTCCGATCCGTGGCTGCCCAAGAAGATCGAGGAAGGCCGTTACGATGACATCCGTGTCTGTATCGGTTGCAACGTCTGTATTTCGCGCTGGGAGATCGGCGGACCGCCGATGATCTGCACCCAGAATGCGACCGCCGGCGAGGAATATCGCCGCGGCTGGCATCCGGAGAAATTCCCGAAAAAGACCTCCGACGACTCCATCCTGGTCGTGGGCGCGGGGCCCTCCGGTGGCGAGTGCGCCCGGGTCCTGATGGAGCGCGGCTATACCGTTCACCTGTATGACACGGCCGCAAAAATCGGCGGCCATCTCAACACGGTGGCGACGCTGCCCGGACTCGGCGAGTGGAGCTATCACCGCGACTATCGCGAGCTGCAGATCGGCAAGCTGGTGAAGAAGAACAAACAGTCGCAGGTGGCGTTGGGCCAGAAACCCATGACCGCCGCGGCCGCTCTCGCCTATGGCGCGGAGAAAATTGTCGTTGCCACCGGCTCCTCCTGGAACACCGACGGCACGAACTGCCTGACCCACGATCCGATTCCCGGTGCCGATGCCTCCAAGCCCGACCAGTTCACGCCGGAACAGGTGCTGGAAGGTAAGAAGAAGATCGGCAAGCGTGTCGTGATTCTCAACGCGGATACCTACTTCATGGCCCCGAGTCTGGCTGAGAAGCTGGCGAACGCGGGTCACGAGGTCACGATCGTAACGGGCGTGCACCTGGCGAACTACATGCACTTCACGCTCGAGTACCCGAACATGATGCGGCGTCTGCACGAGCTGCACATCAAGGAGCTGGATAACACCTTCTGCTCGAAGGTCGAGGCGGGCCGGCTCGAGATCTATGACATCTGGGGTGACGGCTCGAAGCGCTCATACCGCGGTCCTGGTGTGTCCCCGCGCGATGCCAACAAGACCCATCGTTGGATCGATTTCGATTCGCTGGTGCTGGTCACCGGCCGTCACTCCCACGACACCTTGTACAAGGAGTTGAAGGCGGTACAGGCGAAGTGGGCGGAAAATGGTGTGAAGGAGGTCTATCTGATCGGTGACGCCGAGGCGCCGCGACTGATCGCCGACGCGACCTTCACCGGCCATCGCCTGGCGCGTGAGATCGAGGAGGCCAATGCACAGCAGCCGAAGGCTTACAAGCGCGAAGTGGCGGTATGGGGCGTTTCGCATATGCCGGGTGGTAATTCCGAGTTGGAATACCAGTCCTGACGCGTAGACGAGGACCTACGCTGCGATGATCCAGACGGACTCCATCACGCGGGTATTGTTCGAGGATTTCCGGCCCTCGGCGGTTCGGTTGTTCTACGTGATCGGTTTTGCTGCCATCGCGGTTTTCTGCTACGGCGTGTATGTGCAGGTCAGGAAGTACCGGCGCGGTGTTGCCACCCCCCCCGGCGGCAGCCTCCTGACCCGCTTTGGCGAGATGGTCGGTGCGGTGCTGAGTCACAGCACCGTGGCGCGGCGTGACCCGAAGGCGGGCGCCGCGCATCGGCTGATTTTCTACGGCTTTGTGCTTCTCTTCATCGGCACGGCGACCATCACTCTGGATTACGACATCCTGGGGCCGTTGTTCGGAGTCCATTTCTGGCACGGTGAGTTCTATCTCTGGTTCTCTCTCGTGCTCGACATCGCGGGCGTCCTGCTCGTGGGTGGGCTCATTTACATGATGTATCGGCGCGGTTGGCTGCGGCCGCCGAAGCTCGACTATGCGCGCCCTGACCGCCAGCCAACGGATCCTGACTACGACAGGAGTGGCTACAAGCGCGAGGACTGGGCTTTCTTGTGGACGCTGATCCTGATTGCTTTCACCGGCTACGTCCTCGAGGCGGTGCGTTTGGTTTGGCTCGCCGACCGGCCGGATGTCTGGGATATGCGTTGGTGGTCGCCGGCGGGTGCGGCGATGGCCGAAGCGATGCGCGCGGGCGGCCTGTCGAATGCCGCGGGCGGGATCGTGCGGCAGAATCTGTGGTGGTTTCATGGGCTGCTGGCGTTATTTTTTATAGCGCTGATTCCCTTCACCAAGGTTAAGCACATCTTTACCGCCGCGGGGTCGCTCATGTTTCGCGATCCGCTAGCCGCGCAGCGTTTGCCCAAGGTGCCGAGCGAGCAGAAACAGGCGGGCGTGAAGTACATCACTGACTTCACCTGGAAGCAGCTCCTCAACCTGGACGCCTGCACTAAATGCGGCCGGTGTCATGAAGCCTGTCCTGCCAATGCGGTGGGCGCGCCGTTGTCGCCGCGCGATGTCATCCTGTCCTTGCGGGAGTTTGCCAACAAGGCGCTCGAGTCCGGAACATTGCCGCCCGAAGCCGAGCTCGATGTGCACGGCAAAGGTCCGGGGCAGGTGGCGATGGAGACCCTGTGGTCCTGTCGTACCTGCATGGCCTGTGTTGAGATCTGCCCCGTAGCGGTCGAGCACGTGCCCATCATCGTCCAGATGCGCCGCAAGCTCGTCGAGGAGGGCGAGATGGATCCACAGCTCGAGAAGACGCTGAAGACGATCCACAAGAACGGCAATTCCTTCGGGGAATCGCGGCGCAAGCGCGCCGCCTGGACCAAAGCGCTGCCGTTCAAAGTGAAGGATGCCCGCAAAGAGCCGGTCGACGTGTTGTGGTTCGTCGGTGATTACGCATCTTTCGATCCGCGCAATCAGAAGGTGACGCAGTCTTTTGCCACCCTCCTGCAGGATGCCGGAGTCGATTTCGGAATCCTCTATGAAGGCGAGTCGAACGCCGGCAACGACGTACGGCGGGTTGGTGAGGAGGGGCTCTACGAGGTCCTGGCAGAGTCCAACATCGAGACGCTCTCCGCCGTGTCGTTCAAGAGCATTGTCACGACAGACCCCCATTCGTACAACACCATCCGCAACGAGTATCCCGAGTTCGGCGGCAACTACGAGATTCAGCACTACACGACGCTCCTGTTGAAACTCATGCAGCAGGGCAAGCTGCCCGCCTTGGCGCAACTCGGGCGACGGGTCACCTTCCATGATCCCTGCCACCTGGGCCGTTTCAACAAGGGGTACGAGGCGCCGCGCGAGATTCTTCGCCTGCTGGGCTGTGAGCTGGTCGAGATGGGCCGCTGCCGGGCGAATTCTTTTTGTTGTGGAGCCGGCGGTGGCCGCATCTGGATGCCCGACCCCGTAGGGATGGACAAACCGGCGCACAATCGGATGCGCGAGGCCGCGGCCATCCCGGGCCTCCAGGTTTATGTGGTGAGCTGTCCCAAGGACCTGACGATGTTCGAGGATGCGCTCAAGGCGGCGGGTTACGAAGGCAAGTTCGTGGTGAAGGAACTCATCGAGCTGGTCCGTGAAGCGCTCCCAGAGGAGCAGGTTGAAACCTCAGTCAATGTGAGTCCAGTAACATGAAAATCCTCGTCGCCGTCAAACAGGTGGCCGCGTTGGATGAGGACTTTGAGATCCGCGCCGACGGTAAGGATGTGGATCCCGATTTTCTCGTCCGGGATCTCAACGAATGGGATGATTATTCGCTCGAGGAAGCGATGAAGATCAAGGAGTCTGCCAGTACTCCTGTGGAGGTCGTCGCCGTGTGCGTCGGGCCCGACGACGCCGACGAGGCGCTGCGTAAATGTCTCGCGAAGGGCGCAGATCGAGCGATCCGCGTGTGGGACGACGCGATCGAGGGCTCCGATTCGATCGCGATTGCGCGGCTCATCGCGGCTGTCGCGACGCGCGAGGCTCCCGACTTGTTGTTTGCCGGAGTACAGTCGTCGGACCACACCTTCGCTTCGACCGGTATCGCCACTGCCGCTCTGCTGGATTGGCCGCATGCCGCCGTGGTCACCAGTTTGACCTACACGCCTGGCGCGAATACGGCTGTCTTCCGGCGGGAGCTGGAGGGCGGCGTGCTGCACGAGATGCAGATCGAGTGTCCCGCGGTGTTGACCATCCAGCTCGGCATCAATACGCCACGCTATGCATCGCTGCGGTCCATCAAGCAGGCTGCGGCGAAGCCCATCGAAGTGCTGTCTCTCGAAGACCTCGGCGTAGCGGCCGGACACGTCGGCGAGAGCGGGTCGCTATCGCGTGTTCGGCGCATGTACATACCTGAGAAGGGTCGCGCAGAGATGATCGAAGGTACCGTCGAGGAAAAGGCGGCGCGACTCGCGCAGATCATCAAGGATCGCCCCGGGAGTGCCGCATGAGTGGGATTCTGATCATTGCCGAGCAGCGGCGCGGCGAGCTGCGGCCCGTGACACTCGAGTTGGTCACCGCGGCGCAGGCGGCGCGCCGTGCTTCTTCGGACAAAGTCACGGTTGCCGTGATATCGGACGAGCCGGCGAAGTTTATCCCGGCGCTCAGCGTGGCCGGTGTCGACGAAATCGTGGCCGTGAAGGTCGCCGCGCACGAGTTCGAGCCGGACACCTACGAGGCTGTCGTGGAAGCGCTCATCGAAGTGCGCCAGCCGGGGCTGGTCCTGATTCCTCACAGCATCGACTCCTTCGGTTACGCCGCGGCGCTGGCGGCCAAGGGCCGCTACGGGTTCGCGACCGATGTATTCCGCTTCGAATACCAGGACGATGGCCTCGTCGCGACGCGCGGCGGTTATGGTCAGAAGGTCAATGTTGAAGTCGATTTTCCCGGTAAGGACATCGTAGTGCTCGCGCTCCGAGCCAACATGTTCAAGCCGCCGGAAGGCGCCGCGTCGCCTGCAGTGGTGGACTTCCCTCCGCCGCCCGTGAAAGCGCGCGTGACCGGCCGCGAGTTCATCGAGATGAGCTCGGCGGACGATGTCGACATGACGGCGGCTGAATTCATCCTGGCAATCGGTCGCGGCATCGGCGAAGAGTCGAATGTCGAGCAGTTTCGCGAGCTGGCCGACAAGGTCGGCGCCACGCTGGGCTGCTCACGTCCGATCGCGGACGCGGGCTGGTTGCCCAAGAGCCGTCAGATCGGCCAGTCGGGCAAGACTGCGAGCTCTTGCAAGTTGTATGTCGCGATGGGGATCTCGGGGGCGATCCAACATCTCGCCGGTATGAAGCACGTCAGCACCATCGTCGCGGTAAACGCCGACGCTGGTGCGTCGATCTTCAGTATCGCCAAGTACGGCATCGTGGGGGATATCTTTGAGATATCCGAAGCGCTGCGCGAGCACTTCTGATGGTCCAACGGGAGAGAATACGGTGACCAGTACACAGAGCGCCCCGGCTGCCACTGCTGACGGTCTCGCCGTCGGCCAGGCGGGTGACAAGCCCAAGACCCTCGAGCGCGGCATAGACTGGACCGGCGCGTTCTGGGTCGCCAGCGGCGTACCGCCCCTGGTGTTGTTTTCGATCGGCGCCGTGGCGGCCACGGTCGGCAATCTCTCCTGGATCGTGTGGACGGCCTCCATTGTGATGGGCTTCATACAGTCCTTCACCTATGCGGAGATCGCCGGACTGTTTCCCGAGAAATCCGGCGGCACTTCCGTTTACGGGGCCATTGCGTGGGTCCGTTACGGCAAGCTGATTGCGCCAATCTCGGTCTGGTGCAACTGGTTTGCCTGGTCCCCGGTGCAGGCCATTGGCTCGGGGCTCGCCGCCGGTTACATCCTGAACGGGCTGTTCCCGCCGGACTCCGTCATCAACACCTGGCAGTTGACACTGGTGGATCTCACCGCCGTCAAGGCGGGCCTCACTCTGCGGATCAATGCCATATTCGTACTCGGCGCGGCAATCCTCATCGCCGTCAAGATCATTCAGGACGGCGGTATTCTGCGGTCGGCCAACACGACCAAGATCCTGGGCATCTCGGCGATGATTCCGCTCATCCTGATCGGCGTGGTGCCGCTCTTTACCGGCGATGTCGTCAGGACCCACTTCTTCCCGCTCGTGCCGCTGGTCCATGACGCCGCCGGCACGATCAGTAGCGGCTCGTGGAACGCCGCAGGCTGGACCGCTGTTGCCGGCGCCATGTTTCTCGCCGCTTGGTCGACGTACGGCTTCGAGACCGCCGTGTGCTACACGGGCGAATTCAAGGATCCGAAGACGGACACGTTCAAGGCGATTTTCTACTCCGGCCTGTTGTGCCTGGTCGTCTACACCATCGTGCCGTTTGCCTTCCAGGGCTACCTGGGTCTGGGCGAGTTGGTGAAACCCGCGGTGCTGGATGCGCACGGCGCAGTGCTCGCGCCTGCTGTCTACAGCGGCATGCTCGCTCCCGACATCGCCAGTGGCATGGGTGTCGGCGGTGTGATGGCTAAGATGGTGCACCTGGGGACAATCGGCGGGGCGGTCATTATCGTCATGCTGATTCTCGCCGTGGTGCTGTCGTTGATGACGTCGATGGCCGGCTCGTCGCGGACGCTCTACCAGGCCTCCGTCGACGGCTGGTTGCCAAAATACCTGTCGAGGCTCAACACCCACGGGGCACCGAGCAACGCGATGTTGACCAACCTCGGGTTCAACCTGCTGCTGCTCCTGATGTCGGACTATGTGTTCGTCCTGGCGGCCGCCAATGTCGGCTACCTGATCTTCAGCTTCCTGAATCTCAACTCCGGCTGGATTCACCGCATGGACCGGCCCACCCAGGTGCGGCCGTGGCGAGCGCCGAGTTGGGTCATTGCCGCCGGCGCCGTGCTGGCGTTCGTCAACGTGGCCTTCATGGGGATGGGCGCCGACACTTCCGGCATCGGCACACTGCGCACGGGTCTCATTTTCGCGGCGCTGATCGTGCCGGTGTTCGTCTATCGCCACTACATCCAGGACAAGGGCAGGTTCCCCGCCGCAATGGAAGCGGACCTCGAGATAGGGGAGGGGCAGGCGGTGGTGAAGCGCGCCGGCATCTGGCCCTACCTGGCGTTGGCGTTGGGGGTTGTGGTGCTGGTCGTCACACACATGCTCGCGGTCTACTGACAGGGCGCAAGCAATGCTGGTCACCGGAATCAAAAGCAAACCCGTCTACACGCCACTGGCGCCGGACCTGAGTGGCCGGTATCACCTGATGCTCGGTCATGGTGTGGGTCGTGAGCCGCTGTTACGTGTGTTGCGGGATTTGCGTGTGGCCGCACCCGAAAGTGGCGCGCGCACACTCGTCTTGTTCGTCGGCAACCCGGACGAACAGGCCGCGGGTGGTGAGCAGTTCCGAGCCGCCGGCGCCGCGGACGTGCGCTTGTTCGCGCGGCCCGACGAGTTGCTCACGGACTTTCAGGACGTGCTGACGCACTCCTTCATGGGAACCCGGTTGTATGTGGCCGGCCCGGAAAGCTTCATGGGCCTGGTGATGCGCATCGCGCGGCAGTTCAATCTCAACAAGGACGAGGTGCGTGCCGAGGAGTGTGGCTCGGCGGCCCGGCGCGTTTACTGCATTCATTGCCAGACCGCCACGGAAAACGTCACCACGAACATCGTCCAGTGCAAGGACTGTAACCGTTGGCTGCTCGTCCGGGATCACTACTCGAGCCGCCTCGCCGCGTACATGGGTGTGATGGTCGATGCCGAGGCGCCTGGCGAGCGGCCCGGCGTGAAAGAGGTTTTCCCGTGAGCCACGCCGATACCATTGCGGTTCGGGTGGTCGCGGTCGAGCAGGTCACGCCGCAGATCAAACACTTCAAGCTCGCGGCCGTGGATGGTTCCCGCCTGCCGGCGTTCTCCGGTGGATCACACATCATCGTGGTAATGCGCGACGTGGATCGCGTGCACCGTAACCCGTATTCGCTGTTAGGTATTCCCGGGGAACTCGAAACCTACGAGATCGCGGTCCGACGCATGGAGCAGTCACGCGGCGGCTCGCAATTCATGCACGACACGGTGCAGGTCGGCACCACTCTCGAGATCGCGCATCCGGTCAATTTATTCGGCCTGAGCAAGATAGGGCGCAAGCACATCCTGATTGCCGGCGGTGTCGGTATCACGCCGATCCTGGCGCAGATGGAAGACCTCCACCAGGACTCGGTCCCGTATGAAATTCACTATAGCGTGCGCTCGCCGGAGCACGCGGCATTCCTGGCCCGACTGGGCAACCGCGCCGCCGAGCGACTCAACGTGTATTACGACAGCAGCGGCGATGCGATCGATTTTGATGGACTTCTGTCGACACAACCTCTCGGCACCCATTTCTATGTGTGCGGACCCGCGGGAATGATCGAACTCGTCGTGGCGAAGGCGCGCGAGTGGGGCTGGCCGGAGAGCCACATTCACTGGGAGCAGTTCAGCGCGCCCCCCGCAGGCGAGGCGTTCGACGTGCACCTGGCGAAAGCCAATCTCGATGTACATGTTGTCCCCGACCAGAGCCTCCTCGAATGTATCGAGGCTGCCGGTGTGGAGGTTCCGTATCTGTGCCGTGGCGGCGTCTGTGGGTTCTGTAGAACCGACGTGCTCGAGCTCGATGGCGAGCTCATCCACAACGATCACTATCTGTCTGACGAGGAGAAGGCGTCGGGTAGGGTAATCATGCCGTGCGTGTCGCGGGCTCGATGTAGGAAGCTGGTCCTGGACCTCTGACGGAGAAACGTAAGTGAGCGTTGCATTCAACCCTGACGAGACATTTCGCGACGACTTCACGTTTCGCAACAGCCCGCAGGCGATCCGGCGCTTTCCGCTGCCCTTTCCCGAAGACAAGTACATGTATTCGGTGAATATCGAGGCGCATCGTGCGGGACCGGTGGGCTCGGTGATTGAATTCCCCATCGATATCGACGAGCACTACGTGGCGGAGTGCCGGGAGCGCGCCCTGGTCCTGCAGGAGGACCCGCTGCGTTTCCAGGCGATGCCGCACATGATGGGCGCGCAGTGGGATTGCCTCGAGCTCATCATGGAGTCGCTATCCCGCGATTATCCGCAACACTTCACGCTCGAGAGACAGGGTAATCGTTGGGTCTGGACGAATCGGCCCCTCGGCATTCACCAGGCTTTCACCTTTGGCGATCCGGCGACGCTGCCGCAACAGCCACTCGACTACGTCACACGCCAGGCGCAGGGCGACTGGGTGGTGATGGACCAGAGGGAAGGCGATCTCTGGGCCGAGGCGGGCATGGTCACCACGCAGGCCGATTGGTCATTGAACTTCGACGTCGGCATGAGTTTCAAGGAGTGGCATGGCCCCGTGCCGCTGGCGCACGAGATGGGCGTGTTCGATCGGGCGCTCAAATACCTGTTGGGATTGCGCTTGAACGAGCCGGTCCGGCGTTTGAACTGGACGATGACCGTCAATCCGCGACTCGATACCTCGCCCGAGACCTACCACAGGTGGGGGACGGATCGGGCGAGCGTTACCCCGCAGAATGTGGGCGACAAGGTGCATCTGCGTGTCGAGCTGCAGGGGTTGTGGCGTCTCCCTCGTTCGAATGGGATCGTCTTCAGCGTTCGGGGTTATCTCATCAGCATGCGGGAGCTCGCGACTATTCCGAAGTGGGCGAAACGCGTCCATCGAGTGCTACGCGACCTTCATCCGGCGCTGATGGATTACAAGGGGCTCACACGTTACCGGGATACGGTGGTCGAGTATCTCGCGCCTTTCGACGACGGCGCGCCGACTACGCCAGGTACGGCGCCGGAATAACGGCACAGCCCCCCTTTTTATAACGATCACTTTGCGGGAGATATGACATGGCGTTGAGTTGGCGTACCACGGTTCTGGCCGAGCGGCATCGTGCGCTGGGTTCCAAGCTCGAAGACTGGAATGGTATGGGGACCGCCTGGACCTATGCCAAGGATATGGCGCTCGACCATGTGGCGATCCGGACCAAGGCCGGCCTGATGGATGTCTCGGGCCTGAAGAAGCTGCATGTCACGGGCCCCCACGCCGCGGCGGTGCTTCACTACGCTACGACGCGTGATGTCACCAAGATCCATCCAGGACGGTCCGCCTACGCTGGCATGTTGAATGACGCCGGGCATTTCATCGAGGACTGCATTCTCTACCGCATGGGACCGAATTCCTGGATGGTGGTCCACGGCAGCGGCGCGGGACACGAAACGCTCACCAGCGCCGTCATCGGCCGAAACGTCGCGCTGGTGTTTGACGACGACATGCACGATCTCTCGCTGCAGGGGCCGGCGGCGGTGGAGTTTCTCGCCAAACACGTCCCTGGCATCCGTGATCTGAAGTACTTTCATCACATGCCGGCGCAGCTCTTCGGTCGCCCGGTGCACATCTCCCGCACCGGTTACACCGGCGAGCGGGGTTACGAGATCTTCTGCAAGGGCGAGGATGCCGGACTCATCTGGGACACCATCCTCGCGGAGGGGAAGAGTCTCGGCATCATTCCGACGTGCTTTTCAACTCTCGACATGTTGCGAGTGGAGAGCTACCTGCTGTTCTACCCGTACGACATGTCGCAGATGTATCCCTTCGCGAAGGACCCGCCGGGGGATTCCCTGTGGGAGCTCGGACTGGATTTCACCGTGAGTCCCGGCAAGACGGATTTCAGGGGCGCGGACCAGCACTATCGGCTCAAGGGCAAGGAGCGCTTCAAGATATTCGGTCTGCTGGTCGACGGCGATGTCCCGGCGGATATGGGCGATGGCGTGTATGCGAGTGGAAAACAGGTTGGCGTCGTGACCTGCGCCATGTATTCGACGCTCACGAAGAAGTCGATGGCGATTGCGCGCCTGGAGGTCCCTGCCGCGGTGCAAGGCACGCGCCTGGAAATCCGTGGGAAACGTGTCAACGGGGCAGCGACGGCGCATACTCTCCCGTTCGACGATCCGGATAAAAAGAAGCGCACTGCCGTTGGCTGAACGAGGTCGAACCATGCAGACGCGGATGTTGATCGACGGTAAGTTGACCGGGGGCGAGGGCGTTGCAGAGAGTATTCTCGACCCCGCGAATGGAGCGCAGATCGCGAGCGTTCCTGAGGCCAGCCGCGAGCAGTTGGAGGCGGCCGTCGGCGCCGCGAAGTCGGCTTTCAAAGGGTGGTCGCAGACCACGCCCAAGGATCGCGCCGCGCTTCTGCTGAAACTCGCTGACCGGATCGAAGGCGATGCCGCCGTCCTGGCCGAGATTGAGTCGCGCAACACGGGCAAGCCGCCGTGTTGCCCGCGGCCAACGCTGGTGCCAACTTCCATGCGGCCATCATCAACGGATAGTTCCACGGCGCGATCGAAGCGACCACGCCCACCGGATCGCGCCGGATCATGCTGGTAAATCCGGGCAG
>JAQGOE010000252.1 GCA_028293725.1 Gammaproteobacteria bacterium | reverse complement strand
CATGCTCCTGGAAGGCAAAACAGTTCTGATTACGGGCGCCTCGCGCGGCATTGGTCGCGGGACGGCACTGGAATGCGCACGTCAGGGAGCCGACCTGGCGCTGAACTGGTACCGTGACCGTGAAGGGATCGATGAGACCGTGGCGGAGGTGAAAGCTCTGGGCCGACGTGTGGTGGAGGTTGAATGCGACGTTGCCGAGCGCAGTTCGGCCGCGCAGTTCGTCGGGAAAGCGGTAGAAGAATTGGGCCGCATCGACGTCTTTGTCAGCAACGCGGGCATCTGTCCCTTTCATGCCTTCCTCGACACGCCGCAAGAGGTGTTTGAGCGTACCCTGGCCGTAAACCTCAGCGGCACGTACTACATGACTCAGGCCGCCGCGAATCGCATGAAGGATCAGGGACGAGGCGGCTCGATCATTGCTATAAGCTCCATCAGCGCGCTCGTTGGCGGTGGCATGCAAGCCCACTACACGCCCACGAAGGCGGGGGTACACTCGCTGATGCAATCCTGCGCTGTCGCGCTGGGACCCTACGGGATCCGATGTAACTCGGTCATGCCGGGAACCATCGCCACGGACATCAACAAGGAAGATCTGTCGGACCCGAAGAAACGGGCCTACACGGAAGCGCGCATTCCGCTCGGGCGGCTGGGGGAGCCTCGAGATGTGGCGGGATGTGTTGTGTTTCTGGCGTCGGACCTGGCGCGGTACGTGACTGGAGCTGCCGTGCTCGTGGATGGTGGGATGTTTGTGAACTTGCAGTAGGTGCGGTTACTCACCAGGCTCCGCGCGCGCATACGGCCCAACCACGGCTCCAACAAATCCGCCGGCGACGTCGGTGCTGAGTATGGAGCCGTCGTCACCTTCTTTGAGTGGTTTCCAACCGGCCCCGTCAGCGTCGAAGTAGAACGAATACGCACGGGCGTTACCGCTGATTTTCAGCTTGAGATGAGTGACGTCTGCCAGTTCCGCCCGGGCAATCGTCTCGGTGTGGGTTCCGGCGCGCTTCTCGAGGAATAATTCCAACGGTGCCTTACCGCCACCGTGCGGCGAACGGTCTTCGGCCGCTACGCTGCCGCGACGGACTCCGAGGAAGTACCAGTAATTCTCGTTTTGAAAGGCCGCCAGTCCCATGGAGACGCCGGCAGCGACTGGCACTGCCAACTCCGTGCTGGCGTCGAACGCCAGATGCTGCTGGCGCCTTGCCAGGAAGGACGGATTGGTCAGGCTGTCGAGCCGCGCCGCCAGCGGATGAATCGTCAGCCAGCCCGGCCGGCTCGTCGGATCGGCCCAGGGGCGCTTAGGAACCCGCACCTGCAACCATTCCGGCTTAAGGGAGCGTGAGTCGAAGTCGTCTCGCCAAGTGAAGTTTCCAGTGGTTGGTGCAAGCGGAACTTCGGCGGCGGCAGGGACCAGCGGACCTTCTGCGGCCCGGCCCGCGTCAAGTGAACCTTCCACTGCAGCGGCGATACGCGTGACTCCTGCTGCGTCGGCGGCTGGGCGAGCGGGCCTCACTTCAGGCGCCGTCGCTACGTAAGGAATGCTCTTCCCACGCGCAAGTATCGTCGGCCATCCGTCTCGCCACGTGACGGGTAATAAAAACGTCTCACGACCTGTGTTGTAATGAGTCCTTTCATACGGCCGCGAAGCGAGGAACGTCGCCCACCACTTCCCGTCCGGTCCTTCCACCAGATCTGCGTGTCCCGCGTTGGTAATCGGATCGCTACGATCCGCGGGAAGGTCACGTTGTGTCAGGATAGGGTTGCCCGCGTAGGGTTGGAACGGGCCCCAGGGTGAGCGGGCTCGCAGGACGACCTCTGAATGCTGCACGCTCGTACCGCCTTCCGCACACATCAAGATGTACCAGCCTTCGTGATGGTACAAGCGCGGGCCTTCGATCCACACCGGCTTCGTCGCGAAATCCACGCCACCATTGATGAGGACTTTACGAGGACCGATCAGCTTGCGCGCGGCGAGATCGAATTCCTGGATCCAGATCGCGCGATGGCCCGCGTATTGCGGCGGACCCGCCGGCGGTCCGTTGTTGAGAATGTAGGCTTTGCCATCCGCATCGAAGAACAAGGAGGGATCGATTCCATCGATCTGCGGCAGCCAGATGGGATCGGACCAGGGGCCGGCGGGATTGCGGGCGACCGAGAGGAAATTGCCCCCGGCGTCCACCGAAGTGCTGATGACGTAGAAAAATCCATCGTGAAACGAGATGGCCGGCGCAAAGATACCCCGCGACACTCCTAACCCGTCAAAACTCAACTCCGACGGGCGATCGATGACACTTCCGATCTGCCGCCAGTGAACCAGGTCGTGGCTCTTCAGCACAGGAATGCCCGGAAAATACGTGAACGTCGAGAGTGCCAGGTAAAATCGGTCACCGACGCGCGTAATGCTGGGGTCGGGATAGAAACCGGCAAGTACCGGGTTGCGGTAGGCCCCCGGCGGCAGTGGCGCGTCGAAAACGCGATCGTGCCCGGAGTATTCGAACCAGTGGAAGTATGCGGAGGGAGCCTGCGCTCCCGATGCCACCGCGCTCCCCGCCAAAGTGACGGCGATCGAGATGAAGCACGCGCGAACGATGTTGAGCAACAGGGTCGATGTCGAACTCATCCCCCATTCTAGCCGGGACCGTGAGCGGCCGCCCCAGCCCGCGAGCGACCCTCCCTCAGCCCGTGGCGCTCTGTACCGACAACTCCGGCCCACCGCGCGTGCTATTGAGCTTGATATTCAAGCGCAGCTCATTGGCCGAGTCGGCGTTGCGAATCGCCTCGTCGTAAGAGATGACGCCCTCATTGTAGAGGTCGAACAACGCCAGGTCGAAGGTCTGCATGCCCAGCTCGCGCGACTTCGTCATGATGGGCTTGATCTCGTGAAACTCGCCCTTGAGGAGCTTGTCGGCGATGGTCGGCGTGTTGATCAGGATCTCGATCGCCGCGCGGCGGCTCTTGCCGTCGGAGGTGCGGATGAGCCGCTGGGAGACGATCGCGCGCAGATTACCTGAAAGATCCATGAGCAACTGCTTGCGGCGCTCTTCCGGAAAGAAATTGATAATTCTGTCGATGGTCTGATTGGCGCTGTTGGAATGCAGAGTGCCCAGGCACAGATGCCCCGTCTCGGCGAAGGCGATCGCATTCTCCATGGTCTCGGTGTCGCGGATCTCACCGATGAGAATGACGTCCGGCGCCTGTCGCAGGGTGTTTTTCAGCGCGTTGTGCCAGGAGTGGGTGTCGATTCCCACTTCGCGGTGGGTGATGAGTGACTGCTGCGACTGATGCACGAATTCGACGGGATCCTCCACCGTGACGATGTGACCCGCTGAAGAGCGGTTGCGGTGATCGAGCATCGCGGCGAGCGTGGTCGACTTGCCCGAGCCGGTGGCGCCGACAACCAGCACCAGGCCGCGCTTGGTCATCACGATGTCCTTGAGTGTGTCCGGCAACGCCAGTTTGGCGAAGGTTGGGATCTCGTTGGCGATGGTTCGTACCACCATACCCACGTTCTGCTGTTGGACGAAGACATTCACACGGAAGCGCGCTACGCCGGGGAGCGAGATGGCGAAGTTGCATTCCAGCTCTTTCGCGAACTCCTCGCGCTGGCGCTCATTCATGAGCGCATAGGCCAGCTCGCGCGCCACCTCGCCGGAGAGCTTCTGATTCGTCAGGGGCTGCATGTTGCCCTGAAGCTTCATGGCCGGCGGAAAGTCCTTGGACACGAACAGGTCCGAGCCACCCGCCTGGCTCATGGCCGTGAGCAGCTTGGTGACATAGCTCTTGGCCTGTTCCTCGGTGAAACCTGGCATCGGTCCCTCGATAAGCGCTGATTTGGCGGACGCGAGAGTAGCGAATCGCCGTCGGGCAGGTACGGTATTGCTTCTCAGTGCCGCCGTTGCACCGGCGTGGAGCGCGTCAGCCGCCGGTGGCGACTTTTTTGCGTTTCGCCCGCGAAACCGGTCGTTTACCGTGCAGGCTGTGGACGGTGCAGCCGGCGTCGCGCGCCTTGGCCATCGCCCGCAGTAACACGCGGGTGTGCTCCCTGAGGACCTGCTTCAGCAGCTCGAGCCGGCGCTCATCGATCTTGTCCCAATTCAATTTAGTGAGCACGCTACGGCGTGCCATCTGAAAAACGTGCGACTGGCCGCTTATCATCATCGTACGAATCAAGGTTTCCTCATCATCGGCCGGGCGGCCCAGCAGCCGGGCAACGATCCCGGCCAGTACCCGCGACATGCGGCCACTGACATGTTGATAGATGAACTGGAAACCCGCTTCCGGCCCCTCGCCGGACTGCAGCCGGGCCATGAATAGCCGCCAGTCGTCGGCATCCTTCATGGTGAACATGAATTCAGCGAGTTGCCCCTGGACGTCGCAGAACGCCTCGATCAACCCAGCGTCGTCCGAATTATCCGCGAGCGCCTTCTCGGCTCGCGCCGCCACATCGGTCATGGCCTTCCAGATGCACTTCGCAATATGTTCGACGCACGCGAGATACACGCCCTCCTTATTATCAAAGTAGTACTGCAAAGCCGGGGCATTGACGCCGGCGCTGGTAGCGATATCGCGAGTGGAGGCGGCCTCGAAACCGCGCTCGCCGAACATTTTCAGAGCCGCGGTAACGATGCGCGCGCGCGTCTCCTCCCCCCGGGCATATCCGCCCTCGACCGCGTACCGGTGCTTTACAGCGCGTGCCATCGAATTCCTGCATGTGGTGAATTACGCAAAGTTAAAATATACCAGTTGACACATTTTTTCCAGATGGCATATTTGTACCGATTGGAATAATTGTGGAATCCTATACCCATGGATGACGTGGTCTCGGGCGAAAATGTGAAGCAGATCGACGAACCCGTCGCCAAGGCGGGCTCGCGTCGGCGCGCCCTGCTGCTGTCGATCGGGGCCGTGGCGGTGATTGCGGCCGTCATCTACGGCGTACGGTGGTGGACGGTTGGACGCTTCATCGAGAGCACCGACGATGCGTACTTGCAGGCGGACAGCGTAACGATCGCGCCGAAGGTGTCAGGTTACGTTGCTGAAGTCTACGTGACGGACAACCAGGCTGTGACAGTCGGTCAACCGCTCGTGCGGCTCGACAGGCGTCAATATCAAGCGATCCTGGAGCAGGCCAACGCAACGATTGCCGCGCGTAAGGCGGACATCGAGCGTGGCGCGGCTGAACTGCTCCAGCAGCAAGCCAACATCGCGCAAGTACGCGCGCAGTTGCAGGGCGCCCGGTCGGCCGAGACGCACGCCATTGAAGAAGTGAAACGTTACGAGCCTCTGGTGGCGACCGGCGCCGAAACCAACGAGAAGCTCGCCGACCTCGTCAACGCACGCAATCAGGCCGCGGCAACGGTCGCCGCAGATATCGCGGCGGTGCAGGCCGCACAGCGACAACCAGCAACCACGCAGGCGCAGATCGAACAGGCCCGGGCGCAACTCCAGGCGTCCGAGGCAAGCTTCCGGCAAGCGCAACTCGACACGCAGGATACGGTGATCAGCAGCACCCTGGCCGGACGAGTCGGCGATCGCAGTGTACGCGTTGGCCAGTATGCGCAGCCCGGCACGAGGTTGATGACCATCGTGCCGGTGCAGGACGTCTATCTAGTGGCGAATTACAAGGAAACGCAGATCGGCCTCATGCGCGCCGGGCAGCCAGCGACCATTCACGTAGACGCCTTGTCGGGCACCGACCTGCATGGAACGGTCGTCAGTTTCTCGCCGGGCACGGGCTCGCAGTTCGCCCTGTTGCCACCGCAGAATGCGACCGGCAACTTCACCAAGATCGTACAGCGGGTGCCGGTACGGATACACATCGACGCCGGTCAGGAAACGCGCGCGGTACTGGTACCGGGACTCTCCGTCACCGTACGCGTCGATACGCGCAGCGGCCAAGAGTCCGCAAAGCGCGTCGAGCGCGAGAACGCCCGTGGCTGAGCTGACAGCGGGCCCCGCCTCCGGGATGCCCGCCGCGGGCGCCCCCGCCAGCGGCCTCCACAACGCCACCCTCGCCGACTGGATCGCCGTAGTCGCGGGCGCCCTCGGCGCGCTGATGGCAACCCTCGACATTTCGATCACCAACTCCGCACTACCCCAGATACAAGGCGAGATCGGCGCCACCGGTACCGAAGGCACCTGGATCTCCACCGGCTATCTCATGTCGGAGATCGTGATGATCCCGCTGACCGCGTGGCTGACCCGGGTGTTCGGCCTGCGCTCTTTCCTGTTGGGCAACACAATCCTCTTCACACTGTTCTCGATCATGTGCGGGTTTTCGCACAGCCTGCCGCAGATGATCATCGGCCGGATCGGTCAGGGATTTGCGGGCGGCGCGATGATTCCAACCGCGCAGACGATCGTGAGAACACGGCTACCGCCCCACCAGATGCCCATCGGCATGACCCTCTTCGGCATGATCGTACTTACGGGGCCATTGCTCGGCCCGGTACTCGGCGGCTCGCTGGCGGAGCGCATCGACTGGAGCTGGTGTTTCTTCGTCAACATACCCGTCGGATTAGCTCTCCTCGCGCTGCTGTACGCGGGTTTGCCCAAGAGCCCGCACGACTGGCACCAGTTCGTGAATGCCGACTGGCTCGGTATTATCGGGCTTTCCGCGGGACTGAGCTCACTCACTGTCGTGCTGGAAGAGGGTCAGCGGGATAACTGGTTCGACTCGCGGATGATTGTCTGGCTGAGCGTCCTCGCGGTCGTCGGCATCGGCACACTGATCGTCGGGCAATTCACCGCCAAGCGACCGGTCGTGCGTCTCAACCTGCTCTCCAATAAGAGTTATGCGAGCGTCATTTTCATCGTCTTCGTGGTAGGCGCCGGCCTCTACTGCGTGTCCTATCTGCTACCGCAGTTCCTGAGCAACATCGCCGGCTACAACGCCGAACAGTCCGGCGGCATCATGCTGCTGGCGGGACTCCCTGCGTTTCTCATAATGCCCATATTGCCGCGCCTGCTGACGAAGATTGACCCGCGTCTACTGGTCATAGCCGGCCTCCTCTGTTTCGCGGCAAGTTGCATGCTCGACATCAGCCTGACGGCGCAAAGCGTCGGCCACGACTTCTATGCATCGCAGCTCCTGCGAGGTGTAGGACAGATGCTTGCCATGATGCCACTGAACCAGGCATCCATGGCCGCCGTCTCCAGGGAGGAAGCGGGCGATGCGGCGGGCCTCTACAACATGGCCCGCAACCTGGGCGGTTCCGTCGGCCTGGCGCTGTTGGGGGTGTACATCGATCGGCGTAACGCATTCCACGACGCAGTGATTCGCGATTCGGTGACTGCGAATTCCATGATCGGACAGGATCACATGGCCACGACCTCGGCGGGCTTCCTCGCGCAAGCGGGCGACAAAGCGTATGCGAGCTTACAGGCGCTCGGGCAACTTGCCGGACAGATGCAGCAACAGGCGTCGGTCATTACGTTCTCGGAGACCTTCCACGTCCTCGGGGTGGCCTTGCTGTTGACTATCCCTCTCGCGCTGTTTCTGCGGAAGCCGAAGGCCGGGCCCGCGCCGGCTCAGGCCGGTCATTGAGAGAAGTGCCGATGTCATTCAACTCCAAGGGATTGCGCTTTTGCGTACTCACGATCGCCGGCACCGCCGCGATCGCCGGTTGTACGCTCGGGCCCAACTATCATGGCGCGCCAGCAGTTGCGCCCAACGCAAGTCACGCGAGCTCGTTCAACCGAGCCCCCAAAGACGTCACATCGACCGCGCCGGCAGCGGCTGAGTGGTGGAAATCACTCAACGACCCGGAGCTCAATCAGCTGATCGAGTCGGCTCTCGCCAACAGCCCCGACATCCGCGCCGCGCAGGCACGCCTGCGGCAATCACGCGCCGAACTGCACGGGCAAAAGAGCAATGAGCTGCCGAAGTCATCTGGAAGCGCTGCTTATTTACACGCGCATCTGCCGAGCTCTTCGGGGGTGAACATCGGCTCGATCGGCCTTTACGACATCGGCTTCGACGCGACGTGGGAAGTTGACATGTTCGGCGGGACCCGCCGCGCCATAGAGGCAGCTGCCGCAGAGGCGTCGGCCGTGGAAGCCGACCTCGCCGACACGCACGTACAACTTTCCGCTGAGATCGCTCAGGCGTATGTCGATCTGCGCGACCAACAGCAGCGCATCGTACTGGTGCGCGAGTCGGCAGAACTGGAAGAGCAGGTCCTGACACTCACTCAGCAGCGCCGAGCGCAAGGCGTTGCATCTGACCTCGATGTCGAAAGGATCCGAACGCAGGTCGAGAACACGCGCGGGACGCTCATTCCGCTCGATGCCCAGATCACCGAGTCCCTAGACCAACTGGCCACGCTGATTGGCCGGGAGCCCGGCGCGCTCGATGCGGAACTCACTGACACTGGCGCACTTCCCGCACTGCCCGAGACGATTCCGGTCGGCGATCCGGCCGCGCTGCTGAAGCAGCGACCGGACATCCGAGCCGCCGAGTGGCGACTCGTGTCGACGAATGCGCAGATTGGCGAGCACGAGGCGGACTGGTTCCCGAAACTGACTTTGCTGGGCGACCTGGGTTTCACGGCCGCGAATCCCGGGCACCTGGTGCGCTCAAACAACTTCACCTGGGTCGGTGCGCCGTTGTTGCAGTGGAATGCGCTGGACTTCGGCCGTACGAAGGCGAAGGTGGACCAGGCCAAAGCGGGTTTTGACGAGGCCGAAGCCAAGTACGAGAGCACTGTTTTGGGTGCGCTTCGCGACGCCAATGTCGCGCTGTCACGTTACGGGCATCAGCGCGATAACGTGGTGAGCCTGCGCAATGTGGAGTCCTCAGCCACTCGGGCAGCCACACTCACACAGCAACGCTACCGTGCGGGGACGTCCTCCGCGTTGGATTGGCTCGACGCCGAGCGCACGCGCTTTTCAGCACAGCAGAACCGGATCGCCGGCGACGCCGACCTGATCAAAGACTACGTCGCCCTGCAGAAGAGCCTGGGACTGGGATGGCAGCACAAGGACTTACAAACCGCCAGCGCTCGGGACACGCCGCCCATGCCGGGACCTGAGGGCGCGGGTACAACGCGCGATTAGGCTCGCGGGCTCGACACGCCGCCCCGCACCGACGCGAGCGTCCAGCGGCCGCAGGCAACTGGCATGACGGAAACCTAGGCTCGCGGCTCGGCCAACACCTGCACCCAATACAACCCACGCTTGGCTCGTCCCGCGGCCAGCCCGAGCCCCATCTCGGCGAAGCGCGGATCCATGATGTTCTCGCAATGGCCCGGACTGTCGAGCCAGCCCCGCACCACTTCATCGACCGACTTCGGGCCGAAGGCAATATTTTCGCCGACCAGCTTTTCCGAGTAGCCGACAGCGCGAACCCGATCCGCCGGCGATTGGCCTGCAGGGTCGACATGCTCGAAGTAATTCTTTTCGGCCATGTCGCTGGCGTGACCCAGCGCAACGCCCGCGAGAGTCCCAGACAACGTCACCGGCGGCGCGGGCCCAAACAACTCGTCGCCACAGTGAACGCCACGAGCCCGCACGTCGTTGACGAGTTGCAGCGCACGCGTCGCCTGCGCGGGCGAGAGTGCCGCTGTTAACAGCGGTTCGGCAGCTGTTGCACGCGTTGGTGCTGGTACCGGCGGAAGTGACGCTTTGGGTGTCGGCGCCGACATTGGCGCCGACGGCCGCGTGGCTCCCGGCGCCGGTGCCGGCATCGCGGATAACGCAGGCGCCGCCATCCACGTTCCCGTCGACGCCTGCAACCCCGGCGGCAGCCTATAAAACGACCCCACCACGAGCCACGTATCGAACCCCCTTCGATACTCGCCGATATCACGCATCCCCCGGCCCGCCACTATGCGACAACCGGAGCGCCGCAGCAGTTCGAGCGTGGCCGAGTCCGGGCCGCTGATGTGCATTCCTGCCGTAAAATCACCTCTGTAGCCGTTGCGTTCCGACGCGACGGGGAGCGATTGCCCCATGGCCCACGCGGCGGCGGCACGGTCCAACATTGGATTATGACGAAGCGGTGGTGCGGCCGGCATCGTTCCGCCGCAGCCGCCCTCGCGGAGCACTTCCACAGCGGACAGCGCGTCCGCCCAAGTGGTCGAGGTCGCCGCGAGCCCAGCCAATAAGACCCAAAGGCGCCACAGGTAACTGCAGGATGAGCGTTTCACGGTATAGCTCCCAACGTACCGGCGGCGGATCGGATGACCGCGGCCGACAGTACCGAATCACATAATGTGTGGAGTCGCCGTCCGCCGCACGCATTGACTCGTTTCCGCGACTTGACCCGTCCCTGGGCCTCTATAATCGTAACCGCGATCGGCGCGACCGCCTGTTCCATAAGCAAAGGAAATCTATGCAGATTTGGGGGATCTTGCGCGGGGCACTCGCCCTCGCACTGGCGCTCTATTGTTTCGACGCAACAGCAGCGGACGACACCGAAACCCGGCTGCTGCGCCAGCCGTCGGTCTCGAAGGACCATCTCGCCTTCGTCTATGCCGGCGACATCTGGATAAGCGATCGCGACGGTCGCAACCCCAGCCGGATCACATCCCATCCGGCGTCGGAATTCGCGCCGCACTTCTCGCCGGACGGTAACTGGATCGCGTTCTCCGCGGCCTATGACAACAACATCGACGTCTATGTTGTGTCGGCGAGTGGCGGGCAGCCACGGCGACTGACATGGCACCCGGCGGCTGACCTCGTCACCGGTTGGAGCCCGGACGGCAAACGCGTGCTGTTTGCGTCCGATCGGGAAGTTGACAACAGCCGCAGCGGACAACTGTTCGAAGTACCCCTGGAAGGCGGCTATGAACGCAAGATCATGAAGGCCGTCGCCGTCGAAGGCGCCTGGTCACCCGACGGCAAGCGCATGGCATATCGCCCCTACATAATGGCTTATTCCGGGACCAGCGGCTGGCGCCAACACCGTGGCGGCGATACCCCGCCGCTGTGGATCATCGATCTGGTCAGTGGCGCACTCGAAAAAATTCCGCACGTCAACGCCTCGGACCGGGATCCGATGTGGATCGGCGCTGACATCGCCTTCATTTCCGATCGCAACGAGGGCGCCGCGAATTTATTTCTCTACGACGCCCAAACACACGCCGTACGGCAACTGACGCACGAGACACAATGGGACGTGCGTAACGCCGGCGCGTACGATCATACGATCGTTTACGAGGTCGGCGGCCAACTGAAGTCCATCGATCTCAACAGCGGCCAGATTCAACCCATTCCCGTCCATCTCGCCTCGCAGGCAATCCAGGCTCGGCCGCAATGGAAGGACGTGGCCCGGCTCATCACGTCGGCACACCTCTCTACGACCGGCAAACGGGTGCTCATCACGGCACGCGGCGACGTTTTCAGTGTCCCCGTCAAGGACGGAGCGGTTCGCAATCTGACCGCGACCTCGGGTGTGCGCGAAGCTGACGCGCTCTGGAGCAGTGACGGACAGCGAGTCGCCTATCTGAGTGATGAGGGCGGGACCCAGGCGTTGCTGACACGCGATGCCTTGGGACTGGAAAAGCCGGTACGCCACGCCCTGGGCCGCGCCTCGGACAAGCCCGCGTACTTTACGCTGTTGGAGTGGGCGCCTGACGGCCGGCACGTCGTCTTCCAGGACAACCATCTCCACCTCTACGCCCTGGAGCTCAAGACCGACGCCGTTACCCTGCTCGAAACCAGCAAACGCCGTCTGGGCTTCAAGACGACAGTATCGCCGGACGGCCAATGGATCGCCTATACGGTGATCGGTGACAACTACCTCGCGCGCGTGAAGCTCTTTAACTTTACGACCGGGCAAAGCACGGAACTGGCGGACAAGTTCATCCAGACCGACGACCCCGTTTTCGGGGGCAGCGACCTGTTGTATTTCACGGCTTCGATCGACGCCGGACCGAGTCGCTCGGCGTTGGACATGTCCACGCAGGAGCGCCCATTGCGCAAGGCCATTTACGCAGCCGTGCTCCCGGCCGACGGCCACTCCCCGCTGGCGCCGAAAAGCGGCGACGAGGAGCTTCCGGGTAAGGGCAAGGACGCGCAGCGTAAGGACGATACCGATGCAGCGCGTCCCACTGAGAAAGAGGGCAAGCACGAGGATGAAGCTGACAAAACACACCCGGCGGATAAAGCCCACCCGGGTGAAAAAGCCCATCCGAGTGAACAAACGAGTGCGCCCATAAAGCCCACCCGCATCGACCTGGCGGGCTTGTCGCAGCGCTTCGTGCCCATCCCTGTCGCCGAGCGTAACTACGACAGACTGATCGTCGCGTCCGACGGCGCCTTACTCTATCTTTCCCGCAAGCAACCGGGCTCGAGCCAGGAGCCACCCGCGCCACTCCCCAACCGCGGCGCGGATGCCGACCTCTATCGATACAGTTTCGAGGATCGAAGCGAGAAGCAACTCCGCTCGTCCCTCGTGGATGTCACGGCCAGCGCCGACCGGAAAAAGCTGCTGCTGGTGTTGGGCGAAAACCAACTCGACATCGCCGATGCCACCGAGAAGCTCGACTCCAAGCCCATTGAATTGAACGGACTGCGGATGCTGGTCGATCCGCATCAGGAGTGGCAACAGATCTTCGACGAGGTCTGGCGGATGGAGCAGGCCTATTTCTACGACCCCAACATGCATGGCCTCGACTGGCGCGCGCTGCGCGCGCGTTATGAGCCGCTGCTGAAATACGTGCAGCGTCGTGAGGACCTGACCGAATTGTTGATCGAAATGATCGGCGAGATGCAGGTCGGGCACAACCGTATCGGCGGCGGCGACATTCACCTGGAACGGCCGGCCGGTATCGGCCTGCTCGGCGCGGAGTTCAAGGTGGAGAAGGGCCTGTACCGGATCCAGAAGATTTATCGCGGCGACCGTTGGAATCCCTTCCTCGTCTCACCGCTGACGGCAGCCGGCGTCAACATCGCGGAAGGCGATTATATCCTGGCAATCAACGGCCACCCGCTCGACGCCACGGTGAACATTTTCTCCCTCCTCGAGAATACGGTCGACAAACAGGTGTCGCTCACAGTGGGGCGGGAGGGCAGCGCGGGCGTGTCCCGAACCGTCACCGTCATCCCCACCGGGAGCGAGGTCGGATTGCGTCAATGGGACTGGGTGGCGCGCAACCAGGAGTATGTGGAGCGTAAGAGCGGCGGCAAGATCGCCTACGTCTATCTGCCCGACACGGCGGATAACGGTTACGCTTTCTTCAACCGGATGTTCTTTGCCCAGGTCGACCGCGACGCCCTCATCGTCGACGACCGCCGCAACGGCGGCGGCCAGGCGGCGAACTACATTCTCGAAGTGTTGAATCGGAAGTATCTCTCCGGCTGGAAGGACCGTGACGGCCTGGTATTCAACACCCCTGCCGGCGCCATTTACGGCCCCAAGGCGATGTTGATCGATCAGGACGCCGGTTCGGGCGGCGACTACCTTCCCTATACGTTCCGCTACCTGGGACTGGGCAAGTTGATCGGCACCCGCACCTGGGGCGGCCTCATCGGCATTTCGGCTAATCCGCCGCTGATCGACGGCGGCTTTCTAACCGTGCCGTATTTCCGGATGTACACGCCGGCGAGCGAATGGCGCGTGGAGAACGAGGGCGTCGCACCCGACCTGCAGGTCGACCTGGATCCGGCCCAAGTGAACCAGGGGACCGACAATCAGCTGGACGCCGCCATCGCGAATGTCCTGGAGCAGTTGCAGACCGCGAAGACAGTGCCCCTGAAAGCGGCGCCGCCCTACCCCATCCAACTGGGTAAATAGGTGATCACTTCACTTCCAACCCGTGATACTCGCGCTGAAATCGACGAAGTAAGAATTTGTCGTGAAGTAGCCGATGCCGACGATACTGACGTTGGTCGAGTCCGTGATGACACTGGTACTCGAGGGGCCGGATGTGCTGCAGTCGTAGGTGTAAGTGAACCCTGACGGCGTGGTCACCATGACTGTCGATCCGGCAGCCACAGTCGCAGGAAAAGACGTGCCCGGTGCGGGCGCGATCTGCATGACACTCGTGCCGGTATCGAACACCACGCCACCCGTGATACTGCCAACCTGGGGCCCCGAAACCGCGAGCGTCGCGTCCTCGACGGTCTTCTGGCATGGAGGATAACCGTTGATGGTCGCCGGCCCCAGATACCCGGCCGGCGGGCACACCAACGAGAGGGTGCTGAAGCCCGACACCAACGCAGGCGTGAGACCCACCGTCAGCATGGGAGCGGGCCTGCAGCTTCCGGCCGTGGTGATGTCACATGTTTGGATGGGGGCAGGAGTGAGCATGAAGCCGGCATTCACTGCGGTGCCGTATTGAAGAAATTTGAAGGCGCTCGCCACCAGGCAGGTGCCACTGGTCTCGAGCGCACAGGCCGGATAGCCGATGGAGGGCTCTACCGAGCCAGGCACGACGATCGTACCGAACGTACTCGCGACGCCAAATATTCCCTGATTCCCCGGCACCGGCTCGATCGGTGCGCCCGTCGCAATGTTCCGCGCCGAGTAGTAGAGAAATACCGGCATGACCTCCGTGGTGATCTTGCCCTGGGCATCTCCAAAAGTGAGCTGCGCATAACCGATATTGCCGGTCTGAGTATGCAGAACGTTGGAGCCGTACGTCCGCGTCCCCTGCTGGTCGGTAACGGTAATACCGTTGTAGCTTATCGAGGTTTGCCCGGCAGGGAATACGAACCCAGCGGCATTCACCATACTGGCGGGGAATATGCTCGGCGCATAAAGCGTCACGCCTGCGGAGCCGGTGTCAAAAATCAGCGGCATGCTGACGGGAACGGATCCAACCGAGGTCACCATAACGGTGAGCCGCGTCCCGGTGGTCGCAGAGACGTTTGGATATAAATTGAGAGTGGCCGGCTTTTCGAGCTTACCGTCGACGACGACGGGGGGAGCCAGGTCGGAGGAGGAGCCGCCGCCGCAAGCACTGAGAATCATCACAGCGGCCGCGGCCGCCACGAGACGAAAGGAGCGAAACATCATGTTCCTGACCGGGCATCCTGGCGGGAATGGTGCGCGGCGCGGATCTTATCGCATGGGAATTGCCCGGAAAAGAACTCTTCAGCGCAAGCCGCCAGGCGGCCCGCGCAGGCCGAATGGCTAGAGAAGCTCGTAGATGAAATCGTAGGACGTCGATTTCGCATCGCGGGAATGGAGTTTCATAGCGCCCTTGGCACCGACGTATTTGCCGGTACCGCCGGTGACGACCATGACCGAATCACCACTGTCGTAGAACGGTCCTTCGACGGTGATCTCACCGTCGGCAAGCAGCAGCGTCCAAAAGCATTCCCAGCTCTTTCCCACGATCACGCGCACGCAATATCCCTGGTCCGAGCCCAGTTTGGTCTTATTGGCGGCATCGTAGATCGGATTCGCGAAGGTGAGCAGGTCACCCACGGAATCACCCTTCGCCCCCAGGTCGATGGTTGTATCGGTCAGCGCTCTCTCCACCACCTGGATCTTCTCGGCGGCGACGGCGGTAAGCGATACCTGCACGGCCAGTACGCCCGCAAGCAGGAGTGTGGCTTTGTTCATGACCGGTCCCCCATCAAAACTTGTAAGTCAGGTCGATTCCGACGGTTCGCGGCTGATTAGTGGACACGCGCGTGATGGTCGGTTGCTGCCAGGCAAACACAGTGTTGTCGATCGTCAGCGCCGCCACTTTATTGGTGAGATTGGTGACGGTAAGGTACGCGCCCCATTGGTTCCCAAGAACGCCCCCTTTCAGGTCTATGAGGTTGTGCGACGGCAGGGTCTCGCGGTAGTACGCCTGGTCCTGGCTTGGACCAACCAGCGAGCTCGAAAGATGGAAAACCCCGGTGAGGTTGTCGTTGATCGGCTGATGATAATCCAGCGCGACAACCGCTGAGTACTCCGGGACATTGATGATCTTGATGCCGGGGTAGAAGCCGGCCGCCTGCGCCGTGGCGTTGGGGTCGTTGATCTCGGCCTTGGTGTACGCGCCGGACACGCTAACGGTGAACGCGTCCGTCACGCGCATCGAAGTCTCCACCTCAGGCCCGTACGCCCGCGCGTTGCCCGCGTTGATGTTGGCTGGGTAGCCGCAAGTCAGGGACACGACCTGCTGGATGTTAGTCCACTTGATGTAGTAGACATCGGCGTCGATCGTGAAGCGCCGGTCATCGAAACGCGACTTCTCACCCAGCTCGTAGCTCCAGACCGAATCCCCGCTGTAGTTGGGCTGTTTGGCCACGTAAGCCCCGGCCGGGATCGGCAGAGTCGGGTCCAACTGATTGGCCAGCGGCAGGTTGCAGTTATACGCGCCCGAATTCGCCTCCAACTGTTGTATCGAGGGAATCGGGATCGGCAAGTTCACGCCGCCGGGCCGGGAGCCCTTCGACGCCGTACCGTACAACGTGAGATCGGGCGTCGGCGTGTAGGATAGATTCAACTTCGGCAGCACCGCGCTGCCGCTCTGACTCGTGTCCAGTAGCGTGTGATCCTGGTTCGCCGCAGCGGTGCCAAGACCGGACTGGTCGGCATGGTTCTGGATCGTATAGTGGAAATAGCGAATGCCGGCGGTGAGCTTGAGGTCGTCCAGGATCTTGTAGGAGGCCTCGCCGAACACCGCGTACTGCTTCATGATGTTTGGATTGTTATCGACGAATACGACGCCGTTCGGGTTCGCGTCCTGGCCACTCGCGTACGGGGGCAGAGTAGAATCCGGGTAGCGGAGCACACTGTTGGGGTTGTACGCCGTACCGGGCGCGCATTGGCCGCCGGTCACAGGCGAGGTGGGCGATGGGTATCCGCAAGTGAGCGCGGTCGCGAAAGGCGCATTCACGTTGTGGGTAATGTATCCGGAGTGCAGGTCGGAGCCGTAGACACCACCCTGCCATTGCAGAGCACTGGTGCCGTTGGAGGCAAAACGCAACTCGATGCTGTCCTGCGTCGTGGGATCGGTTTCCTGGTATAGGCTCTGGATGAACGTGGTCAGGTTGTTGATGTTCTGCAGCGCTTCGGTCGAGTCCGTCGACTGCACGACGTAACGCTGCCAGTACGCCGGTGTCAAGGTCGCGGTCGCTGCACCGAAGTCGTACGTGAGAGTCATGCTGGCGAGCTTGAACTGGTCGTAGTACGGCTCCGGCTGATCATACGGCTGATAGACACCGGGATGTGACGGATAGGGGTCGGGTGATGTACCCGTCGCCTGGTAGTTCGCGTAACCATCGGCGTCGATGCGTTGATACATCAGTGTCAGCAGGCCGGAAAACTGGTCGTTAGGCTTCACCAGCAGCAGGGCGCGGGCCGCGCTGAACCGCTCGAGGTTGGAGCCTTTGATGATCTTGGAGGCCGCCGCATCCTGCACGTCACCGCGATTGCAATAGTAGGTCACGCAGACCGAGGGCGCATTGGCCGAACCGTACGGGTCGGTCGGAAACGGGAAGTTGGGGATGACGACGCGCTGGATCCAGCCACTGATGTACTTGTCGGTGCCCACAACACGCAGCGCCGCGATGTCGCCGAGCGGCAGGTTGACCATCCCGCTGGCACCGCCGTTCACGCTGCCTCCCGAGCCCGTATACGACGTGTTCAGGTCCGTAGCCGCTTCGAACTGGCCCAGTTTCGGTTTATTGGTGACGAGCTTGATGGTGCCGCCCATGGACCCGGCGCCGTACAGGGTGCCCTGCGGGCCGCGCAGCACTTCGACGTTGTTGAGATCGAACAGGTCGGGATCGATGACGGTGCGGCCGTTGAGCGCCACGGCGGATGCGGACAGCGGCGTCTCGTCGACATAAAAACCTACCGTCGCCGTCGAGCCGCCGGCAGAGGTCAGGCCCCGCATCTCGTATTCAGTCTGGCCAGGACCCGCCGTGCGCAACGAGACCCCTGGAACCGCTCCCGCGAGGTCCTCGAGGGTGGCGATGTTCTCGTTCTGTATCTGGGAGGCGCTCAACGCCGACATGCTGATGGGCGTCTCTTGCACGGTGGACTCGCGCTTTTCGGCGGTGATGACCACCTCCGCTAAACCCTTATCCTCCGGCTCCGGTCCCGTGCCGGCAGGCCCCGCGGCGGCTGCGAACGCGTGCCCGGACAACGACGCTATCACCAACAATGAAAGGACTTCTCGCGGTCTGACCATGTGCGACTCTCCCCAAGACGGACGGAATCAATTCGCTCTGCGCCCGCGGCGCCCCTGGCGTACCTGTTGTTGCAGGCATCGCACACCGCCATTTCGAATTGCATGGTGGTAAATTATTTTGCACATGAATATCACGCGGCTCGAAGCGCGGTCAACACCTGAAGCGCAGTAAAACGAGTGAAAGAGGGGCGCGAGGTGGGGCCGCGCAGACGCCACAGGCACGCCCCCGCACCAGATTGGCGCGCGGATCCCTGGCCTGCACTAAACCGTTATGAGTGATGCGCGCTCGCAACGCAGCGCGCCGATGAGACTGACTCTAAGCGAATTTCACCATCACATGCCGGGGGACCGTGTAGTCCTCCAAAGCATAGATGGACAGATCCTTGCCGTAGCCCGAGCGTTTGAATCCGCCGTGCGGCATCTCGCTGACGAGGGTGAAGTGTGTGTTGATCCAGGTACAGCCGTATTGCAGCCGGGCGGCCACCGCCATCGCCTTCGACACGTCGCGGGTCCAGACCGATGAGGCCAAGCCGTATTCGGAATCGTTCGCCCAGTCGATCGCCTGCTCCGCGTCGGTGAACCGGGTAATCGACACGACGGGACCGAACACCTCCTTCTGGACGATCTCGTCGGTCTGCAGGGCGCCCGCCACGACGGTGGGCTCGTAGAAGAAGCCCCCGCCCTGGCGAACCTTGCCGCCCGTAGTCACTTCGATATGGGACTGGGCAGCGGCTCGCTCGACAAAGCCCGCCACGCGCTGGCGTTGGTCGGCGGAAATGAGAGGTCCCATTTCCACACCCGTATCCGTTTGCGCTCCCACCTTGAGTGTGCGGACGGCACTCGTCAGATCGGCAACGAGTTTGTCGAAAACCTTCGGACCGGCATACAACCGGCAGGCAGCCGTGCAATCCTGACCGGCGTTATAGAACGCGAACGTGCGGACACCGCTCACCACGGCATCGACATCGGCGTCGTCGAAAACGATAACAGGCGCCTTGCCTCCGAGCTCGAGGTGAGTGCGCTTGAGGTTCCCCGCGGCGGCGCTGAGAACTTTCTGGCCCGTCGAGACATCGCCAGTAATCGAAACCATGCGAACGGCGGGATGACCGACGAGTGGAGCGCCAACGCTGTCACCCCGGCCGCAAATGATGTTTGCCACCCCTTTGGGGAACAACTCGAGCAGGTATTCACCCAGCTTGAGTGCGGTTAACGGTGTCTGTTCGGAGGGCTTGAGAATTACCGTGTTGCCCGCGGCCAACGCTGGTGCCAACTTCCATGCGGCCATCATCAACGGATAGTTCCACGGCGCGATCGAAGCGACCACGCCCACCGGATCGCGCCGGATCATGCTGGTAAATCCGGGCAG
>JAQGOE010000210.1 GCA_028293725.1 Gammaproteobacteria bacterium | reverse complement strand
GGTGCCACGCACCCTCCTATAAAGAGGGTCAATGCGGCCAAGGCAAGCGCCGACCTGGAGGTAAAACTCTTCATATTTCCCGCTCCTCTCCGGCTAAGCCAGAGCTGTTGTTGATGTTCAACTTGATGTGAGTTGAGCAATTGCTGTACCCGGAGCGGGTGTCGAAGTCAGAAGGGGGCCGAAGCTCACTGCTCCCGCGGATCGGGAGTCAGAGAGAGCACCTCTTCGATCGTGGTCATTCCTGCCACGATCTTTTCCGCGGCGGTGTGACGCAACGGGCGCATGCCACCTTCGATGGCCAAGCGGCGGAGGTTGGTGAGGTCGGGGTTGTGAGCTACTGCGGACTGCATGGCGGCGTTGAGTTGCATGAGTTCGTAGGCACCGCTTCGGCCGAGGTACCCAGTCTGTCGGCATTCGAGGCAGCCCACGGCTTTGAACGCGGATGCCGGCGTCGCAACCGCGTCGCCCACACCCAGTTGGTCCCAATATTCCTGCGAAATGGCGACCGGCGCTTTGCAGTTCGCGCAGAGCGTGCGTACCAGTCGTTGAGCGAGCACACCGATCAGCGTGGCCCGGACGAGATAGGCTGGTACACCCAACTCGAGGAGTCGCGTAATTGCCGATGGCGAATCGTTCGTATGCAGTGTGGAGAGCACCAGGTGACCGGTTAGCGCGGCCTGGATGGCCATGTCGGCGGTCTCCCGGTCGCGGATCTCGCCAATCATGATGATGTCCGGATCCTGACGCAGCAGTGCACGCACCCCGTCTGCAAAGTTGAGGTCGATGTTGGCTTGCACCTGCATCTGATTGAAACGGCCGTCGATGAGCTCGATCGGATCTTCAATGGAGCAGACGTTGACCTCGGACGTGGCCAACTCCCTGAGCGAGGCATACAGGGTGGTCGTTTTCCCCGACCCGGTCGGGCCGGTGACCAGGACGATGCCGTGAGGTTGTACTACCATGCGTCGCCAGAGCGATGCTTCCGCCGGCGTGAAGCCCAGTCGCTTGAGGTCGTGCACGAGTACGTCGGGGTTGAAAATTCGCAGCACGAGTTTTTCGCCGAACGCTGTGGGCAGCGCCGAGACACGCAACTCGATCTCCTTGCCCTCCGGCGTGCGGGTTCGGATCCGTCCGTCTTGTGGGCGCCGCCGCTCCGCTACGTCCAATCGTCCCAGGATCTTGATGCGGCTGGTGACAGCCGGCATCACGGGCGCCGGTAGCTGATACACATCGTGGAGGATCCCGTCGATTCGGAACCGCACGTTGCCCGTTTCGCGTCGCGGCTCGAGATGAATGTCACTGGCCCGCGCATCGAAGGCGTACTGCAGTAGCCAGTCGACGATGGCCACGATGTGTTGGTCTTCCGCGGACAGCTTGCCGACACGGCTCAGCTCCGTCAGCTGTTCGAGGTTCCGCAATTCGGCGGGCGCGTACCGCGAGCGCTCTTCACCGCTGAGCTTGACGGAGCGTGCAATCGCATAGAATTCGACCAGATACCGATCGATGTCCTGCGGATTGGCACAGACCCGCTTCAGGGGAAGTTTGAGGGCGGGCTCGAGGTCACGCATCCATTCAACGTCGAACGGATCCTTGACGGCAAAAACAATCCCGGTCTGCGTGCTGCTGATGGGTAGGATTCCGCTACGGGATGCATAGGCATACGGCACGACCTCCGTCATGGTAGCGACATCCAATTTCAGCGGGTCGATGCGTACATAGGGCAGGCGTGCCCGATGCGCGAGCCACTGAGTCAGGGTTTCCAGCGACAGCTTGCGTCCGGGCGTGCGACGGTCGGGCCATTCCTGGGAGGCGGCAATCACCAAGGGATGCTGTTTCTTGCCGTCGTTTTTAGACACGGGCTCGGCGAGGTGTTTCGCTGACGACGGCGGAATGAGGTCGGCCTTGACCATTTCCTCGAGCAGCCACTCCAAGGTCAGCGAGCGGGGATTCGCAGGAGCGCGTGCGGGTGTGGTGGCGGCTTTCGTCATGGGCCTGAAGGGTGGCTTCGCCGGCGGAATGGCTGCGGCATGTGGCGCATTCTCGCAAAATGGCGGGCCGATTACTGTGCCGAAGGCGGCGATTCATTTCATAGCGTTAAAGCCGGCACGGCATGGCGGACCACCATGATGATGAGGGCCACAAAGCTGACCAGTTGAACGCAGAGCAATGAAAACCGGACCGCCACGAAGGCGTCGGTCTGCACATGACTCACATGGACCAGCGACTGCAGGACGCGGGCTAGCAGTACCAGGATTGACAGAACATCGATGACAGGGCCTCCCACACCTCCGACGTAGAGTGCCAGCACAATCGCGCCAAACACCGGGAGGTTTTCGATGCAGTTCGCGTGGGCTCGCATCGATCGCCGGTACCAATCCTCTCCTTCGACTTGGTCGGCTCGAAAAGAGCTCACCGACGCGCGTCCGCTCAAGATTCGGGTCCAGCGATAAACGCCCACCGTGGCGGACAACAGAAGTACTGTCCAGGCCGCAAATCCAAGCAACATCCACATCGGTATTGTCATCTCGGTTCTCCCTCCATGATCGGCGCCAGCGACGCCGTAATTCGGGACATCTGCTCCGAGGTCGTCATGCTGGTGAGCAACCGACGGAAATGCGGGTGCCGCACGCCCGAAATGATGTATTGCCACCGGTAAGCACCCAGCACCAACCTTTCGATCTGGGTCACCTCCTCCGCGCTGAAGCCGCGTTCGACACTGCGACAGAAATAGCCGGCGTCCGATGCGGCTTGTGTTTGCAGGAGGCCATCCACGGCGGCCACAAGGGTGATGAGATCGTTCACCGCCTGATCGCGCTCGGCGGCCGAGAGCCTCTGGTGCTCGGCTTTCCACTCCAACTCGTCGAATATCACATGCTGGCACTCGTCCCTCCAGTGATACTGGAACACGTCCCGGAAGAGCGGGCACAGTTCCGCGCGCGGCGCAATGCTCTGCGCGTAGTGCGACTGTACGAAGAGCTCGATGTGACATGTCAACGCAAGCACCGACCAGGTACTTGCGGCGAGCACGGCGCGTGCCACATCGTTCGGATCCGCCACCTGTCGATAGCCGACCGGCATATGCGGAGCCATCATCGCTTCCATACGCCGGAACAGCTCCTGGTGCTTGATCTCCTCGTTCGAGAAGCGAACCAGGCCTTCGAGCGCTAGCTGGTCGCCAAAGATCTTTGCGCGGCTCTGTTCGAGCATCTTGGCGCTTATGAAGCGCTCGACCAATCCAAAGACGTAGGCGTAGGTTCGGCCCTGGACCTGGCTGAGCAGGCGCGCTTCATCCCCGGAAAGAAAGCCCAGGCGATCGAGCAGCGACAGTCCGTCCGGCAAAAACTTGTGTGAGAAGTCGAAGGTACGGCCCCGCATCAGATCTTTATCGATCTCCCATGCCGCCTTCCTGGAAGCGGCCAGCGCGCGCGCGTATCGGGCGGCATTCCCGGACTCTGGGACAACATCGGCAACAGCTGCGTTCATGGTGAATTCCTTGATTTGCGTAAGGGTGCTACCCTACAAGTTGCGGTCCGGATCGTGAATGACCATTGCGCCTGATCTCATGCTCCAGGCTCCTGATGCAAAGGCGGCAACCGGTGGATGCGTTTTCAGATGTTCTGCGCGTGACTCGCCTTTCCGGCGGAGTCTTCCTCGAGGCGGAATTCACCGCGCCCTGGTGTGTCAGTGGCCAAATTGCCGCGAGCGATTGCAGGCCATTTCTGGACGCTCCTCGTCATGTCATTGCCTCTCACTTTGTTGCGGCGGGATGCATGCAACTGCGCCCGGACGGTGGTGACGCCGTCGAAGTGCGTGCGGGTGAAATCGTCCTGCTGCCTCACAACACCGCTCATACCTTCGGCAGCGAACTGATTTCAACACCCGTGCCCGTGCGGGAAGTCATTCAGGCACCCAAGGAGGGCGGACTCGGGCGCATCGTGCACGGGGGCGGTGGCGACACCACGCAGCTGCTCTGTGGTTTCCTCGGCTCTGATACACCCTTCAGCCCGCTGCTTTCCGCCTTGCCGTCTGTATTGAAGTTGAACGTCAGGTCGACGGCGTCGGGGGCCTGGATAGAGAGCTCATTTCGTTTCGCTGCAAGCCAGATCGCTGCCGGATACCTCGGCTCAACCATCGTGATCGCCAAACTCTCTGAACTGTTGTTTGTGGAGGCGGTGAGCCAATTCGTCGCAAGCCTGCCCGCAGAAAGGCGCGGATGGCTGGCCGGATTACGAGATCCGCAGATTGGACGTGCACTTTCAATGCTCCATGCTCGTCCGACCGAGGCATGGACGGCGGAGGCCCTGGCGCTCGAAGTCGACATGTCACGCTCGTCGTTCGCCGAACGCTTCAGTTCCGTCGTGGGTCAACCCCCTATGCAGTACCTGGCCCTCTGGCGCATGCATATGGCGGCTCAATCCCTGCGTGAAGGGCGCCGCAGTGTGGCGCAGGTCGGCGCTTCTATTGGTTATGAGTCTGAAGCGGCGTTTAGTCGGGCCTTCAAGCGCCAGTTCGGTGAGTCGCCCGGCAGCTGGCGCAAGGCGTCGAGGTGACTGCCGCTAGATATCGACGCTCGCGTGAGCCAATCCGGTCTACCGGTAGGTTGATTGTTGCGTCTACCGTCGGCCAAGTCCGGAGCTCAGCGCTCGCTGCGGAAGATACGTTGCAGCGGCGGTAACACGTTGGCGACGCGGAACATTGTCTTGGTCGCGAAGCGGGAAAGAGTCGATTCTGCGTGCAGCCTCCTCATGTTGGCGAGCGAGCTGCGTACCGCCGCGAAGCCGTAGTCGATCATATCCCGCTCGTAGGCTGCGAGGGCCGGAATCAGGTCCTGTTCGCCTCTGCCGACGGCAGTCAATGCTCGCCGCAGAGCCGCGGCGTCCCGTAGCGCCGTGTTGGCACCCATTCCGCGAAACGGTGTCATATTGTGCAGCGAGTCACCCAGCAACGTGACGGTCCGTGTCGCCCATGGCTCGACCACCCGCGCGGACTTGACCGTAAAACAACTCATCCTCGGTGTGTCGGCACGTTCGACAAGCCGTCGCAGTGACGGATGCCAATCTGTCATCTGCGCCAACACGAGTTTCCTGGCTGTCTCGTTGGGAAGGCTCTCAATCGGGCCAGGCAAGGCCAAGCGGGTCCGCCTGGCCGAAAAGCCCCACATGACGTATTCGTCGCGATCATACGGTGAAGTCTTTCCCTTCGGGTATTCGACCGCGCTGGCGAACATGAAGCGTCCGGGCGGTCCCATAAACAGCGTGGGGCCTTGAAAGACTACCGGCGGTGTCTCGCGCCTCGCCGCCTCGTCCAGTGCGAATCGGCCAGAGACGGCGACAATTCCGGTGTCAATGCGCTGGGCCTGCGGCAATAACTGCGCGCGCACGCGTGATCCTGCGCCATCCGCTCCTATTAGGAGGTCACCGCTTGCCTTCGAGCCATCGGCGAAATGCGCTGTAATCCGGCCGCCCGGCGTCTCCTCGAAGGAGACAAACGTCTGATCGAACGACACGACGTCAGCGAGACCATCGAGCAGGATCTGGCGAAGCGTAATACGGCTGACGGGTCGAACGCTTTCCGGCGCGGCTGGATCGGCCGGCGGAATGGGAATGTTGAGCAGCCGATGTAATCTGTGATCCAGGAAGTTAACGGCGGTGTTGGGGTTGGCCGAAGCGGCGACGAATCGCTCGAAGTTCGCTTTCGGAAGACAGGACTGGAGTGCGCGATTGCCGGTGGCGCTGATTGTCAGTCGATAGCCCTGAAGGCGATCAACCGGCGTGCGGTCGCGTTCGAATACCCGGACCTCGATGCCGGCGGCAAGAAGTCCATGCGCGAGGCATAGGCCACCGGTGCCAGCGCCAATGATCATGACTTGCAGCTTGCGCGGAGCACTCATGGTCGCCTCGCACTCGAGAGAGTGAAATTGTTGGACATCCGGTCGAGCGCGCTTTCGACTTCGTGCCGCAGGGTCTTGATTCGAGCCAAGACGTCGCCGTCGGTCGTCATCGTCTGGCCGATCTCATCGATGATTACGGCGAATACAGCAACCAACGAGGCTCCGAGAATATTGGCCTCGGGCAGCGAAAGTACGCCGCTGCTATCGGCAACTAACGCGCGAGCGACGGCACGGCCGTGTCGTTCAGCCACCGCCAGCCAATGCCGCCGCAGGGGCGCGCTGGTTGCGACCAGATAGGGCATGCTGCCGCGGTGATGCGCTCCGGCGGGCCTGCGGCTCAAGCCATTCAGGAAAGCACGCGCCTCGGCGCGCACCGCATCTATAAGCGACTGTGTTTTGGGCCGGTCCCGCACCATCGCGACGAAGCGAGCTTCAAAGGCTTCGTCTTCGTCGAAGACCAAGGACTCCTTGGTCTTGAAGTAGTTGTAGACGGTCTGCTCGGAAACGTCCGCTGCGCGAGCGATGTCAGCAACGGTGACGGCGTCAAAGCCTCGCTTCGCGAACAGCAGCAGTGCTGCGTCGGCTATCTCCTCACGCGTGCGCTGTTTCTTTCGGCTCCGAAGCGACGCTTGGGGGCCTTCAGGGTCGGTGCCTGACCTGAGTCTCGTTCCCATGGCGGCTCCTTTGCCAGCCGTCTCGATGGGAAAAGTATAGCAACTACAATATTGGTGTCAATAAAAGTTATTGTGGAGGTGACGGTGTGATAGTTATCCGATGCGTCGAGATGGGGGGCGCTCGGGCTACGCCGGGTGATGGCACCTGCGCCGAGGGTTACGACTGAGATCAAGCTCGTTTGGCATGAGCGGACACTCAACGATCAGGCCATGAGATCATTCCGAGAGGTGGTGACGCGAGCCGTCGGGCAGACATGACCGATCTTCACTGACAGCGACATCCTGCGGAGGGCCACGCGGTTCCGGTGCATTGACGGTTTGATTGCGGAAAAGGACGGCGGGCGTGAGCCCGCCGCCTACCCGATCAGCCAGCGTCGCCGCCGGGAAGCTGAGGGTCACTCGGCGCCGAGGTACATGAAGTCCTTGCTGACGAAGACGTGGTGGGGCCAGTTGATGCTGATGTTGTGCACCTCGTAGCTGCCGTCGCTCAAGGAGACGACGCGGTCGACGACGCCGCTGGGGAACACGGCCTGCGCGACCGCGACCGGGATGAACGCCTGGATGCCGCTGACGAGCGTGCCCTGGCCTTGGATGTAGGAGGCCGGGATGGTGCCGACCGACTGCGTGGGCGACGGCACCCCGGGCTCGAAGGGGATCACCCCGTGCGCCTTGGCTGCGGCGGCGCCGCCGTCGCCGTGGGGCTGGATGACGACCCAGTCGGCGGTGATGGTGGTGCCATTGTTGTCCAGTCCGAGCACCAGGACGCTGGTGCCCTTGCGTACGTCGCCGGCCGGTCCGTCGACCGTTCTGGTGGAGGAAGTCTCGTTGACGGTGACCTCGATGCCGGTGGCCGTGGTCATCGTGAAGCCCGACGCGAAGGTGGTGTCGACGATGCCGGTCGAGCCGCCGTCGGCCGGTCCGCTGACACCTTGAGCGGTGGCCGTGTTGCCGCCGGTGGCGAGCACCACCATGAAGCTGAGCACGGCGGTCGTGAGCCCTCCGCATTCGCGGTTCACGGCGGGTGTTGCAGCCCGCGGCACCACAGCTGACGGACGCTCGGATTCGCGTGTTGGTTCGGCGGCAGGCGAATCTTTGGATGCGGGTTCTATGCGAGAAGGTTCATTCCACAGCGCCATAACAGTCCCTTGGTGTGTAGTGACTGGGCGAGCTTAGATATCCATGGCACACAAGTCCAAAATTTTTACACGTCGTTACGAGGACATCGAACTGCAACAGTTGACATCGAAGTGTAGCAGTTGACATCGAAATGTAGCAGTTGGGTCGGATCACCTTGAGCTAAACGATACAGTACTGCGGACGTCATCTTGATTCTTCACAGATCCAGCTCATTCGAGCACTGCTCGCGCAGCAACCGCCGCCGCCGCGAAGGCGTGAGGGCGAAGCCGGGGTCGGGCCGGGACGCAACTGTAATGCGATGCGTGGCAAACAATGTCTAGCGTGGAACTGATCTGCGAGGCTATTCGCAAGCGAGCACTGTTGGAATTTCTGTATCACAACCGGCGGCGAGTGGTTGCTCCTTACTGTTGTGGCGTATCTAGTCGGGGAGCCGATGTGCTGCGCGCCGTGCAAGT
>JAQGOE010000105.1 GCA_028293725.1 Gammaproteobacteria bacterium | reverse complement strand
GCACCTTCGGTCGGCCCGGAAGGATAACGTTTGAGCGACACAGAACAGATCCTGAACACCGCCGCCGAATGGCATCGCGCGGGACGAGGTGTTGCATTGGCGACCGTCGTGACGACGTGGGGCTCCTCGCCACGCCCCGTAGGCTCCAAGCTCGCTGTTGATGACGCGGGCCAGATGACGGGCTCGGTGTCCGGCGGCTGTGTAGAAGGTGCTGTCGTCGAGACTGCACTGGAGATCATCCGTACCGGGAAGCCGCGGCTGTTGGATTTCGGGGTAAGCGACGAGCAGGCCTGGGAAGTCGGTCTGGCCTGCGGCGGCCGAGTGCAGGTCTTCGTAGAGAGACTAGCGTGAAACCAGCACTGCTCGAGCAACTGCTCGCGACCGCCCGCACGGGTGCTCCCGTCGCGGTGGTGACCAACCTTGTAACAGGCGCGCAGGCGCTGGTCAGCAAAACGGGCAGCGAAGGAGATCTGACGCTGGACACCGACGAGCTGGCCCGTGTGCTGCAGTCGCTCGATGATGATCGGAGTGGGACGATGGAGACGGCCGCGGGGCTGCTTTTCATCGAAGTCTGGAATCCCAAACCGCGCCTGCTGGTGATCGGCGCGGTTCACACCGCACAGGAGTTGGTGCCGCTGGCACGCTCCGCCGGCTACGAAGTCACTGTGATAGATCCGCGCACAGCCTTTGGCACCGCCGCGCGATTTCCCAACACGACGATCCGGAATGACTGGCCTGACGAGGCCGTCCCCGCGCTCGCTCCCGACCGGCGCACCGCGATCCTAACACTGACACACGACCCGAAGATCGACGACCCGGCCCTGCAGGCGGCGCTGCGCTCAGAGGCGTTTTACATCGGAGCGTTGGGATCTCGCCGAACTCATGCGAAGCGCGTCGCGCGCCTGAAAGAGGCGGGTTTCGACGATGTGGCGATTGATCGCATCCGCGGGCCGGTGGGATTGGCGATCGGTGCACTGACGCCCGTGGAGATCGCCATATCCATCATCGCGGAGATCACCGCGGTGCTGCGCCGCGCACCGCTGGCTCAGCGCCTGCCCTCTGTGAAATCATTTACAAATCAATAAGATAAACACATAATTAAGTCACCTGGATAAACCGGGTCCTGGCTGCATCGGCTCGCTCGTCCTTCAGACGGTCGTCCTCACGCGCGCATACGTCTTCCCCAGGGAGGCCCTCTATACTCGATGGTCTCAGTTCAGCCATTAATAGTATTTTTTAGGAGCGGCCGATGAATGTTGCGCAAGCTGCAGCGGAAATTTTCAAGCGCGAAGGCGTGGAGTTTCTGCTCGCATATCCGCTCAACCCCCTGACCGAATCGTGCGCCGCCGCGGGCATTCGACCCATCATCGTCCGACAGGAGCGCGTTGGCCTCCACATGGCGGACGCGATCAGCCGCATGACTTCCGGTGAGAAAGTCGGTGTATTCGCCTGCCAGGCGGGCCCCGGTGTCGAGAATGCATTCGGTGCGGTCGCGCAGGCCTGGTCAGAAGGCGTTCCACTCATCTTCATGCCGGGCGCCGCGTCGCGTAACCAGGCCTGGATACGCCCGGGATTCAACGCCGCCCTCAATTTCCAGCACATCGTCAAACAAGCCGAGCAGATCAACACTCCGGAAATGGTCGTTCCGGCTCTGCGTCGTGCCTTCTCCATGGCGCGTAACGGACGCCCGGGCCCCGTGCTCATCGAAGTGCCGGGCGACATGTGGAACCAGGAGCTCAAAGGCGAGATCGATTACAAGCCGACCCGGCGCATTCTGTCGGCTCCGAGTCCTGCGGACGTGGACGCGGCGGCGGCGAAGCTGATCGCCGCCAAGCGGCCCCTCATTTACGCCGGCCAGGGCATCCACTACGCCAAGGCGTGGCCCGAGTTGAAGGCGGTGGCGGAACTGCTCGAGTCGCCGGTCACCACCAGCCTCGAAGGCAAGAGCTCCTTCCCCGAGACGCATGCCCTGTCACTGGGCTCGGGTGGCGTAGCGATGCCCAAGGCGGTGTTCCAACACGTGCAGGAGGCCGATGTCATTTTCGGTGCCGGCGCGAGCTTCACCGCCACGGGCTTCGGCATCCGTTTCCCGACGAACTCGGACAAGACGTTCATACACAACACGCTCGATCCGATGGACGTGAACAAAAACATCCATACGGACTACCCGCTCGTAGGCGACTCCAAGCTGACGTTGGAGATGTTGCATGCGGCCGTGAAGGACCGCATCAAGAAGCCACGCGGCCTGACCGCCAACGTGCACAAGCGCATCCGTGAGCAGAACGACCCCTGGATGGCGGAGTGGACACCGCGGCTGACCAGCGAGTCCAAGCCTCTGTCGCCCTACCGGGTCATCTGGGACCTCATGCAGGTCGCCGACGTGGCGAACACGATCATCACCCACGATGCCGGCAGCCCGCGCGACGAGCTTTCGCCGTTCTGGCGCTCGGTCACGCCGCTGAGCTACATCGGTTGGGGCAAGTCGACCCAGCTGGGCTACGGCATCGGCCTCGCCATGGGCGCGAAGCTCGCGCACCCTGACAAGTTGTGTATCAACGTGTGGGGCGACGCGGCGATCGGCATGACGGGCATGGACTTCGAGACCGCCGTGCGCAACAACATCCCGATCCTCTCTATCCTGTTCAACAACTACGCCATGGCCATGGAGTTCAAGGTCATGTCGGTGTCGCGTGCCAAGTATCACTCGACCGACATCTCGGGCAACTACGCGGACTGGGCGAAGGCGCTGGGCGGTTACAGCGAGCGGGTCACGGAGCCTGACCAGGTGGTGCACGCGCTGCTCAATGGCATTGCGGCCACCAAGGAAGGCAAACCCGCGCTGCTCGAGTTCATCACGACGCAGGAAAAAGTCTACTCGACGTTTGAGTACGGGTACCAGGGATAAGCGGAGCCGAATCGCGCGCGGTGGCCACAGCCGCGCGCGTGTTCGTGGCTTCCGCGTGGCCGCCACAGTTGCGCACGCGTGTCGTGACCCATGGGCGGGCTGTCGAAGACTAGGGCGTGCGCCGCTCGATCTTGCGGGCGAGCTCGGCGATATCCTCCAGATCTAGATCCTCATCGATGGTGATTTCCTCGGGACCCGCCGGAGGCGCGCCCGCCGCAGGCATGCGCGCGCTCGTGAGGGCCGTCCTACGGGGAGGTGCCACGGGGGGTGGAGCAACTCGCGCCGTCGACCTCACGATCTCGTCACTTACGGCAGCGGCTGCGGGTGCTGCGGGCCGTACCCACTCCCTCTGTTGTTCCACCCAACGTTGGTAGCGATCGAAGGTCCACATACCCTCCTCGCCACCCGACTGGATGACGTTCGCGATCTGCCCGAACTGACCCGCGCGGATCGTCCCCCGAGCGCCGGAGTTCGGTAGCAACACCTCACAGCGAGGGACGCGTAGCTGCCACTTTTCTAGGTACTCGAGACGCTGACATACAACGCCAACCAGGCAGTCGGCGAGCTGCGCCCGGATGCTCCCCTGGATATCCGCCGGAAACGACATGCAAATCCGGCTCAATGCCTCCCCGCAGCTCGCGGAATGCATAGTGGCTAGCACCAGATGACCGGTTTCCGCCGCGTCCAGGGTGAGCCGCATCACCTCGGCGGTGCGCATCTCGCTTATCACCAGCACATCGGGATTCTCGCGCAAGGCGTCGACGATTGCCTGCTCGAAACTCGGTGAGTGAGTTGGAATCTCGCGCTGCCGGATGAAGGAGCGGCGATTCGTGTAAACGTACTCGAGCGGACTTTCCAGGGTAATGATGTTCTGTGCGCGGGAGACATTTACTTCTTCGAGAAGCGCCGCGAGTGTCGTGGACTTGCCGCATCCGGTCGGGCCCGACACGATGACGAGTCCGGTCGGCGCCGACACCAGGCGGCGCAGGTCCGGGTGCAGATTGCAGGCGCGCAAGTCTCCCACGGCGGATGAGAGAAGACGCGTCGCCATCGCCAGGCCCCGGATGGTCCTGTAGAAGTTGATCCGGCACCGGGTGCCCGCAACGACGAGCGAGATGTCGGCAGAGCCACGCGCGTTGAAATCGGCCCAGTCCTCCACAGTCAGGAGTTCCTTAGCCATCTCCGTGAGCTGCACACCGGTCAGTGTCTCGCCAAGAGGCGTCAACTGGCCGCGCACACGGGCGACAATGGGAGTTCCGGCTTCCAGGTGCAGGTCGCTCGCGCCGGCTGTGCGCGCCCTCAGAATCGAATCTTTGAAATTCAACAGTGCCTCCGGGAGCCTTTACGCCTTGGCCGACATGGGAGGCGCCGGGTGGTAATAGAACTTGAGCATTGCAAAGACCCTCAGGCCACGAGGTGGACGTCCACGACCCGTTCCTGGCGGCCTCAAGACGGACACCTATACTGCTCCAGGGGCGTAGGTTGCGCCCGCGGCAAAGATGAATTTTTCTGAAGGAATTCTGCGTAATTGGCCGACGGGCCGCCCCGCTTGCGCTGGCGATTTTGAGTGTCGCGAGTGCCTGGGCCGCGGCTCCTGTCGTTTCAGCTCTGCGTTACGACGCCGACTACCCGGTCATCGGCTATGCCGACCGTCCGACCCACAACGCCATTGCGCGTCTCCAGGAGCGCCTGGAACGGGGCGAGACGCAACTGAAGTTCGTGCCCGGTCGCGGTTACCTGGACTCGCTTCTGCAAAATCTGGGCATCGACCGCAGCTCGCAGACACTGGTGTATTCCAAAACCAGTCTGCAGTTCGAGCTGATCCGCGCCGCTACGCCGCGTGCCATCTATTTCGACGACGACACCTACGTGGCTTGGCCCCCCGAAACGAAATTCCTCGAAATCAGCACTATGGACAGCGCTCTCGGGCCAGTGTTCTACACACTGCCCAACACCAACCCCGCCACCACGCAATTCGACCGGGAAACAACTCGCTGCCTCGCCTGTCATGACACGTTTTCGCTGATGGGCGGGGGTGTGCCCCGGTTTCTGTTCATGTCATCTCCTGTGACCGTCTCGGGCGAGCCACTCACCACAGACATATCGATAGAGACCACCGACGCGACGCCGCTCCAGGAACGCTGGGGTGGTTGGTATGTCACCGGCAAGCCCGACGGCCTCGTACATCTGGGCAACATCCAGACGAGCGACCCGGTAAAAAAGCCAACGACCTTCGCGAGCCTGAAGGTGAACCGCCCGGGTACACTCGAAAAACTCGATGGCGTGTTCGACACGCGACCCTACCTCACCAACCATAGCGACGTCGTCGCCCTGTTGGTGCTGGAGCACCAGGTCTATATCGAGAACCTCATCACCCGCGCAAACTTCAAAGCCCGCACGCTGGTGGCACGGGAAAACGACGGCCAGGCGGACGACTCGCTCTCGTGGGCTCGAGTGCCGCCCAAGGCCCAGACAAGGGTCAAAGCGCTGCTGGAGCCACTGGTGAAGGCGTTGCTGTTGGTCGATGCAGTGCCACTACCCGGCAGGATCGCCGGCAATTCGGGATTCGACAGTTGGTTTCAGGCGCACGGACCGCGGGATCGCCAAGGGCGCTCGCTGCGCGAGTTGGACCTGAAGACGCGCCTATTCCGTTACCCGCTGAGTTATATGGTCTACTCGGCGGGCTTTGACGGATTGCCCGCTTACGCGCGGGAGTACGTTTACGGGCGACTCGCGGATGTCCTGAGCGGACGCGACCACGGCGGCTCATACGCGCGCCTGTCTGCTGCCGACCGCGCCACCCTGTTGGAAATCCTGACGGCGACGAAACCCGCGTTCGCGGCCATTCACCCGGTAGGCTGACTCGGCTGCACAGCGGCCGTGGGGACGGTCGTCGGCAACTGCTCTGCAGTCGGCGGGACGGGCTTTGGCGCGGCCTCGGGCTCCGCATGCGCCGCGTGCCTTTCCGGCGCCCGCGCCGCCTCATCAGAGCTCGCCGGCAACTGCTGTGCACCCAGGGCCGTGGAATTCACCACCGACGGATCGTCGCGCAACTTCACATACAGATTGCCGTCCGTCGGGTGCGGTACCGGCATGGAGTATCCCGGGAAACCATCCGGGACCTGCACCGGGTGTGTGAACTTCGGATCGTTGGACACCGAATCCACCAGGAAGAGGTTGGCACCGGAGAGCTTGCAGGCGAGCTCCGGGGTCGCCGGGCACTTCAGATCCCGCAACACCGGCAGACGGACCAGGGTCGCCAGCGGCTGCCAGTCACCCGGTACACCGCCTGCGATCACACGGAATTGCAACGGCCCGAACGCAGAAGGGCCGAACACCTTCGCAGGATCGAGGGATGCCACGGCCACCTTCGAATCCTCGAGGGTAACGCCACCATTGGTGAGCGTCAGCGTAGTCGAGAACTCTTCATCCACCGTGGCCACCTCGATCTTCTGATCGAAGGCAAAGACCTTCGGTGACAGCGTCCGCACCGAGAAAGTCAGGCGCGCATCCTGCGGCAGCTCGTCCTGATTGCTGAGTTGGATGTTGCTATCGCCGCTGGATGGCGACAGCTCCACGCTCTTTCCCAGCAGCTTCACACTCGGCCGCGGGCTGGCGACGAGCGTGCTGAGCGTGAGCACCCGACCATCGTTCAGCATGGCCTTGGCACTCACGACATCGCCCTGCTTGAGGGCGGCGGCGGCAGTCGCGTCCTGTGCAACCATGGTGAGCTCGTCGGCGGCCTGATGCGTGGCCAGGGTACCGGGCACGAATTCAACACCCTTTACATCCAGGCTCGTGACCTGATCGAGGCGCGTTCCCTTGAGAACCCCCTGCGTATCGCCGGCATGAATCGCGAAGCTGTCGAGATGGCCGGCTTCCGAGAACGCATGCACGGGCACGGTCTGCGGATCGCCCGCGCCATACTGCGACACCAACAAGGTCAACGCGCCCGGCTGGGCCTGCTGCAAGGGAAGCTTGATCTCCACTTCATTGGGCTTGACGGTCTTCCACTCGGCGATGAGCTCCTTGCCGGCGGGGTCCTTCAACATGATGCTGTCGACACAGCTGACATTGGCCGACTGCAGGTGGATGGTGCCCTCGCGGCCGACGATGAGCGCCGCGCCGTCCTTCGCATCGACCGCCCACGTCTGGGCATGGGCATTCATCAGTTGGAAGCTCGGACCGTCATACGGCTCAAAGCCCCAATAGCCGTGCAGCGAGCCGTGAATGCTGTCGCCGAGCGTGGCCTTGCCGAGTCCGGTGGTGTCAACCACGAACCCGCCCTGTTGGGCGTCCGCGCGCGCCGGCAGATCGATCGACTGGCCATCCTTGCCGGTCAGGCTCAGTTTCACGTCATGGGCATAACCCGTGGAAAACACCAGCGGCGCGCCTTCCACAGGCAACACGAGCGAGGTTTTTCGCGCGCAATAGATCTCTTTGGGATCCACCGCATGCAAGGGGGGCAACTGCTGCTGCTCGACCGCGGGCAATGCCGTCACGAGCACCGACTTCGGGTTATGAAATGAAGGCGGCGTGTTCAATGTCAGGGCAACCTTCTCGCCCTGCGGCGAGCCCAGCGCCGGAATGTATTGATACTGCGCGGAGCGGAACGAATCGAAGATCTTGGCAATGTCCACAACCGACGCGATGTAGGGACTGTAATAGCCATAACTCAACTGCGGCGTGAAGCTGGCCTCCATCGCCAGGTCACTCGCGGGCCCGGATGTGAGGGCTTCCACGATCGAAGTGCTGTGGCCATCGTTCAAAATCAGCGACGCCTGCCCCTGCATGAGACACGGGGCCTGCAGCTCGGGGATTTTATCCAGGCACTTCTCATCGACCTTGATCGCCAGGCTGCGAGCCAGCAGGGGCGCGACCTCCCGCAGTTTCACCGGATCGGCGGCATTCAACGCATGCACCGACATCAGGTATCTCTCGAGACGTGAGCGATCCAGAGTCGCCTGGTTGAGGTCCTGCGACGTGCGCACGAACGCGCCCGGTCGGCCGCGCACGGCGCTTACGAGTGTCTTGAAGTCACCGCCGGTCTCCGGGGCCAGAAACAGCAATACCTGCTGGGCGTCCTGGGGGACCACGATGTTGAGGCCCTGGGCACACTTGGGGCTCCAGGTCTCGCAGTTGAAAAACCATTCCTTCGGCGGCGGATTGGTCGCCCCGCGCATGAAGGCCGCGACCAGCAGGTAGTGCGCGGACTGAGTGGCCGGGAAGTCGGCCTTGATCGAGAGATGATCGCCGCCGGCGAGGTTGGGCACCTCGGAGATGGGCAGGGTCTGGCTGCCACGGGTCACTTTGACGTCGAGAATCGGCCCCGCCAGGTCGAAGGGCGCCGGTTCAGCCTGTGCTGCCATAGAGCCGACAATAGCGTTCGCAAGCGTCAGAACCGTGGCTGCGAGCACGGTGCGATATCGGGAAATCATGGCCCGTATTTTAGGACATCCAGGACTGTTTTATGGTGAACGGGCCGGCAATGACAGAATTTCATCGGCCTCTGTCGGCCAATCCCGACAGGCCAAAGGCCGCCGCCGGGCCTGTCAGCCCGCCAAGCTCCCGATGATTGGACCGCGAGCGGGGGCTTTAGTTGCAACTGTTGCTGCGGGTCACTGCGCGCTCAGGCGTTGAACGGCAGGCGCAGCCCCGGACGCGGCCAGCGGCATTTGTATAGCCGGCCGGTGCTCGAGCACGTCACCCATGCGTCGCGCATGTCAGGTCCACCAAAACAGATGTTCGTCGTGATCGGATCGGGGAAAGGAATGTGCTCGTACTCTCCGCCGGGCTCGAAGACGGTGATACCGCCATTCCAGAGAGTACCGACGCAGATCTTGCCGCTCGCCTCCACCGCCAGGCTGTCGAGCCACTGGAAGCCCGGGAGGGTGCAGATGACGCGTCCGGGGGCCATCGAGGTCGCCGGTGCCATCACTCCGGGCTCCGGCAACTCGAACTCGTACAAGCGCCCGTTCGAGCAATCGGCCATGTAGAGTCTTTTCTCGTCCGGCGAGAGACCGATGCCATTGGGTGAGATCATCTCCTTGCGCCAACGAACGATCTTCCCTCCTTCGGGCCGCGCGTAATACACGGCACCGAGCCGCCGGTTCTCGCCGTCGGAGTAACCCAGGCAGGTGAACCAGAAGCCGCCGGTACTATCGAACACCAAGTCGTTCGGACTGTTGAGTGGCTTGCCGTCGCACTCGTCATAGAGGGTCGTGAAACTCCCGGTGCGCAGGTCCACCCGCTGGATGTAACCGGTCTTGTAGGGATTCGCGGGCGGACCGCCGGGCAAGTGGGTCTCCCCTTCCTGCCACGCCCAGGCGTCACCGTTGTTGCAAACGTAACAGGCGCCGTCGGGACCGATCGCGGCTCCGTTGGGTCCGCCGCCCAGATGCGCAATGATTTCATGGCGGCCGTCAGGTGTAACGCGGGTGAGCGTGCCCCGCCGCATCTCCACCAACACCACGGAACCGTCGGCCATCGCGACCGGTCCCTCGGGAAAGCGCAATCCACCCGTCACTTCCTGCATGTGCATCGTCGCCCCTCAGCACAAACTCAGCGTACCCGGCCCAGTTTGTCAAAATCGAGTTTCAAATCTTCGAACATCCGCATGGCGGTGGCGCGGCCGGCACCAAACACACCACCGCCCGGGTACTGGAACGGGCCGACGAGATAGAAACGCTCCACTCCGGGAACAGTGTATTGCCCAAGGTCCGGCGTCGGACGGTGCGAGCCGGACTGGTACACGCTGTTGGCAATCCCGTGCAGGTCGCCGTGCAGGAAGCTGGGCGAGGTACGCTCCATATCGACGGGGCTATCGCAGTGATAAGCGATGATGTCTTTCGGCCCAACGTTGTCGACGAAGCGGCTGACGTGAGTCAACATCCGCTCCGCGAATTCAGCCTTCTTCTCGTCCCAGGAAAGGCCATCCCGGCGCGCGTAAGGCGCGTAATCCCAAATATGCGCGATCGCCTTGCCGGCCGGGGCGCGCGTCGAATCGAACATTGTCAGAGAGCCAACACCCACCAGGGGGTAGTCCGAGAGCTGGCCATAGCGCAGGTCGTCAAACGATCTGCGGAGCCGCTCATACTCGTTCGGTAACAGCTCGATCATCACCGCCTTCACATGCTCGCCAGCCTTGAAGCGCAGGGGCGCATTCAACGCCGCATGCACGGTGACGCACGCTGCCTCCGAAAACTGCGTCGCCTCCGCGGTTTTACGCACAACCGGATCGACGCCATCAAGCATTCCTCCCAGCAGATGGGGATGAACCGCACCGATCACACCGTCGCGCGCATCGAACGCGCGCCCATCGGCGGTCACTACGCCGGTCGCCCTCCCTCCAGCGACTTTTATCCGCGCGACATCTGCCTTGGCCAACACCTGCCCGCCGTGATCCTGGATGCACGCGATGAGGGCGTTGGTAAGCGCCCCGCTGCCACCGACGGGTACGCCGAAACCGTAGGCCTCGAGGAAGCCAAGAAAGACAAAGGTGCCGATACCCGTCCCTTTCTCATCGGGCGCCACGAGGTTCTCACCGGCAATGCGCGCGAAGTGCATCCGGACCTTGTCGTTCTCGAAGCGCTCGCACAGCAGGTCGTGGCTGCTCATGCTCATGATGCGGAACAGTTCGCGCCCCTCCCGGCTCTGATCGAGGAGCGCGAAAGAAGCACCCAGCGGAATCGGCGGCGCGAACAGGGAGGCGGTGAGCATCGGCATCCAGGCGCGCGCCTGCTCCGAAATCTCCCGGTAGGACGCGGCGTCGCGCGCCGAAAATCTGGCGATCTCCGCGTAAGTGCGCGCGGGGTCGCGATAAAGGCCGAGGGTCGTCCCATCCTCGAACACCGAGATCATCGGCAGATCCGGAAAGACGTAACGCAGACCGTAACGCGCCTTCAGCTTCAAATCGTCGTTGGCCAGGAGCGGGTTGGCCTGGATGAAAATATGGGCCATCGAGTGCTGGTCGTGCCGGAATCCCGGCACCGTGAGCTCCCGGGTCACCACGCCGCCGCCGAACCACTCATTGCGCTCGAGCACGAGCACTTTCTTTCCGGCGGCGGCCAGGTAGGCCGCGGCCACCAGGCCGTTATGGCCCGAGCCGACGCAAACAATATCCGCGGTAGTAGCCAACTGTAGCCCCCTCATACATCGACAGCAGCGGCGAGTGAGACTACGCTAAAGCGCGCAACAGCCCGTTGAGCCTATCTTTAGTCAGGTAGCCCGATCTCCGTGAGCGTCGACCACCAGATTTTCGCTGTCCGCTATGCGCACCTCGAGCGCACCGCCACGCATAACTTCCTGGGCGGCGACTCGCACGACGGGCCCATGCCGCTGGACTACTTCGTCTGGGCCATAGTGAGTCCGGACCGCACCATAGTCGTCGATACCGGATTCGGCGCGGAGCAGGCGAAGCAGCGCGGACGCACCCTGGTACGTCCCGTGGATGAAGGCTTGCGGGCGATAGGAATAGCGCACGAGCAAGTGACGGATGTCGTCATCACTCACATGCATTACGACCATTCCGGAAATCATCACCTGTTCCCGCAGGCGCGGATGCACCTGCAGGATGCCGAGATGCGCTATTGCACCGGCAGGTCTATGACGCATACCCAGCTGCGCGCCCCATTCGAGGCCGAGGATGTCGTCAGCATGGTTCGTCGGGTGTTTGACGACCGTGTAGTGTTTCATGACGGCGATGCCGAGCTCGCTCCCGGAGTGAGCTTGCACCGGGTCGGTGGTCACACGCCGGGGCTGCAAGTCATTCGCGTGTCCACCGCACGGGGGCCGGTTGTGTTGGCCTCGGACGCGGCTCATTTCTATGCCAACTTCGAGCAGGGCCGTCCATTTCCGATTCTCGACAATGTGACCGACTATCTCGAGGCCCATCGGAAAATCCGCAAGCTGGCGGCCAGCGATGACCATGTCATTCCGGGGCACGATCCCGAGGTGTTGACACGATATCCGCGCGCCAAAGAGGAAGTGCCGGACATAGTGCGGGTGGACCTCGCGCCAATCGGGGCAAAAAAGCAGCGCTAGTCTTGCCCAGGGCTCCCGCGCCCCCGAGGACGCCAGCGCCGCCCGAGCCAGCGCCTACCGCCTACCGCCTACAAGCGCCCCGTCAACGAAACACGCCCATACGCCGCGCCCGGTCCACCGCGACAAGGCGCCGCCGCGTGCCGATCTTGTCGTAGATCCGTTGCAGGTGCCATTTCACCGAGCCCTCGACGAGACTCAGCCGCTGACCGATCTCCGCATTGCTCAGGCCATCGCCGACCAGTGTCAGGATCTCGATCTCGCGGGGCGACAGGCTACCCTCGGGCATACGAGCGTGCGTTGATTTGTGCGGTCGCGCTGGCAACGGTGTCGCCGCTTTTGCCGCCGCTTCCTCCGCTGCCGCGACGGGAACTCCCTGGACGAGTGTGTCCAGCAACGGCGCCAGCGATTCGCGCTCCTCAGCAAAGAGCTGCGTCAGCCCCGTCGTCGCCACAATTCCGTTGGCACGATGCAGCTCACGGCGAGCGCCTGTTTCGTCTCCCGCTCGCTGTAGCAACACTGTCAGGCGAACGCTCCAGCGTAAAGCGTCTCGCACCGCACCTGCGGCCTCCGTCAGATTCCGCCACTTGCGAGCGACTTTGATTGCATCGACGCTGCGCCCTTGCGCCCGCGCCAACGATGTCCAGGCATATGCAAGAGCAGCTCGCGCTCGTGTTACACGCGGTCGGGGCATCACCGAATCGGCGGCACGACGTAGACCAATTTTTGCGGCTAGCCGGGCCGCTTCCGCCGTCTCGCCGGACCGGCACAGAATATCGATACGCTCCGCGGTCGCCATGAGGAGCAGTTTTTCGAAGGACCGCTCACGGGCGAACTGGATCGAATCTTCCAACACGCGCAAGCCCAACTCGCGCTCGCCCCGCAGCACGGCGATGCGCGCTCGCACCGTACAACCAGCGATGAGCTGGTCCGAGAAACCAATCTCGCGCGAATGCGGCAGATAGGCGTCGAGAAGCGCGAGACTCGCCTCCAGGTCGCCACTGTCGTAGTGAGCTTCAGCCAACGGCAGCGCCACGAGCGCGGCAAGTGTCGGGCCACCCACTTCGAGCGCGGTCCGCAGCGCATCGCCAAGAGTGGCGATCGCCGCCGCCGTACGCCCGCGCATTAGATTTCCCGGAGCAATGATGCCTTCCAGGAATACCGTAACGTAGCGACTCTTCACGGCCTGGAACTGTTGGCGCGCTAGGATCTCCAGCGAGTCGATCCGGGCCAGCCGAAACTGCTCCCGTGCCGCAAACAACAGTGCGGCGTGCAGGCTGCCGCGCACGTAGGGCGAATTCCCCGAATGACTGCGCAACAGAGCCTCGGTGTGGCGCTCGATGAAAGTCAGATCGTCCGAGAACTGCGCCAGCATCACCTGCCCATGCAGAAGTTGGTGACGCAGCTCGCTCAACTCGCTCTCTTCGCAGTCACCTTCCGCCGCCATCTCGTCGATGCGCGCCTGCGCACGAGCCAACAAGGTACGCGCCTTCTCGAATTGCCACTCCGCCAGCAGTCGCCAAGTCATGGTCAGCAGCAGCCGCGGATGGCGGAATCGCAGGCTCGCCGGTATGCGGCTCGCGACGGTGAGAATCGCGGACTCGTGCCCGGTCTCCATGAATTCTTCGCCGTGACTGTCGAAGATGCGCGCCGCCCGGGCCGCATCGCCTCCCTGGATCGCGTGGTCGACCGCTTCGACCAACCCTCCGGAGCTCTCGTACCATTCAGCCGCCAGCCGATGTAGCTCACGTGCCTGCGACGGCGAATGCCGCTCCAGCCGTTGACGCAGCGCCTCGCTGAACAGCCGGTGCAACCGAAACCACTGGCGCCCCTCGTCCACGGCGGTGACAAACAGTCCGCGCTCGCAGGCTTCCTCGAGAAGCGCATGCGCGTTTTCCCGTCCCGTCAGTGCGACCGCCATCGTGCCGTCCGTTTGCTCCGCTATGGCGGCAGCCTCTAGCACTCCGATCATCTCCTGACGCTCGTTGCGGAGGACTTCAGCTTCGAAGAACGAGGCGATGTCGTGACGCTTACCGGTAAGCCTGTCCAGGGAATATGCGCCGCCGGCAGCAGCAACCGCGGCGGACTCGCGCCGGATGATCATGGGCCAGCCTTCGCTCCGACGTAGAAAGCGTTCGAGTTCCGCTTCCGTCGGAGGAGTCGCACCCAACGCAACAAACACGGCGGCGATATCCGCGGCGCCGAAACTAAGATCCGCGGCGCCGAGCTCGAACAGCCTGCCGTAGCCGCGCTCCCGCGCACTCGGCAGCTCCGGAGCCGCTCTGCCAGTGCAGATGACATGGAATCCCGCAGGCAGCGCCTCAATCAACTCGTACAACAGTGGCGCCGCAGGCGACAGACTCAACCGGTCCGCATCATCCAGCAGGATGCATCCCGGCTCCTTCGCGTCGGACAGAAAGTTCGCGATACGTGTGAGTCGCCGCTCGGCCGACTCTGCGCGGGTGGGCTCGGACAAGCCACAACTGGCGGACAGCGCGGCTAGAAAAGAATCCGGCTCGCGGTCGGAGGACACGACGGACAACCAACGCACCGCCTGGCCACTTTGACGCAGCGCCTGCTCGAACTGTGCCAGCAGCGTGGTTTTTCCATATCCGGCGGGAGCCTGAATGACGGTCGTCGGCACCGCCAGAGCGCGGGCTATCCAGTCACTGAGCGCGGTTCGCAAAACCAGGCCGCCGGACAGTACCGGTGGGCGGGTGCGCGCGAGACGCACGGGTGAGCTCATCCGTGCCAGAGCAGGATCCGCCGCCGAATGCTCCAGTGGAACGACTCGCAACCCAATGACCTCAGACCAGCGTTCTCGAACTGCGCGGGCTCACCTATCTAAAGACAGGCGCCTTGCACGGTAACCCCGATTAGCGTCCGGTCGCAAGCTTGAAAATTGCCGAGGGGGATGAGATGGCGGATGCGGGTGGACGGCGGATTGGTGTGATCGGCACGGGCCGGATGGGTGGCCCCATGGCGGAGCGCCTGCTCGACGCCGGCCACAGTCTGGTGGTCTTCGATACCAACGAGGCAGCGGTCGGACCGCTCGGCGCTCGGGGCGCAACGATCGCCCACTCCGCTCTCGAAGTCGCCAACCTGGCTGACGTCGTCATGGCGAGCCTGCCGACACCTGCCATCGTGCGCCGGAGCATCACCGGCCCGGACGGCGCGATGCACGGTACGCGAATGCGGCAATTCATCGACCTTTCGAGCTCGGGTGCCGTGGCCACCACCGAGATCGCGGAAGCACTGGCACCGCGCGGTATCGAGTTTCTCGACGCGCCCGTGAGCGGTGGTGTCGCCGGGGCTCGCTCAGGAAAGTTGACGGTCATGGTCTCCGGACCTCGCAGCACCTACGACGAGCTGCAGCCGCTGCTGGCCGTCTTTGGCCGCGTGCTCTTCGTGGGCGTAAAGCCGGGTCTCGCGCAGACCTTGAAGCTCATTAACAACCTCATGTCGGCGACGGCCGTCGCCATCACGTCCGAAGCCATGGTCATGGGCGTGAAAGCGGGCCTCGACCCGAGCGTGATGTTGGATGTCATCAACACCTCGAGCGGCCGCAACAGCGCCACCCAGGACAAATTTCCGAAGCACGTGCTCACGCGCGGCTTCGATTTCGGCTTTTCAGCCGGGCTGTCCTTCAAGGACGTCCGCTTGTGCCTCGAAGAGGCCGAGGCACTGGGCGTTCCCATGATGGTGGGCGCAGTCGTGCGCCAGATGCTTTCGATCACCTGCAATGCGTACGGCTTCGATACGGATTGTACTTCCACGGCCCGTATCGTGGAGGGCTGGGGCGGCTGCGAGATTGCCGCACAACCTGCGAATCCTGGAGATAAACGATGACCGATATGTTCGAGAAGGGCCTGGCGATCCGTAAGGCGGTGCTGGGCAAGGAATACGTGGAGAAATCTCTCGCAGGTGCGGACGATTTCACCCGGCCCATGCAGGAGCTCGTCACGAAGTATTGTTGGGGTGAGGTCTGGGGTAACGGCAACCTGTCGCGCCGTGACCGCAGCCTGCTCAACCTTGCCATGCTCAGCATTCTCAACCGGCCCCACGAGCTGAAGTTACATGTCAAGGGCGCGCTGACGAATGGGGTCACGCGCGATGAGATCCGCGAAGTAATACTTCAGGTCGCCATTTATGCCGGAGTGCCGGCAGGAATCGATGCACAACGGATCGCCAAAGAAGCCTTGGCCGAGGTTGATGCAAAACCATGACAGCACCACAGCCAAACAACGAGAACGAGCGACTGACCCTGGAATTTTTTGCCACATTGGGCTCGGGAGATCTCGAAGGCGTGCGCGCCCTGCTGCACGAGGACGCCACCTGGACACCCATGGTCAAGGACATTCCGGGCGCCGGCAAACACATCGGCCGCAAGGGAATCGTCGATGATTTCCTGATGCCCATCCGCGGCATGTTTCGACCGGGCGATCCGAAGGTCCTGGTCGACACGATCGCTTCCAACGGGTCGCTGGTCATCACCGAAACTCGCGGCAAGGGAGCACTCGCCGACGGACGTCCTTACGACAATCAGTACTGTTGGGCTTTTGAATTCAAGGATGGCAAGGTCTTCGCGATCCGTGAGTACATGGATAGCCTGTATGTCTCACGCCTGTTTGCGGGAACCTAGGGAGAGCCCATGAGTGACGCAGGACTGAACGAAACGCGCCTGGAGCATCTGCGCGCATCCATCGAAGCCGACGTGAAACGGCGGCTCTACCACGGTGCGGGGATCATCGTCGCGCGACACGGCCGGATCGGCTTGCAGGCCGCTATTGGCAGCGCCGATCTGGCGCAGACGCGGCCGTTGCAAAGTCAGTCCGTCTTCAGCATCTTCTCGGTGACCAAGGCGATGACCAACATCCTGGTGCTGCGCGCCGTGGAGTTGGGTCACCTGGCGCTCACCACAAAAGTCGTGGACATCATCCCCGAGTTCTCCGGTGGGTTGCGGGAACAGATCACGCTATTCCATCTCATCACACACTCCTCGGGTCTGCCGATGGTGTTCATACCGAAGCCCGGTATGTACATCGACCGCCTCGATGAGATCATTGCCGCAATCTGCCAGAACGTGCATTCGGTGGAGCCGCCGGGAGAGCGTTGTGCCTACTCGCCGCTCGCGAACCAAGCCCTGTTGGGCGAGGCCCTGCGGCGAACAGATCCGAAAGGCCGCACCTACCGTGCCATCGTCGACGAAGAGTTATTCAAACCTCTCGGTATGACGAGCTCGGCCATCGGTCTGCGCGCCGACCTCAAATCACGGCACATCGTGCCGGATTTCCGGGGCAACTTCCCCATCGAGCATCTGGGGCACAGCAACCTCGGTCCTAACGGTGCTTTCGAGGAGGAACACGCGGAAATGCCGTGGGTCGGCGCTGTGTCTACGGTGCCGGATATGTTTCGCCTGGCGGAAATGCTCCGGCGCGATGGAGCGCTCGACGGTGCCCGGATCCTATCGCCCGCCACTCTGGAGATGGCACGCCGCAATTGGACGGGCGACAAGCCCAATGAGCTGTACAAGGTACTCGCACACAAGCGCGGTTGGGAGCCCTCGCCCGCCTACATCGGACTCGGGTTCTCGCTACGCGGGACGGCGCACGCCCATCACATGTTCGGCACCCTGACGTCGGCGGGGACCTTCGGCAATTACGGCGCGGGCAGCGCGTTGTATTGGGTCGACCCGGAGCGCGCCGTGACATTCGTCTGCCTGACGGCGGGCGTTATGGAGAGTAACGACAACATCGAGCGCTTTCAGCGTCTCTCGGACATCGCGATCTCCGCTGCGGAGTAAAGGCCTAGGTCGCCGGCTCGATCCGCAGCACCGCCCCATCATCCTCGTCGGTGACCAAGTACAACAGTCCGTCAGGTCCCTGACGGACATCGCGGATGCGCTGATGCAGGTCTGTCAGCATTGTCTCGCGGCGTAGTTCCTCGAGCTTGTCAGTCAACACCACCCGCTCGAGGCCGCCGGTGCGCGGAACCTCGCCGCGACGTGAGCTGCCAACGAACAAATTGCCCTTCCATGCCGGGAAACGCTCACCGCTGTAAAAAGTCAGGCCGGCGGGCGCGATCGAGGGCAACCAGACAATGGTCGGCGCCTCGACACCTTCGGCCACCGGCGACTCGGAGATGCGCGGTCCTTCGTAGGTGCGCCCGAAGCTGACTTTCGGCCAACCGTAGTTGCGACCGGGGAGAATGACATTGACCTCGTCGCCACCGTTCGGACCATGCTCCGCGTTGAGGACCACGCCGGTGTCAGGTTGGACGGTCAGGCCGAGATGATCACGATGACCATACGAGAAGACCTCGGGCCTGGCATCCGTCCGACCGACAAACGGATTGTCAGTAGGAACTTTGCCATCCGCAGTGAGACGCAGGACTTTGCCGTAGACGCTGTCGAGCCGCTGCGCCTGGTCGCTGAAAGGCGCGCCCGTCGTCAGGTATATTGAGCCATCCTTGCCGAGCGCCAGGCGCGAGCCGCCGGCGTAGCCGGATTCGCCGGCGGAAAAGAGCCGCTCAACATGGGAAAGCGCGTGACCGCTGAGCTTGGCTCGAAACAGCGCCAGGATGGCTTCCGGTCGTGTGGGTGGCTTCGCTGTCGGATCGCCCGCCTTACCCGGCTCATTGAAACTGAAATAGATGAGTTGGTTCTTCGCAAACTGCGGATGCAGGACGATATCGTGCAAACCGCCGCCACGAAATGCCGGATCCAGCGTTGGAAGGCCGCCAATGGGCTCCGGATCGAGAGTGGCAGCGCCCGCCGCGCCACCGACATTGTGCACGAGGCGCATCGGGCCGCCGCGCTCTGACACCAACCCATCCCCCGAGGGCAGCAAGGCGATCGAAAAGGGATGTTTCAAACCCTTTGCGACAACCACCACGCGGATTTTATGTTGCTCGGCGGTGTCAAAGGTATACGAACCCTCGGTCAGCACGACGGGAGCGACGCCGATGTTCGGAGGTGCCTGGGCAAAACCCGGGAACGGCAGTAGCACACCCGCAGTGACTGTTCCCAGCCACAATGCAGCGGCGCGTGAGGCGTTCGTCATGACATGCGACCCCGTGTTTGCCTTCTTTGAGGGGCGCGATACTACCTAACGCGCGCAGCGTTTGGTGGGTCGTCGCGCGCTGGAACCGCCATGCAGTCGCACGGTCAGTCGGGGTCAGGTCAGCTCAGGGAATCGCGGATACGCGCGGCCAGCTCGTAGGAGTGCAGTCTGGCGGAGTGGTCGAATATGTGCCCACTGACGATGAGCTCATCGGCCTTCGTCATCTCGAGAAAGGACCCGACGCCACGCGAGACGGTCTCGGGCGAGCCGACAAATGAATACACCAGAGAATGGTTCAACCCGGCCAGCTCCACGGGAGCGGCCCACGAGTTGATGTCGTCGATGGGCGGGGCCAGTTTCCCCGGCGTTCCACGGCGGAGTTTCACAAAAGACTGCTGCAGCGAAGTGAACAGGTGGCGCGCCTGCGCGTCGGTATCCGCAGCGATGATGTTGGCCGCCACCATCGCGTAGGGCTTATCGAGTTGCTCCGAAGGCTTGAAGTACCTGCGGTAGATCTCGAGAGCGGGCATCAGCGCTTCTGGAGCAAAATGGGATGCAAACGCGAACGGTAATCCGAGCGCCGCGGCAACCTGCGCGCCAAACAGGCTCGACCCGAGTATCCACAACGGAACCTTCAGTCCCATACCGGGCACCGCGCGGATCTGCTGCCCCGGCTGGACCACGTCGAAATAGGCGCGCAGCTCGAGCACATCCTGCGGAAATTGGTCAGCGTTGGTTTGCAGGTCGCGACGCAACGCCCGGGAGGTGTTCTGGTCGGTACCTGGTGCTCGCCCGAGTCCCAGGTCGATGCGCCCCGGGAAAAGCGTCTCCAGCGTGCCGAACTGCTCGGCGACCACCAGCGGCGCATGATTGGGCAACATGATCCCGCCGGAGCCGACCCGAATCGTACGAGTGCCGGCCGCGACGTGACCGATCACCACAACGGTCGCGGCACTGGCGATGCCCGTCATGTTGTGATGCTCGGCTACCCAGTAGCGCTTATAGCCCAACCGCTCCGCGTGGCGGGCGAGATCGAGGGTGTTCCGCAAGGCATCGGCGGCGCTCCCACCCTCGACGATGGGAGACAGATCGAGCACGGAGAAGGGAACTGTCATGATTGCACTCTATCCTGACGGTTACCCCTCGTCCGCGCATCCCCCATCAGAAGGAGGCGCCATATACCGCTATGGGCGCCACTCCACCGGCGGCGAGAGGCCACATACGAGCCCCTCGCCTATGGCCTCATTTCGCCGGCTTCACGAATTTCAGCGTAAAACGATCCGATTCGCCGATCGCCGCGTACTTGGCGTGATCCTTCTCGCCTTCGGCGAAGCTCGGCGGCAGCGTCCAGACGCCCTTGGGGTAATCCTTGGTGTCCTTCGGATTGTTGTTGATCTTCGAGCGGCCGACGAGCTTGAAACCCACTGACTCGATGAGGCCGACCGCGTATTCCTCTCCGGTGTAGGCTTCGTCCTTGCCCGGCTTGGCCTGCGGATCCTTGTTACGGTGTTCCTCTACGCCCAGCACTCCGCCCGGCTTGAGCGCGCGGAAGGCTGCGGCGAACACCTCTTTCTCGTCTCCCGCCCACACCCAGTTGTGAATGTTACGGAAGGTCACCACGAGATCCGCCGAGCCGTCCGGCGCCAACGCATATTTGCCCTTCGCGAGAACCGACCATTTCACTTCACTATAGAGGTCCGGGTGCGCGTCCAACAGCGTCTTCAGCTCGGCGTTGTATTCCTTGTCTTCCTTGTCGTTGGAAGTTGGATCCATCGCCGCGGCGTAGTAGGTGCCCGTCCCCTTGAGGTACGGTGCGATGATCTCGGTATACCAGCCGCCGAAGGGCCACAGTTCCACCACCGTCATATTCGGGCGGATGCCAAAAAAAGCCAGCGTCTCGACCGGATGGCGGTACTTGTCGCGCGCCTTGTGCGCGGCTGAGCGCTGCGGGCCGTCGACGATGGCCTTGAGCTTTACGAGATCCGCACCCGAGGTCTGGGAAGTGGGCGCGGCGACGGCAATAGAGGTCACCGCGGTCAGGGCGGCCAGCAGGCCAATGACGAGGCGCGGCGCACGGGAGCGGTCGCGTACTCGGGCGCTGGCGCGCACCACCCCAAAATTGGATTCGATCGGTTCGCTCATGAGCTCTCCCCCTTGCTATCGCAAGCTGTCTACGAGTATTCGTAGTTGGGCGGCAGTGTACCGGCGGTCGCCAAGCCGCGTCACGCCAGCACTACGTCTCCAGGAGAAGGCCATGGCACGTGTTCTCGTAACGGGTTCCGCCGACGGGCTGGGACAGATGGCCGCCCGCCTCATGGTTGCTGCGAAACACCGCGTCGTCCTGCACGCCCGCAACGGCGAGCGTGCCTCAGACGCCCTGGCAGCCGTTCCGGGCGCCGAGACCGCGGTCGTAGGCGACTTGTCGAGCATTCGTGAGACGCGCGATGTCGCGGATCAGGTCAACGGCCTCGGAGCATTCGACGCCGTCATCCATAACGCGGGCATCGGCTATCGGGAGCGCCGGCGCGTCGAGACCGTGGACGGGCTACCTCAAGTGTTCGCGGTCAATACGCTCTCGACCTACGTCCTCACCGCGCTCATCAACAAACCGAAACGGCTCGTCTATCTGAGCTCCGGAATGCACCGGGGCGGCGACTCGAGTCTGCGGGACCTGGTCTGGAAGGAGCGGCCCTGGAATGGCTCCAGCGCCTATGCCGACACGAAACTCCACGACGTGATTCTCGCGTTCGCGGTCGCCCGCAAATGGCCGGACGTCCTGTCCAATGCTCTCGAGCCCGGCTGGGTTCCGACAAAAATGGGCGGCCCGGGTGCGCCGGATGACCTCGACGAGGCGCCCAAAACACAGGTCTGGCTCGCCACCAGCGAAGAGCCCGGAGCGAAGGTCTCCGGGCAATACTTCTTTCACATGAAACGGCGCGCTGCTGAACCGGCGGCCTCGACCGCATCCATTCAGGATCGGCTGTTGGCGGAGTGCGCCCGCCTTTCGGGCGTGCCGTTTCCGGCGTAGCGCGCAGCCAACCGGCGCAGGTGTTCCTACACCGGCTGGACCCGAAGCTTACGGCTTCAGCGGCGCCCGAATCTCACCGCCCTTGTGCGCGGCGCTGTGAATGTTGACGTAGAGCTTGCCGGCTTTGAAAGCGTCGTACTGCTCGTCCGTCAGCTTCGATCCGGCGGGCACCGTCCAGGAACCGTCCGCGGCCTTCTCCAGGGTGATGATCGGCGGCCCATTTTGGCCGGGAGCCGCGCCTTCGTGGATATGCCCCATCGTGCCTTCGATACCCGTGGTGGTGACCTTGCCGCTCACGGACTTATCCATGCCGATTTTGATCATGCCCTCGCCCTTGGCATCCGTCGTCACGGCAGGAACTTCCTGGGCGCCGGTCAGGGTGATTTTCTCATCCTTGGCGCTCGCCAGGCTGAAACTGGCCGCGAGCAGCGTCGCAAAGGCGGCGCGTTGGAGAATTGAGCTCATCGTGTTAGCCCCTCTTGTGACTGGTTAGGTTGCCCGACTCGGGCGGCAACGGCTAAGAACGCGCCGGCCGGTGCCGGGTTCCCGCCACCGCCGCTATTTCACGGTCAGCACGTTGTTGGTCCGGTCCTTGTCGGGCAGGACATGGTCTGGATCGACTGTGACTGTAACGATCGGTTGCGTGCTGTCCACGGGTAGCGTGGCCACGGACTTGAGAATCCACGTCTCGGCCGGCAAACGGATGCGCTGGTGGCTGCCGTCTTTGAAATCAATCTGCGCCACCGCGGGCAACACCAGCCGGTCGAGATTCTCGAAGGTCACCAGCGCCCCCTTGGCGGGATTGCCATCCCGGTAAGCCACACCCTTTACGGCGAGATCAAACGTCCAATTGTTGAAATACCAGCCGCGCCAGAACCAGCTCAGATCCTCGCCCCCCTCACTCTCCATGGCACGGAAGAAGTCCGCAGGCGCCGGATGGCGGAAGGCCCAATCGCGGATGAAGCGGCGGAAAGCCCAGTCGAAACGCTCCGGCCCCAGGATCTGCTCGCGCAGCAGGATCAGACCCAAGGCGGATTTGAAGTAGGTGACCGGGTGCCGGTACTTCTCGAGAATGGCATCGGCACGCGTCAGGATGACCGGGGCTGCCGGATCGGCCAGGACCGGCAGGATCTCATCAACGGGATTACCGCCGCCGGGCGCATATTCGGGGTCACGCTTCGGACCGTAGACGCCGTTGGCGAACGTATCGGACTCATAGACGTCGATGAAGGTGTTGAATCCTTCGTCCATCCACGCGTCGCGGCGCTCATTGAAGCCCACTACCATCGGAAACCATGTGTGCCCGATCTCGTGCGCCGTGATCCAGAACAGGTCCTTACCCTTGTCCTCGATACCGTCGAACAACACGCCCGGATACTCCATGCCCGAAGATCCGCCGGCCACATTCACGGCCGCCGGATACGGATACGGAAACCAGCGGCGCGAAAAGTCCTCCACCGAGTGCTTCAGATACTCGGTCGAGCGCCCCCACGCGGCATCGCCCGCACTCTCCACCGGATAGAAGGACATGGCGATGGAACTGCCGTTGTCGGGAAGTTGGATCCGTGCGGCATCCCAGATGAAAGCACGCGACGCGCTGAAAACCACGTCGCGAGTGTTGTCCATATGAAAATGCCAGGTCGACGTTCCGTCGTGGGTCGGACGACCGGAGGCGTCGCCAACTTCCGCCGCGGATCGAATGGTTACCGTGGCATCGCTCGTGCGCGCCTGCGCGAGTCGCGCACGCTGTGTGGCTGTCAACACCTGCTCGGGATTTTGCAGTGAGCCGCTGCCCGCCACCAGCATGTCCCAAGGTACCGTCACGGAATAATCGAAGCTGCCGTACTCGAGATAAAACTCCTGCACCAGATACGGAAGAGTATCCCACCCGTGCAGGTCGTCATAAACGGCCATCCGCGGATACCACTGCGCGATATCGTAGATCTCGCCGTTCTTCGTCGGCGCCCAGGACGTGCGGCCGCCGAAGAGCCCGGGAATGGTGTAGTGATAGCTGATGTGAACCCGGACCTTGCCACCCGCCGGCGGCAGCGGCCTAGCCAGGCGGATCTGCATGCGCGCGTCGGCGACGATGTAATCCGCCTTGGTCCGATGTCCTTCTACTTCAATGACCACCTCATCGAGGCTGTAGCCCTCGGTGAACTCTGTATGTACCTCCTCGTCGGAGGCCAAAGACCGGGCGTCGTGGCGATAAGTGTTCTGATCGAGTTGGATCCACAGGCTCGTGAGCGCGTCGGGGCTATGATTCGTGTAGGTAATGACCTCGGTCGCGCTCAACACCTTGTGTGTCGTATCGAGCTTCGCATGGAGCTCGTAGTCCGCCCGGTTCTGCCAATAGTCCGGTCCCGGCGCGCCGTTGGAGGACCGGTAGCGGTTCACAGGCTCAGGCAATGTGAGCGGAGCGAAAGTCTGCAGCGGATCGTAGTGCGCCGCGGAGGCGGTGGTAGCGGCGCTCGCGGCAACGCCAGCCGCACTGGTCCCCGCAAGAACAAACAGTAGTTGCGCGATTAAACGACGGTTGAAGGCTCGGATGGCTCGACCTGCGGGGTGGGAAAGACCGCCGTATCTTACTCGACGACTTCCCTGATATCGAGATTGCGCAATGGGGCGAGAAACTCCTTGACCGTCAGGAGGCCAACACATGGCATGGCGCCCTTGGGCAATGACACGCCGTTCGCGAGCTTACGCGCCAGCGCGATGGCGGCTCCGCAGGGAATGTACGGGCCATGGTTCTGGCGGGCGAGCAGATTCCAACTGATGTACAGCCGGTTGCGCTCCAGTCCTTCGCCGTCGAGTGCGACAAACATTCCGCCCTGGTCGCTGAGCAGCGGCTCGATCCAGTGGCTGATCCGACTCAAGGGAGCTGCGAACGGTGTCAGGCGTCTAAGGAGCCGCGCACGCACCAAACCCGCGAGACCGCACACGACGAGGTGGCCCAGCGCGCTCGCAAATCCAGCGTGAAACGAGATCGTCCGCGCCGTTGGATAGCGCTTCGGAAAGAGGGTCAGGTCGGGAATATCGCAGCTGCTCACCCAACGCGCCCCGAGCGGTGCTGGAAACATATGCCGCCGCAGATCGAGCCAACCGTAGGTGGTTCGCCAGGCGCCATCACGCCACTCCTGAAACGGTTTGCCGCCGTAACTGAACACTCCCCTGACGGTGGCGAGCCCGGGCGCCCGCCCGCCGGAGCTGATGCCGAACTCGATGGAGTCCAGCTGCTTGAATCGCGGCAAATAGCGATCGATCACGGCCGAAGACAGCGCCGGCACCGAGCTCGCGCCACTGACAACCGTCACACCGCGCTCACGGGCCGCGCTGTCGAGACTTTCAATCCCGGAGACAAACTCGCGGCCGTCGGCCAGGTCGATGTAGTGGCAGCCCGCCTCGATGGCCGCCTTCGCAACAGTATATTTCTGGGCCTGGAAGGGACCCGCGGTGTGGATCAGCGTATTGACGCCGAGCTCCCGGAGCCGCATGGACAATCCCGGGTCGTTGGCGTCGACCACAACCGCCCGTTCCGCGGGAAGGCCCAGTCGGGCGACCAGGGCTGCGGCCTTACCGGCGTCGCGTCCAGCGACCAGAAGGCGCACGGATGATGAGTCGGAGGCCAGCGACTCGGAAATCCGTTCGCCGAAAAAACCGTACCCGCCCAACACCAGGATCGTATGCATTGGGCCGATAGTCTACGCGACCGTCAGGGCACCGGCACCGCCAGTTGGTGCCGGTGTGCCGGGCGGCGACTCAGGGCCGCGGTGGTTTCGGGAAGCTCAATACCTCGTTGGTGTAGGTCTCGACGACCAGGCTGAACGGAGTGCCGTCGGGAAGCGCCAGCACGGCGCGGTGTTGAATGGTTTCGGCCGGGATCTGCAACGGTCGCTTGCTGGCGGACGGCAAGGCGGTCGCCATTTCCCACCCCTGCGGGAGCGGCGACCACAGCAGCTGCGCCGAAAGTGTGCGGCGGCGGAAATGTAGAGCCTGCACCGCCCTGCCGAATGCGGTATCCGTCGTATCGAGCACCTGGTTCATGTCGGGCGTGAGGCGCGCCGGCACGTACCAGTTATCGGCTTCCGAAAGCACATGCTCGCCGCAATGAAGCCGCACGTGCCGGTAGCGCACCGGGTCGGCGGCAGTCACTCCGAGCAACTGCCTCACCTCGTCTGTAGGCGCTTTGTCATTGCCCTGCACACGCTCGGCCACGATTTTTGCCGGCGCCGCCATCTTGTGAGCGTCACACCAGCGGTCGAGAGTGAGCGTGGCACTATCGTTGCTGAGCAGATCTGCGTTCAGGGTCTGCAGAAGAGCGAGTGCTTCGAGGCGCGTCGCCGCGTTGTCGGGCCACGGGGCGGCATCCGCTCTTGCGATCAGTATCAGCCCGGCAATGCAGCCGGCCAGAATTTGTTGGACTCTCCAGGTCATAGTGCGATTCCAGTCATCAGGGGAAACCGCACTTTGCCGGCATCGCACACGTTCCCGCAAGGGACACGAGCGGAAGCAGGCATAGCTCAGCCGATACCGCTGCGGATGTTGGATGCGGGGCGATGACATTCACCCTGTAGTCAACCGGCGCGGTCACCCGCAGAGTGCCTCGCAGCTCTGTTAGCCTAGAAATGCCCCGAGGCCGGACCCACTCTCACTACAGAACGGAGATCCTCATGAAAATCGCCATCATCGGTGCCACCGGCAACGTCGGCAGCCGCCTCGTCGACGAAGCACTCAAGCGCCACCACGCCGTGACCGGCATTGCGCGCGACCCCTCTAAACTGGCGCCGCGCACCGGCCTATCGGCCACCACAGGAGACGTCACGAAGCCCGATGCGCTGATCCCCCTGCTGAAAGGGCATGATGCAATCATCAGCTCGTTGCGCTTCCAAAGCGTCGATCCGCAACAGCTCATCGAACTCGTGCGCCGTAGCGGGGTTAAGCGCTACCTGGTCGTGGGCGGAGCCGCGAGCCTGGAGATCGCCCCGGGGCAGATCCTCCTCGACTCCCCGAACTTTCCACCCGCGTACAAGCCCGAGGCCTCCGCCGGCAAAGCATTCCTGGACGCATTGCGTAACGTCAAAGACCTGGATTGGACGTTCGTGAGTCCGTCGGCGTTTTTCGGTCCCGGTGAGCGAACGGGAAAATTCCGGCTCTCTGACAACACACTGCTGACTGCAGCCGATGGTAAGAGCTCGATTTCGTACGAGGACTATGCGATCGCCATGCTCGACGAGATCGAGAACCCGAAGCATGTCCGCGGTCGATTCACGGTGGGTTATTAACACCGGCCATGGCCGGCACCGCTTCCCCCGCGAAGCGGTGCATCCGGGCCACCAGCTCGGTCGGAATCTCGGTAGCCCGCGAGGTGGCGGAGGAAATGAAAACCAACACCTGCTTGACCCGCATGCGCAGCTCGCCACCAAGGGAGGCCTCGATGCGCAGCTCACAGGAGGTGCGCCCCACTTTCACGGTCCAGAGATTGAAGGTGAGCCGGTCGCCATAACGCGTCGGCTTGATGAAGTCGACCGTGAAATGCACCGACGGCGTCAGCAACTGTTTGTGATGGAACAGGCCTGGCGCGCTCGCCGATAGCCCCTCCTCGAACCAGTCCTCGACAAAGTCGCTGATCATCTCGAAGTAACGCGGGTAGAACACCCAGCCGGCGGCATCGCAATGGCCGAACCGGACGAGAATCTCACGCTGAAATGCCGCCATGTCGCTCCCTCGTGCGCCACGCAAGTTTTGCAGGGGCGGGAGATTACCTGAAATGGCGGCCCCCATCGCGGGGCCGCCGCGAACAAGACGGCACACGCCCTTCGCGGCTAGACTCAAGTCCTTATGAAATCAGGAAAAACGGGCCGTTCATGCTGATCAAGTGCGTCGTTTACGAAAATGGCAGGAAAGTTGCGGAAATTCCCGCTTCCGATATTCATACCTACGTCTGCCGGCCGGGCTGCTTTATGTGGGTGGCGATGCGCGACCGCGATATCGCGCTCCTGGAAGAGATGCGCGAGCAATTTGGCTTACACCCGCTGGCGGTGGAAGACGCGCAGCAGGGGCATCAGCGGCCGAAAATCGAGGAATACGGCGATTCCCTGTTCGCGGTGTTGCACATGATCGAGCCGGGCACGCCGGACCTGCAGGTCGGAGAGGTCGATATCTTCGCGGGCCCGAATTACGTCCTCTCGGTACGTAGCGGCGTCGAGAAAGGATTCGATGACGTGCGCGCACGGGCCGAAGCCGAGCCGGAATTACTCAGCCAGGGATCTTGCTACGTGCTCTACGCCTTGATGGATGCTGTCGTTGACCGCTACTTCCCGATCCTCGATCAGCTCGAAGACCAGTTGGAGGAAATCGAGAAACGGATCTTCACCGTGGACGGTGAGCCGCGCGCCAACATCAAGGCGCTGTATGAGCTCAAGCAGCGTTTCATGACACTCAAGCACGCCGTCGCGCCGCTGCTCGAAGGCGTGTCGAACCTTTCCGGCGCACGCGTCCCGGCGCGGGTCGCCGGATTGCGGGAATATTTTCGCGATATCTACGACCATCTGCAGCGACTCAACCAGACGATTGAATCCAACCGCGACACCGTCACAGCGGCCACCTCGGTGAACCTGTCGATGATAGCGATGCAGGAAAACGAGACCATGAAGCGCCTCACCGCGTATGCGGCGCTCGTCGCCATTCCGACTCTCATCGTCGGGATCTACGGCATGAATTTCACGGATATGCCCGAGCTACACTGGCACTATGGCTACCCGGCCTGTATGGGCGCCATGGCGGCGATTGACGGCTACCTGTTTTACCGGTTCCGCAAAGCCAAATGGCTTTAGGGCTGTAAGGATGCAGGACAAGTACGCCTCTTTCGCGGCACTCGCAGCCGGGGGAGAGATCGCCGGCAGGGACTACAACACGACGGTGCGCGAGCGCCCGCAGTCGGGGGTGCTCATTGTCGCGCCCCACGGCGGCAACATCGAAATCGGCACCACCGAGCTCGCGGACCTCATCGCCGGAACGCAGTACAGTCTCTTCGCCTTCAACGGCCTGAAAACCCGCGGCCGCAATCGCGAGCTGCACATCACCAGTCACAACTTCGATCACCCCGAGTGCGTCGCTCTAGCTGCACGCCATCCCGTTGTGCTGGCCGTACACGGGTGCAAAGGCGATTCGTCGCATATCTACGTCGGGGGCCTCGACGGCGAGCTGACAACACTGCTCACGAAACGACTCGTCGCAGCCGGCCTCCCCGCTACCGCGACCGGCCACAAGTATCCTGGTCGAAATCCTCTCAACATCTGCAACCGCGGAGCCCGCGCCCGAGGCGCGCAATTGGAATTCACGCTCGACTTGCGCGACGACCCGTCCTCGCGGGCGAACATGGCGCCGATCGTACGCAGCGCGGTAATGGAGTTCGTGCGATTCTCCGGGCTGCCATAGCAGGCATTCACAGCGGACACAGCGGAGTGCGACCATGAAAAGCGAACCCTGGCCGGAATTGCCACTCGAGCAGTGGCGCGACACTTATGCGACCTTGCACATGTGGACGCAGATCGTGGGGAAGGTCTGCCTGGCGCTGACACCGCGGGTAAACCACTTCTGGAACATCGCCTTCGTGGTCACATCGCGGGGAATCGCCACTCCCGCCATGCCGTACGGCGCAGGCCACACCCTCAACATGACTTTCGACTTCATCAGCCATGAGTTGGTGGCACGGTGCTCGGATGGAGGCGCACGCAGTATCCCGCTGTCGGCGCGCTCCGTCGCCGTGTTCTATCGTGACACCCTGCAGATGCTCCATGAGTTGGGTGTTGATGTGAAAATCTGGACGATGCCGGTCGAAGTCCCCGACCCCGTCCGCTTCGAGCTCGATACCGGGCACTCCACCTACGACCCCGTCTACGCGCAGCGCTTCTGGCAGATACTGCTGCGGGTCGCGCACGTCATGCAGGAGTTCAGGGCGGGATTTGTCGGCAAATGCAGCCCGGTGCACTTCTTCTGGGGCAGTTTCGACCTGGCGGTCACGCGCTTCTCCGGGCGCAGGGCACCTGAGCGCGTTGGCGCCGACCCCATCACGCGAGAAGCCTATTCACATGAAGTGATCAGCCACGGCTTCTGGCCCGGAAGCGGGGCGATTCAAACGGCAGCTTTCTACGCCTACGCGGCACCCGAGCCGCCGGGATTCAAAGAAGCGCGCGTTCTGCCGGCGCAAGCGACCTACAACCGCGACGTGTCGGAATTCATCCTGCCGTATGACGCGGTCCGCTCGCAATCCAACCCCGCGGAAGTGCTGGAGAGCTTTTTGCGGAGCACTTACGAGGCGGGCGCCAGGCTGGCGCAATGGGATCGCGACAGCCTGGAGCGGGCGGCGTCTACTTGATCGTCGCCGCGACCTCGCCAGCGATCTTATCGCGCGTCAGCACCGGCTGGTCCCGGTAGATCTCGGGAAACACGCGCTTCAGATTCTCGATCTTCGGCAGGTCGTTGTAGACGATGTAGGGTTGGTGCGGGTTGTGGACCAGGTAGTCCTGGTGATAACCCTCCGCCGGATAGAAGCCCTTCAGGGGATCGACCCGCGTGACTACCGGGCGCTTGAAGGTGTGCGCCTGCTGTAGCTGCTCGATGTAGGCCGTCGCGATTTTCTGTTGCGTGCCGTCCGCATAGAAGATCGATGAGCGGTACTGCGTACCCTCGTCAGGTCCCTGCCGGTTCAACTCGGTGGGATCGTGGGCTACGGAGAAGAACACCCGCAGAATCTCCCCGTAAGAGACTTCCGCCGGATCGAAAGTAACCTGGATGGACTCGGCGTGACCGGTGGACCCGCCGCTCACGGTCTCATACCGGGCCGTCGACGCCGCCCCGCCAGAGTAGCCGGCCAACACTCGCCGGACACCCTTCACGTGTTCGAACACACCCTGTGTGCCCCAGAAGCATCCGCCCGCCAGAACAGCAGTCTGCAATGGACCGGGCGCCTGCGGATTGTCCAACGCCGGCCCCGGTATCGGGGTGGCCCCTTTCGCCACATGCAACCCGCCCAGGCTCAGCAGGCCCACCGCGCAGGTCACGGCGAGTATCGCCCCCACCCCACCGAACATTCTGCTTCGCTTCAGTTTCACGACCAGCCTCGCTTTTCGGGTATAGGTACCGCGATTCAGTCCACGCCCACCATCACGCTCGACGCCTTTATCACGGCGTAGGCGTTACCGCCTTCCTTCAGGCCAAGATTCTTCACGGCGTCTATGGTGATGATCGACACAATGGTGATTCCCGGAGCAACCTCAATAGTCACTTCCGCATTCACCGCCCCCAAATCGATCCTGCGGATCGTTCCGGGAAGAGTATTACGCGCACTCAGTTTCATGGTTCGCTCCAATCCGGCAGGGAGGGCTATGTCACTGCGGATACTACGCCTGCGCGGTGCGGCGGGCCATCAGGCGTTCCCGCAGCAAAGCGTTGGCGGGCTCCGCGTAATAACGAGCCACCGCTCCTGCCAGCAGCACCGACGCTATGACAAAGAGTACGAACATCGGAAGCTTGTACACATAAGGCATGGTTCCCTTCGGGATCACGTTGCGCAGGACGGCCAGCACGATCCCATGAAACAGGTAGACCTCGTAGCTCTGCCTTCCCATGAAACACATCAACCTGACCGGCGCAGACCGCGATTTATTGCGGGGGGCGTCGAACGCCCGGATCAGGAGCACACCCGTGCTCAGTGCAATCACGGAAAAGCCAAACACTTCGTGCCCTTCTATGCCCAGAAAGTACGTCACGACGAGCACGATCGTTGCGACGATTCGTAGCGCGCGTCCCATGTCGGGGCGCAAAGTGACGCGACGGTTGATCAACGCCACCAGGCAACCGATGGCGATGGCGTCGAAGCAGGCGAGGTACCCACACTCGTAGAAGAGCTCATCGCCACGATGCCAGGCGCGGTAGAACGGCGCACCGAGGATGAGGAGACCGCACAGCCCGATGATCAACCCATTGCGACGCAGAAAGCGTGAAGCAAGCGGAAAGGTGAGGTAGAAAACCTCCTCAACGGACAGGGACCAGTAGATATTCAGGCAGTAGTTGAACCAACCCACCTGTTGCATCAGCACGTTGTGCCAGAACGTCAACACCGACAACGTCACCACCACGAAGAATGAACCTGGCAGAGGTTGCCCGGCGAGACTGTTGCTGAAAGACGGAATGCCCAACAAACCCAACGGTACGATGATGAGCAGCGCGAGCAATAACGGTGGAATGATGCGCGCGAAGCGGAATGCGTAGAACTGCCGTAGGTTGACATCGGGCAGCCGCCCGTAGCGGATGAGATTGTTCGACGTGATGAGAAAGCCGGAAATCACGAAGAACATGGTGACGCCGTAGTTGCCGTTGTCGACCGCAGCCCTGACCCATCCAGCGGGGAACAGCGCCGCCAGAGGACTGTGAATGAGATCGTAGGTCAACGAGAAATGCAGCAGCAGGACGCTGAAGATCGCTACGCCCCGAAGGAAATCGATTCGACTGCTGCGCGTCCCGGACGTCGACAATGAAGACTCCCCTGAACCGCGACCTGGAGCGCGCCGGCGGGCACGGTGCCATAAATCCCACGGGGCGGAAAGAGCGTTCGCAGCGTGGCGTCGACCTGCGGTTGAGCAGCGCTGCGCCACGCTTCTGGCACACTGCCCCGATGCGAATAGCCACCCGAATTCCCCTGTGCGCCCTGGTATTGCTGTTAGTGACCGCGCTCGCGGCCCCTCGGGCGCGGGCGGAAACGGTGCTCATCACCGGCTCGAACCAGGGCATCGGTCTCGAGTTTGCCAAAGAATATGCCGCCAAGGGCTGGACGGTCATTGCGACACACCGGCGCGACAGCACTCCGAACGAGCTGGCGACACTCCAACAGCAATATCCGACCAAGGTGCGCGTTGAGCGCATGGACGTCACCGACCCCGGGCAGATCAAGGCCCTGGCGCTCAAACTCAAGGGCCAGCCGATCGATGTGCTGTTGAATAACGCCGCGCTGGTCCGGTTCGGGCCCATCACCGAGCGACGGGGTAGTGCCGGGGGGTTGTTCGGCACGCTCGACTACGACCAACTGGATCAATTCATCCACACCAACGTCGCGGGACCGCTGCGGGTCACCGAGGCCTTCATCGACAACGTCCGGGCGAGCAGGCAGAAGAAAATCATTGCCATCAGCTCGGCGGCCGGCATGGTATCGGTGCCGCCGCGCTCCGCCGATCACTACGGATACCGGATCAGCAAGGCCGCGCTCAACAGCGCCATGCGACTGCTGGCTGTGCAGTTCAAGGACGAGGGTATCATTGTCGCCTTCTTTCACCCCGGCGGTGTGCAGGTGGAAAGCCTCGGCGACCTGAAGCTACCAGGCTTCGTACCCCCGCCGGAGGCGGTGGGGAAGATGATCGCCACCATCGACGTGCTCACTCTGAAAGACAGCGGCCGCTTCCTCCAGACCGACGGCAGGGATCAGCCCTGGTAAGCGCGCCGGCTCACTCCCCGGGTGTCACGACATAACGCACGAAGTCGTCGGCCGGCGAGAAGGTGTCATAAAGACGCCGCGCGGTGGTGTTGTTACCGCGGGTATGCCAATACAGTGTCGACCAGCCGTGTTGGCGGGCGAGCACCACCAGATCCTGCAGCAGCATGCGTCCCACGCCACTGCCTCTCATGGCGGCGTCAACAAACAAGTCTTCGAGATAGCAGATTGGCGTCGTGGCCCAGGTGGTTTCATGCAGCACCGAGTTTGAGAACCCGACCACGCGTCCGTCGGCCTCAGCGACCCTGCCCAGGATCGGGGCCGCCGGATCCAGGATCCGCCGCCAGGTTGCTTGAGTAATCGACTCGGGGATTTTCGCTTCGTAGAAGGCGTTGTAACCGGCCCATAGCTCACGCCATCTCGGCTCGTCCGCATGGGTAGCCGCTCTAACGTTGATCATAGGCATGCCTGGTGTCGCCGGCCGGGAACCGGCGGCACATCATAGAGTGTTCGTTACACGCCAGACCACATTGCCGACATCGTCCGCCACGAGCAGTGCCCCCGACCGGTCCACGGCAACTCCAACGGGGCGCCCGAATGCGTTGCCCGCGTCGCTGATGAAGCCCGATAAGATCTCTTCCGGAGGACCCGCCGGTTGGCCGTTGGCGAAGGGGACGAAGATGACCTTGTAACCACTACGTGGTTTGCGATTCCATGAGCCATGTTGGCCGATGAACGCGCCCCCGGAATAGTGCGCGGAAAACAGCTTGCCCTCGTAGAACGCCAGGCCCAGCGACGCCGTGTGAGAGCCGAGCGCATAGTCGGGAATAATTGCCTGGGCAACCAGGGCGTCGTTCTGCTCTTTGATCCGCGGGTCGAGATGATGCCCGTAGTAGCTGAAGGGCCACCCGTAGAAGCCCCCATCGCGCACTGCTGTCATGTAGTCGGGAACGAGGTCGTTGCCGAGCTCGTCCCGCTCATTGACCGCCGCCCACAGAGCACCGGACTGGGGATTCCAGCCCAGGCCGTTCGGATTGCGCAACCCGGTGGCAAAGGGCCGCGCGCGACCGCTCGCGAGATCGATCTCGATGATACGGGCCCGCCCTTCCTCCGCCGCCAGGCCGTTTTCGCCGACGTTACTGTTGGAACCAACAGTCACATACAGATGCGTGCCATCACGACTCGCGATGACGTTCTTCGTCCAGTGATGGTTGATCGGACCCGCGGGCAGATCGGCGACCTTCACGCCCGCCCCCGCCAGCTGAGTGTCGCCGTCATGATAGGTGAAGCGCAGGAGCGAGTCGGTGTTGGCAACGTAGAGGTCGTGACCGACGAGTACCATGCCGAACGGGGATTTCAATCCCTGCAGGAAGGTGGCGCGCGTCACAGCACCGCCGGTTCCGTTCACACCACGCAGCAGTGTTATACGATTCGGGCTGGGCACACCGGCACCCGCCTTCGCCATGAGCTTATGCATAAACCAACTGCGAACACCCTTGCCATCATCGGGCCTGTCCGGCGGCGCGTTGCTCTCCGCGACGAGCACATCGCCATTGGGTAACACATAGAGCCAGCGGGGATGGTCGAGACCGGTTGCATAGGGCGCGACCGCAAACCCCGCCGCGGCCACCGGTATTTTTCCCGACGGCCAGCCCTTTGCCGGCGCGACATTGACAGTTGGAACGAGTGAATGGTGCGGGTCGGGCAAGGGCACCCCGGCGCCGGAGCCAAATTGTTCCGGCGCCCGCGATGTTCCCGCGCACGCCAGCAGCCCGAGCGCCGGCACGGCCAGGAACAGGGAGTGCAATCTCATAACTCCACCGCCACAACCAAGGATGTTGGAAGCGATGGAGCAAACGATGTGCCGCCCGAGGCAACTCTTCGAGGTCTCAGGCGGTAACGAGCTTTAGCAGAGTGATTTCGGACGGCGCGCCAAAGCGATTGGGAGGTCCCCAGTAACCGGTGCCCCGACTGATGTAGATCCAGAGGTTGTTCAGTCGGTGCAGGCCGGCCGTGAACGGCTGCTGGAACCGTACGAAAAGATTCCAGGGCCAGAACTGCCCGCCGTGCGTATGCCCGGAAAGCTGGAGGTCGAAACCCGCGGTGGCCGCCGCGGAGGCGGAACGCGGCTGATGAGCGAGCAGGATTCTCGCTGCCGCATCGGTCGGCGCACCCAGGAGCGCGGCCACGGGGTCACTGCGCTGCTCGGGATTGAAATGATGCGCGCTATAGTCCGTTACTCCGGCGACCACGAGGGGCGCCCCTCCGTGCCGAACGACGACATGCTCATTCAAAAGTACGCGCAGTCCCAATCGCGTGAACTCCGCCGTCCACGCAGGTTCCCCCGAGTAGTACTCATGATTTCCCGTCACGAGAAACGTGCCATGTCGCGCGCTCAGCCTTCCGAGCGGCGCGATATGCCGGGAGAGATCGGGTACCGAGCCGTCGACCAGGTCACCCGTGACCGCGATGAGATCCGCATCGAGACCATTCACGGCATCGACGATTGCGTCGACGTACTGCTGCTTAATCTGCGAACCGACGTGAACGTCGCTGATCTGGGCGATCAAGAACCCGTGTAGCGCCGCTGGCAGGTTCGCCAAAGGCACCTCGACACTCACAATGCGGGCACGGCGGCGCGCCCCTGCGAAACCGACCACCGTGACAAATGCAGCCAATCCGACCACCAGTTGCGCGGTCGCCGCCATGAGCAGGTGTACATGCCGCACCGGCAACGCGACAATGGCGACCAGCAGGACCAGGTCGCGCAGCAGAGTAAAGACGAATAGAGACGAGAACAGGCTCATGGCGAGCAGCCCGAAGGCCGCCACCCGATCAGCGACCGTCCGGGACTGCATCGAGCGGGACATCAGGCCCGCCAGCATGAGCACACACGAGACGACCAGCAGCAGTGCGCCCCCTACCCTGAGCCCCGGATTCGAGGCCAGGTCGGGCAACAGGCGCACCCCGATGTACAGGTGCAAAAGACCCAATATGATCATAGGCATGAGGCGGCGCATTCGCATCGATATTGGAGCATTACCCCCAGGCTTCAACGACGCCGTGGCGAATTACCGCTGATGTCTAGCCCACGCCTCGCCCCGACGGCAGCGGTCCCGCATGCCGACGGCCTTCCCGTTCCGCGCCGTTACTGGGCGGTGGCGGCGATCATCCTGGCCATCACCATGTCCGTACTGGACAGCACCATCGTGAACGTCGCCCTGCCCTCGCTGGCGCACGACTTTCATACCAGCGATGCGGCCTCGATCTGGGTGATCAATTCCTACCAGGTCGCAATTCTCATCGCGTTGCTGCCGCTCGCATCGCTGGGCGAGATCGTGGGTTATCGGCGGGTGTCGCACTGGGGCATCGGTATATTCACAGCTGCATCGCTCGCATGCGCTCTGGCCCCTACCCTCGGCACTCTCAGCATTGCGCGTGTAGTGCAAGGTCTGGGGGCCGCTGGAATCATGAGCGTGAATTCCGCGTTAGTGCGCTTTACATATCCCCAGCGAATGTTAGGACGTGCAATCGGAATCAACGCCTTCGCTGTGGCCGTCGCCGCGGCAATCGGCCCCACGGTCGCTTCGGCGATCCTGGCGGTCGCCCACTGGCGCTGGTTGTTTGCAGTCAACGTTCCGATTGGAGCCATCACGATTATCATTGCCCTGTACTCGCTGCCCGAGACCGATCGCTCGTCACGAAAGTTGAACTACGCTGGAGTGGCCCTGCAGGCGGGGACGTTCGCGCTGCTCATCGGCGGTCTGCAATCCCTGGCGCAGGACGCGGCGACGCCGCTGGCCTGCGCTGAAATCGTCGGCGGCTGCATTCTTGGAGCCATCCTCGTGCGGCATGAAATCAACCGCGATGCGCCGCTCATTCCGTTCGATCTGCTGCGCGTGCGGTTGTTTTCGTTGTCGGTGGCCACCTCCGTGTGCTCTTTCATGGCGCAGATGGCGGGCCTCGTAGCCTTACCGTTTGAGATTCAGCGTGTCGGGCACAGCGCCGCGGAGACAGGGTTACTAATGACGCCCTGGCCCGTCGGAGTTGCGTTAGCCGCGCCCATCGCTGGACGTCTCGCCGATCGCTATCCCGCCGGGATCCTGGGAAGCCTGGGCCTGCTTGCCATGGCTTCGGGCCTGACCCTGCTCGCCCTGTTCCCCCACGATGGCGCGCCGGCCGATCTCATCTGGCGCATGGCCCTGTGCGGGTTGGGATTCGGCTTCTTTCAAGCACCCAACAACAGAACGCTCATAGGCTCGGCGCCGCGCGCGCGCACGGGGGCCGCCGGCGGCATGCTCGCGACGGCGCGACTGTTGGGACAAACGCTCGGCGCGGCCGGCGTCGCCATCCTGTTTCGCGCCTATCCGGGCAAAGGATCGAATCTGACATTGGCCGTGGCGGCCGGTATCTCACTCACCGCGGCGGTTGTGAGTGTCTCTCGCCTGGCGGGCAGCGCCGGCGGGTCGATCCCAAAGCCGAGCGTGCCAGCATGATTGCCGAAGAGGTGCGGATCCTCCAGGACGGCAGCGTCGTGACCGGTGTTGTCGGGAAACACCGGGTTTACATTCGTCGGCTGAGGGGCGTCGGGGGAAGTTGGAAGATCGAGGGAGAGTGCAATTGCAGTGAGCGCAGTCCCTGCGCTCATGTGGCGGCGGTGTTGATTGCCGCGGAGGGGAGAGCAGCGGGGACTGGGGTCGCGGCTCGCGGCGGCACAGGTATCGGCGCCGACGCGGGCGCGGGCGGCGCGGGATCATTCGCGCAACGCTCGACTGCCGCCGCGACGCGGGGTGCGCCTGCCGTGCAGCAACGGCTTCTCTATCTGCTGAACAAGACCCCGCACGGACTCCGAGTCTCGGCGTGGGTGGGCCAGAGCGCTCCGGCGACGAGCCGAACGGCGACCGACACTGTCAGCCCCTTTACCATTAGATCGTCCCTCGGCGGCGCTGACTTTCCCCGCTACGTCGAGCCCGGTGACAAAGAGATCCTCAGAGCTCTGGGCACCGAGGCGCGCCCGGACCTGGGTGTTGCCTGGGACATCGGTGGCGTGGGTGCCAACACCCTGGTTCGCCAGATCGTCACGACAGGTCGCGCTTTCTGGCAATCCCTGGGCGGGCAGGCGTTACGCGCCGGCAAATCCCGACAACTCCCGTTCGCATGGCAAGCATCGCCAAACGGGGACCAGGAACTTCGCTGTGAAGCAGGGACGTCTGTCGATGTATTCCTCGACATCGAGCCGGCGATGTACATCGACTCCGGGACCGCCGAGGTGGGCCCCCTGGAGTCGGTACAGCCTCTGAGCCTGGTGCGGCGCTATTGGCAACAGTCTCCGATCACACCGGAAGAAGTTGGCGCAACCAACGAGCGGATCGCCCGTGACGGCCCGTTCCCTACTCTGCAGGTGTTTCCCGTCCACAAACACTCGCTGTCGACTTTGACAGCACGACTGGCCTTGCAGCCAGGCCCCCGGGCAACACTCTATTTCATCTACAACGGACTGCCGGTCGACAGTGACAGGTTGCAGGACGAAAGCGCCACAGTCCGCCAGATGATGGACGGTGCGTTGTACGAACTCCCTCGCGACCACGGCCTCGAGCGGCAGTGGCGCATGCGACTCGCGCAACTCCTTCCGACCGCTACCAACCGCGAGGTCTGGTTGGACTTCATGTTGGAGGCAATCCCGGCGCTGCAAGCCGACGGCTGGGAGGTACTCGTCGCCGCTGACTTCCCCTATCGCATCGCCAGGGCGGACGACTGGTATGGCGATCTGGAGTCGGATCGTCGGCAGGGATGGTTCAACCTGCGTCTGGGTGTCATCGTAGACGGACAGCATGTCAATCTGCTCCCTGCCCTCGCCCGCTACTTGCAAACCTCGCTCGCCACTGGTGATCAGACCTCATTGGCAACGGACGCTGCCACCCCGGCGCCCGGGTCTCGGGAGGCGAACGCCGGCTGCCGCGTGGGCGAGCAATGGCTCGTGGCACTCGATGATGGCCGCTACCTGCCGATTGCGATCGAGCGGATCCAACGCATCGCCAACTCACTGGTGGAACTCTTCGATCGCGACGGCCTGAGCGCGCAACAGGCCCTGTCGCTCCCCAGGAGCCATACCGGCCGTGTCGTCCAACTGGCACGTGAATTGAACGGCCCATCGCTGAGGTCGAGTGACACTACGCTGCGTGCGCTTCTGGAGGATCTCCAGGCTTCAGGTGGCATCAAACCCCTGGCAGCGCCCGCCGGCTTCCGGGCAACACTGCGACCCTACCAGGAGGAAGGCCTGGGCTGGCTGCAGTTCCTGCGCCGGCACGGCCTCGGCGGCATCCTGGCCGATGACATGGGATTGGGAAAGACCGTCCAGACACTCGCCCACCTCGCGCTGGAAAAGCAGCAGGGACGTCTACGGAAACCGTCGCTGATCGTCGCACCCGTCAGCACCCTGGGTAACTGGCAACAGGAAGTGCAGCGTTTCACCCCGGAGCTCAGTGTTCTGCTCCTGCACGGCAGCCGGCGCAGAGAGTCCTTTCCCCTCATCGCCAGAGTCGATGTAGTGATTACGGGCTACTCACTCCTGCAACTCGACAGCGAGGTCCTGCTCGCTCAGGATTTCTACCTCCTCATCCTCGATGAGGCGCAGACCATCAAAAATCCACGCGCCAAGGTGTCCGGGATGGCGCGCGCACTACGGGCCGAGCATCGGTTGGCTTTGACGGGGACGCCGGTCGAGAATCACCTCGGGGAGCTGTGGTCTCTGTTTGATTGTGTGCAACCGGGTTTGTTGCGCGATGAGCGCAACTTTCAACGCCACTACCGCACTCCTATCGAAAAAGAGGGCAACCGCGCCCGCGCGCAAGCCCTGGCGCAGCGGCTCGCCCCGTTCCTGCTTCGCCGCACGAAAGACGCGGTTGCCAAGGATTTGCCGCCCAAGACGGAAATCGTCGAGACCCTGGCATTCGACGAGCGCCAACGGGACTTCTACGACGGGATTCGGCTCGCGAGTCATCGCCGCATCCAGGAAGTCGTCCAACAGCAAGGACTGGCGCGGAGCCAGATCACGATTCTCGATGCCCTGCTGAAACTGCGGCAGGCCTGCTGCGATCCGCGGCTGCTCAGGGTGGGTAGCGGAAATAGCGAGATTCCATCCGCGAAACTGGAATGGCTCACGAGCGTGCTGCCGGAGTTGATTGACGAAGGGCGCCGCGTGCTGGTGTTCTCGCAATTCACATCGATGCTGCGGCTCATCGAGGCGGCGGTCACTGCGCTGGGCATTCAGTATTGCCTGTTGACGGGTGAGACCCAGAACCGCTCCGACGTCATCGCACGTTTCCAATCGGGCGCCGTACCGTTGTTTCTGATCAGCCTCAAGGCGGGCGGTACAGGGCTCAATCTGACGGCCGCGGACACGGTCATTCACTACGACCCCTGGTGGAATCCTGCCGTGGAAGCGCAGGCGACCGATCGCGCGCATCGCATCGGCCAGGACAAGCCCGTGTTCGTTTACAAGCTCATCGCCCAGGACACCGTGGAGGAACGGATCCTGCAGTTGCAGGCGGATAAACATGAGCTCGCCAGCCGACTTTACACCCAGGGCGGCGCCAGCCCGGCGTCATGGACTTCGACCGACATCGAGGCGCTGTTCGCACCATGACGGCAGTCGACACTTCATTGCAGGCGCAAGTGGACGCGCAAATGCTGGAACAGGGTGCGTTCGCACCGCTCGAACTCCTGTTCAACTCCGGAAGGTTGTTGTACAGCGACTACGAGAGCTGGCGCCGTCGCGAGATCGAATTCCTCGACGGCGTTCTGATGGGCAACCCGGACAAGATCAAGGCGGAGCTCGAGCAAGCCGCCAGCTATGCCCGCCGCATCAAACTCGTGGAGCAGGCCCAGGAGTTCCACGCCTGGCACCAGAGCGCGCCGGCAGCTAGCGGTGGCGGCGAACGGCCGCTGCGCATCAGCATGGATCCCCAGTTGCAGCGGCTCATCGGCAGCCGTTATATCCGGGCGCAGAGCGTTCCGCAGATGGATCTGTTCTTCGACAACCCGGTCGTCGCCCTCACCAACGGCATCGTGCAGGCGCTGACGACCCATAATCTGCTGAGCGCGCAGCGGCAACTGGACCAACTCTATACCCAGGCGCCTACTCATTCGGACCTCGCCGCTTTTGACCAACTGTCGGCGGCTCTCGGGCACCTTGGGCAGCCCGTGACGGATCCCCGCGCGGAGTTGGCTTTCCTGCTCGAAGTCACTCCCACGGCCCGGCGCCTCCTGGGCGCGCAATCCCGCGATCTTCTGTCACCACTGTGGATGCAACTCGGCGACGCCGTACGAAGCGCCGCCTTCGACACCAAGGAGCCTGCTTTACATCGTAGCTTCGCGCTCAGCCAGGCGCAGAACTGGGCGGGAGTCACTGACAGCGTGTTGAGCGAGCCGGGCTGGCAACAGCACGCTCCCCTGTGTCTGCGGCTGGTGGAGAGCGCATTCAACCGACGGCAGCGGGTTGCGGCATTGGCGGCATGGTGCCACGTGTGTTGGCGGGCGCCCGGCGAGACCTCACGGGCGGTGAGCAAACTGCGGCAGCCGGAGCTGACGACGCTGTGGCAGCGTTTTCTGGATGACGAGCCTGACGCCCAGACTGCTGGCGAGAGCGCGCTGACCGAAGTTGACTTCCCGGCGTGGCTGCTGCTCAGCGAGCCCGGACTGGCCTTGCAACTCGCCGAGGAATTGGCAACCGGCACCTCGGCAGAGGAACCCTACCGCTGTGTTCATCGTTGGATTCTTGCACGCCGTGCGCGGCAGCAGAGTGAGGAACTGGCGCTGCGGAAGTCTTTGCAGGCCAGTCACCCGGCGCTGTTTCGCGTGCTCAAGCGATCGGTATGAGCGAACCCGCCTACAACCCCACGATCTCCCGCAACTCCCGCGCATGGGTCCGACTCACCGGTATCCGTGATGCCTCCGGCCGCAAGCTCATCGCCGATCATCCACAAGACGTGGTCTGCCGGGAATTCAGCCACGATCGCTACACGACCGACATGGACACACTCGAAGACTACGCCCGCATCCGAGGCCGCTTCGCCGAAGCGCTCCGCCTCGTTGCCGTGTGATTCACCCCCCGACATCCTCTGCCTTGCAGCCGCCTCCATCGGATGGGTAGGACGGCCCGCGCTCTCACAGATGACGTCGAGACACACGTCGTACAACAACGTCACGTAAGCCGTCCTAAATCGCGGGCGATTTTCAGCGTATTTCTGCGGAAAAATAGTCTCATTCGGCTCCATTTACGGCTTCCTTTGCGCGCCGCGTTGGGTCTATTCTCGCACCCGCCAGCCAGATCAGGAGCAGGTCGAAGGGGCGGTCGATGAACGCAGCGCTAAAAAAATTGGAGGTGCCAATGTCGGTTGAAGAGCGGGTCGCAAACATCGAGTCGGACATGGGCCACGTCCGCTCGACTCTTGTGGACCTAAGGAGTGACATCAAATCCGTGCAAGGTGAGGTTAAGGACCTCAGGGGCAACGTAGAGGGGCTCAGAGACGAGCTTCATTCGTTCAAGACGGAGGTCGCGAAGGAGTTTGGCTCGGTCGCAAAGGAGTTCGGATCGGTTAGAGGTGAGATAGCCAGCGCGAGAATGGAGACCGCCGGCTTGAGAGCCGATATGGAAAAAGGATTCGGGTCTTTACGGGCGGACATGGAGAAGGGATTTGGCGCTCAAAGAGCTGAGATGGAAAGGATTATTGGATCTCACAAAACAGAAACACAGAAAGAGTTCGGCTCGTTGAGAGCAGAAACACAGAAAGAATTCGGCTCATTGAGAGCGGAAACACAGAAAGAATTCGGCTCATTGAGAGCGGAGATGAAGGAAGGGTTTGCGTCTCAAAAAGCGGAAAGTGCGAAGGAGATCGGATCGTTAAAGGTTTGGCTTCTGAAGACCGTTGGCGGCGCGGTGGGTGCCGGCATCGGAATCACAGTGGCCGTTCTGCAGATAATGAAGAAAATCTGAATGACTTCAATGCCGGTCAATTACAGTTTATAGAGAGGCAAATATGATGCTCGAATATCGAGTCGCAAAACTCGAATCGGATATGTCCAACTTGATGAGCGGAGACGTAAAGATCCCCACGAGGTCGCGGTTTCACGACTCGATCTGCCGTTTTTTATCCGCAGCGCCCCCGCTCGCTCTCACATTTCTGTGCATGGAGATCATCTGTCTTACCTTCGAGTTGGGATTAATCATTGGAGAGCGCGTAGAGCGCCGCAACGCGGGGCACGACACACCCGCCAGTGTCAGTGGCCCGGCCAGCCCGCCGGGCCACGACACGTTGGAGGATCCCCGCTAGGGCGACCCCGTCCCCTTCAAGCAACTGCTCATGAACGTCTTCCGCTCATCGCCTGAGAGTCCCTTGGTCTTCGCATCGGCGTTGCAGCTCTTCATCTTCGCCCGCTGACTGTTCAGAGGCTTGGCATCGGTGCTCGCGCCCACATTCGGGCCCTGGCGGCCCTCAAAACTCCTTCGAGACGTTCATACCAACAGTCCGCGGCTGCAGGTAATTAACGGAAGTGACGCTCGTTCCATTGCGATTGTCCGCGGTAATGACACCGAGCTTGTTGAACGCATTGCGCAAGAAGAGGCTGGCGCGCCAGCCGGAGCCGTACATGATGCCGGTCTGGACATCGACCAGCGAATAGCTCGGCAATGTGAATCGCGGCGTGGAGTCCACCGCGGACGACACGAACGACGACTCCCTCGAGCCGACAACGCTCCAGTTGCCCCCGACGAAGCCGGTCAAGGAACTCGCGATCGGGAAGTCCTGCTGGATCGAGAGATTGCTGGTGAACCGCGCCGAGGCCGGCAAGCGGTCACCCGACCTGCCCGTCAGAGTATCGGCGCTGGCCAGTCCAGTCAGGTCCTCGGCCAGCACGGCATTGAGGAAGGTCGCGTTCGCGTCGATGTTCAGCCCTTTGTAGGGCCTCCAGCCAATCTCAGTCTCGAGGCCGCGACTGCGTGCCTTGCCGCCGTTGGTGGTGTAGGTGAACTGGGTCGCCGCGTCGGTGTCCTGGAGTTGGATATTCTTCCATTCGATGTCGAACAGCGCGACATCGAAACTGACAGTGCGATCAGCGAGGATGCCTTTCAAGCCGACCTCGTAGTTGGTGACCTTGTCCGGTGCGAAGGATGACGGCACATTCGGCAGAATGGTGTTCGGGCCACCCGGACGGTAACCGGTCGCGGCACGGAAGTAGGTCATGAGATCCGGGTTGATGTGGTAGACCGGCGATACTTCCCAGGTCGTCGATGTGTCATTGGAGTTCAGGTACACCCCGGAAGTCGAAGGGCCGAATGCCGGCTGCGCCCGCGCATCGACGACCGCGCTGCTGCCGGTGCTCTGCTCGTTCTTCGCCCAGCGGGCACCCCCTTGCACCTCGAACTGTGTGGTCACGTGGTATGTAAGGTCGGCAAATACCGCGCGCTCCTTGTACACGTCCGGACCCAGCCCGGCATACGGTGTGGCCGACGGCGTCTGCGTACCGGAGAATTCCAGAGTCTGATTTACGCTGCCCGCTTCTCGCGTGTAGAAAAGGCCACCGCGCCAATCGAGCTGGTCGATCTTGCCGCTCAGGCGCAGCTCCTGGGAAAACTTCTCCGTCTCGGCGAGATCGACGATGCTGGTGGATCCCGGCCCGTAGAAAAACGGCAGGAACGTGAAGACGCTGGTCACGTCCTGGTAGTTGGTCCCGGAACTCTTACCGTAGGCGGTGAGCGAGGTCAGATGAATGCCGCTCAGGTCGAGCTCGACGCGCGCGGAATATAACTGCTGGTTGCCGATATCGGCCGTCGGCCCCAGGCTGAGATTGGTATTCGAGCCATACTTCGGCACGTAATTCGGATAACCCGCCGCGTCTTCGTCGACCTGGATGCCCGAGTAGAAGCGCGCACTACGCTTCTGCTCGAGCGCGGACAGTGTGATGGACAAGTTGTCGGTAGGCTTAATCAACAGTGCGCCGCGGCCGCCGTACGTATCCGCCGTATTGACGTTCTTTGCCGCCAACGTATTGGTGGTCTGGTCGAAATTATCCAGCCACGCCGGGTCCTCGCGCTTGAACGCGCTCACCTGCAAAGCGACCACGTCCCGCATGAGCGGAATATTCACGGAACCACGCGTCGTCCAGCCAACAGTGCCGCCCTGAGTGGACTCGAAGCCCGCTTCCACCCGACCCGAAAAGTTCTGGGTGTCTGGCTGGCGTGTTACGAACTTGATGAGGCCGCCGAGGCTGGCAGCGCCATAGAGTGTGCCCTGGGGGCCACGCAGGACCTCGATGTGATCCAGCATGGAGGGATCGAAGTCCGGAAAGTGGCTGTTGCCCAAGCCTACCGCTGTCGATGAGCCGAACTGCACGTCGTCGACGAGAATCGCGAGAGTGGGGTTGGTCGCACCGCCGGTCGTAAGGCCACGCAACGAGAGATCGTAGGTTTTATCGCCGTTGTATTGCAGACCCGGTATGCGGGAGTAGTAATCGCGCAACTGCACGAGGTCCGCGCTGGCCAGATCCGCGGCCGGTATGGCGGTAACGGAAGAAGGCACGTCGATGAGGCGCTCTTCGCGCTTTTCCGCCGTGACAATGACTTCCTCGAGTACGACTCCCGTCCCTGGCGCCTCTTCCGCGGCGGCCGAATGCAGCGTGTGAAGAGCTGCACCGACACCACAACACACCAACCAACGCCCGGACACCCTACGCATGCGCGACTCCCCACAGATATTTTATTAGGCGCCTCAGCGGCGCGTGAGACGGTATGAGCTTATCGAGAACGCCCCGCATGATTCATGCGTTCTATGCGCCTGTTAGCCGCATTGGCGCAAAGAATTTGGCGCCAATGGCCCTCGCGAGGCTAATCAATTCAGGGCGGGCTGTGGCGTTTTGCAACCACCCGAGCGCTCCCACTGATAAGCCTGCACGGATTCGCCTCGGGGAAGATAAGCGACATCGAGCGATTCACCACTGCGTCGGATCTGCAGGTGCAGCAGCGCTGTCTGATCGGCCTGGATGGCATCCTGCGGTATGGGTTTGACGATTTCATCCCCGTCACGCAGACCTGCGGCGGCCGCCGCCGATTCCGGTTGCAACCCCCGCACGATGCGGCGTGGCTCGATCAAGACAGCGGAGTCAAAGCCCAATACATAACGCCGCAGCGGCGCCGTCGTGCGTGCAAAGCACGGACCGAAGCTGTCCGTAGGCGGCACGACCAGGCGGCCCGCCATCATGGCCGTAAAATCCGCCTCTCCCGCGGCTCCCAACTCCTGTCTGAGCGTCTCGATCCAGGCGTTCTCGTCCATCGGTCGGCCGGCACGACGGCGCTCGAGCATCGATCGCACGAGATCGTCCAGCGAACGCTGCTCGTGAGATTGCCGGCGCACCTGCTCATCGACAATCGCGAAGTACAGCGAGCCCCGGTCATAAGGCAGAACCCGGATGCGGGTGTCGGCCCAGAAATGCTTGTCGATCTCGTCGTTCGGCGTCTGATTGAGCGCGTCAGTATAGTAGCGGCCAGCGGTCGTGTTGAGATCACGAAGAAAAGCATCCGCTGTAATCAGGCCGGCGCGCAGCGGCAGTACGCGCTCGTAGTATACGGCCAGACCCTCACTGAACCACGCGAGCGCTTCAGACTCGCCGTCCAGGCCGCCCACGAAGGTGTGCACCATCTCGTGGGCCAGTGTGAACTTCAGATCCTCCACGTCGGTATGCTCACCGAACGTGCCGACGAAGGAGAGGCCTACCTCGATTCCTCCACCTGGGTTGATCGGGTTACGTCGCAGAAACACGTCATAGGCGTTGTCGCTAGGCGCACGGAAGAACTTCAGGTACTGGCCGTACAGCGTTTGAGTCCAGCGCATTGCGGCGCTTGCGTCGAACGGCGGCTCGCCTGCCCAGGCCGCCAGGAAACCTCCGTGACCGGGCGCTGCCGGAAAAGTATGTATGTGGCCTCCCATGACGAAAATGTCTTCCAGCGCTTTGGGAGTCAGGGCGCGGGTTGCGCTGACGTCACCGACACCCAAAGTGGAAACGCCGATCCCGCCTGGTATGGCGCTCAGATCCCAACGAAGGGTGAACTGATAAGGCACCGCCGAATCGGGCAAGAGAATAAAGACACCTGACACCCCCGAAAAGCCGCCGCCCTCGGACCTCAGCTCCAAGGGAGGAGCGGCGCCGAGCGGATTGGGCAGGTTCGTAATCGGGACACGGTAGCTGAGGGTGATCGGCCCGTGTACAGGCCGATTCGCCGACCAACAACGGTAGACTGACTTGGCACCACGGGGCTCGTCGCTGGCTTTCAGGAGCAACGGCCCTGCGGTGTCTCGGGCCGCCAGGTCGGTGAGAGCCGCGGCCGCGGTTTGTACGTTCGACACCACCAACGGCAGGCGTAGCAACGGCGCCCCGACCTGCGCCGAAACTGTGCTCAACGTTTCGGAAACCTTCACCGACGATATCAGACCTTGCGTGTCCGGCGCCGCGGGGACCAATACCGCAACCAACACGGGGGTTGGCCTCGTAGCTGCAGCCGCCGTGGGGAATATCCACTCCGCGACCAGGAGCACCAACGGCAAGAGGCGCTCGAACATTACTTATCCCCGTCCGCCGCCGCCTCAGTGATGAAACGGCCGATATCCTCGGAGAGCTTCAGTCGTGTCGGCTGATCCCGATACATCATGTGCCCTCCTTCATAGCAGTGATTGCTGAAGCGACGGGACAGATCGTCCTCCAGCTTCGCGGCCATGCGCAGATTGCCCTCACACATGTTGAGCGAGTCGTAACGGCCCGCGGCGACAAAGACACGCAGGTGACGCTCGACTCGCATGGCGTTTTGCAGCCAGGGCTGCGAATTCGGCGGTCCGCCACCGGCTTGCATGCGCGCCAGCAGGTCCGGCGTAACGTCGGTGTGATCGTAAACCCAGCGCTCGCCCGTGCTCCGCCGCGCAGGTCCCGGGCTCGGCATGTAGCCATCCTCCAGGTCGGTGTAGGCCAGATCGCTGCTGTAGCCGAGCTCCTCCCGCAGATAATCGCTTATGAAGCCCTTGCGGCCGGGCTCCTCGTGCTCAGAGCCGCTGATCCTCATGTCGTAGGTGTTGAGCACCTTGGCAGGATCGCCTTCGAAGAGCCCGTGAAGATAGTCCCGGTTCGACATCACCAGGGTTTTTGCGTTGATCTGCTGGGGTCGCACGCCTGTAAAGCGAGCGAGATCCGCAACGATCCTGCCCCGGTCTGCTTCGCTGAGACTGTCACGATGCTCGAGCGCCGGCAGATATGTGGCGGTGATCCAATCGTTCACCTCTTTCAAAGTGGCCTCGCGGTCTTGCAGCAACTCGGGAGCCAACTTGTGATGAAAGAGCGCCGCCGCGGTTCTCGCGGGTATGTACATCGCATCCGTGAATTCGAAGGGCATCTGGGACCCGGGTATTCCGCCCGAGATCAGGATGGCTCCCCGCACCTTTACGCCACGCCCGACGAGAATCTCGGTAGCACCGTTGACTCTCCAGGTTCCGTAACTCTCTCCAGCCAGGAACAGCGGCTGATGTTCAGAGTGAAACCTCGCGCGATAGGCGCGAATGAATTCGGCAGTCGCGGCGAAGTCGCCCAGCGTGGAGAGAAACTCTCGATCATATTCGGGCCGCGCTGGACGGCTGAAGCCAGTTCCTACAGGATCCATGAACACGAGATCGCTCATCGCGAGCAATGTCTCCGCGTTATCCACGAACCCCATATGCTCCAGGCGTCGCGGCCCGAACATCTCGGTGTGCACGAGGAGCGAATTCGCTGTCGGCCCGCCATTCCAGATGAATGTCAGCGGCCGGGGTGGTCCGGCCGTCTTCTCCACATAGGCGACGAAGAAGATATAGCCCCGTACCTCCCCGGTCTCGTCATTGCGGATCGGCAGGCGCCCGGCGCGCGCTTCGTATTTCAAGACACCTTTCGCAGTTCTTATCTGGTGTGCCGTTGAGATGATGGACTCGTCGCCGGACACCAGCGGCATCACATCCGCGCGTGCCATCGAGCCCTGCAGCGATTCCAACAGCCCGCAGGCGAGCGTCAGGATGAGGACATGAAATCGGGTAGGACGACGCAGCATCGGGTTCCCTCTGGGGTTTGCTGAAGAGCTTAAGGAGGTACGAGCGGATTTTCCTTGCGATTTTTGGGTCCGCATTCCGCCGCCGCGCATTGTTTATGCGCCGAGGCAGGCCTGCAGCCGTCACAACGAAAAGAAACTGCGCGGGCATCTGCATAGAATTTGAACAAAACGCGCGAGCAGTTCGGCCTCGGGCAGACAGTGGAAGGGTAAATGCTCGATTCGAATCAAGTCCGTGCCGCTTTTCCGCATCTCGCGCGCGGCGTGTATCTGAATACGGCTGCCGCTGGTCTGTCCTGGACGGGGCAGGGGAAAGCTGCCGCCGAGTTCTATGACTCGGGCAAGTCGAAGGGCATGGGCGGCGCCCTGGAGTGGGCGGCGAAAGTGACCGCGGCAAAATGGGAGCTGGCCAATCTCATGGATGTACCCTCTCATTCCATCCATTTTGTCGGTAGCACCACAGAGGCGCTCAACCTCGTGGCACAGAGCCTGCCCCTAAAACGCGGCGACAAGGTCGTTGTCGCGGTGGATGAATTTCCCTCAGTCGTACAGTCGTGGCTGAGTTGGCAGAGACAGGGAGTGGAGCTCATCCACGTGCCCATTGCTCATGAGTCCGAGCGGACGGAGATGCTATGTGCGGCGGTAAATGCAGGTGTGCGCGCGCTTGCCGTCTCGCACGTACACTGGCGCACGGGCACTCGAGTTGACTTGGATTTACTCAGTCGGCGCTGCCGGCAGTACGACTGCCATCTCATCGTTGACGGGGTGCAGGCTGTCGGTGCCATACCCGTGCAGGCGGGAATCGCCGACGCGTACTGCGCCTCTGTTTTCAAATGGCTGCTCTCCGGGTTCGGTCTGGGTTTCGTCACGCTGAGCGAGCGGCTGGCTGGAGAGCTGCAACCAGTGCTCCGTGGCTACAACAACGAGCCGCCGAGCCGCTCCGTACGTTACGGACACATCAACTATCCAGGGGTCTACGCCCTCCAGGCGAGTCTCGAGTTCATGAGAACCCTCGGCTGGGAGGAGATCCATGGGCATGTCGACAACCTCACGCTGCGCGCCATAGGCTCGTTGCGCAGCCGCGGTTTCGAAGTCATCACGCCGGTCCGCGCTCACGCCGGCATTGTGTCGATTCAGCATCCGGCCGCCTCGGCCCTGGTGAGCGCGCTCGCGGAACAGTCGATATTCGTTGAGGATCGCGGGCCGGTGGTCCGCGCCTCCCCGCATTTTTACAACACCGAGGAGGACATCGACCGGTTCGTCAGCGCGCTCGCGCGCAGTGCCTGACTGCCCAGGCTACAATCCGCACAACAAGCTCGATGCAACGAGAACGGTTTCTGAAGATGACGTGGCGGCAGCTCTGGCCCGCGGGGGCTCGCATTGATGGCGGCAAGCTCGGTTGGGCGGCCGGCGAGATCGGGCTGGCGAGCTATGCCGGCGTATCCAGCATCTACCTGCTCTTTTACGCGACCGACGTGCTGGGAATTCCGCCCGCCTGGGCCGGACTCGCGCTGCTCATTCCACGGATCTGGAGCATTATCAGCGATCCGATCGTCGGCTTTCTCTCGGACCGCACGGAGACTCGCTTCGGGCGTCGCCGTCCCTATCTTCTCGGCGGGGCCCTCGTATGGGGCGCGGCGTTCTTCCTTCTGTTCAATCTGCCGCGGCTGAATGACCCGCTGCTGCAAGCAGTACTGTTCGGCTCGGTTTTTCTTCTCAACAATACCGGGCTGACACTGTACCAGGTGCCCTATGCGGCCATGCTTGCGGAGCTGACACGCGACTACGCCGAGCGCACCAAACTCGTAGCCTACAAAGAGATCGCCGCCCGCGCGGCGATCCTACTCACCCTCGCCTGCGCACCGAGGTTGCTGGGTCACACCGCGACGCCATCCGCCGCCGGGTTCTCTTCGATAGGTCTCGTGTTCGGCATTGCCATTGCGGCGAGCGGGCTCGTGGCCTTTTTCGCAACCTCCGGTTCGCCCGCAACAACCCCCGCCGTGCGACACGGACGGATGACCATGCAACTGGCTCCCCTGGTGGAAAATCGGCCCTTTGCTTTCGTGACACTGTCATTCCTGTTCGTAAACCTGGGCGACGCGGTATTCAGCGGCTCGCTGGTGTATTACCTGACCCAGGTTCTTCACCAGAGCCCCGCGCTCATCGGCACGCTTTATCCTGTGAGCTCGGTCACGGGCATCGTCTGCGCGCCGTTGTGGACCCTGGTGGCGAACCGGTGGGGCAAGACCCTGGCTTGTCGGATTGCGCTTGGAATGAATGCCGCCTGTTGTGTGCTACCGCTCTTCTTCCCCTCCGACGCCGCTTGGCTCATGTACCCATTCATGTGCCTGTACGGACTATCCAACACCGGGGCGCGACTGCTTCCCGGCGCGATGGTGCCCGACACCGTCGAGCTCGACCAACAGCGCACCGGCGAGCGCCGCGAAGGGGTGATCTTTGGTCTGTTTGTCTTTGTACAACAGACGGGTTTTGCGGCCGGCGGGTTCGTGCTCTCCCTCCTCCTCACGCTGGCGGGAGTTGGAGGAGCTGCGCACGCGGCCGGCCGGGTTACCGGCATCATCGCCTGCTTCACAGTGGCCGCGGCGGTCCTTTACGCGCTGGCGTTCCTGGCCATTCTCGGCTACCGCCTGGATCGCAGTCAGATCCAGAACCCCCTGACGGAGTGACCATGAATCCAACCCGCGTGTCGTATGCGGTCAGCGTGCTGCTCGCCCTTTGCACACCATGGATAGCCCGTGCGGACCGCGGGAATTCCGCCTCCATGTCCGCGCCAGCACCGGTGCAGCCAGAAGTGCAACCGCACCCGCGAAACTTCGTCACCACGCACGTAGGCGTGTTTGGCGGGACAACCATTACCTACGTCGCGACAGCCGCCGACACGTTGCTTACAGATTCCAACGGCAACCCCACCGCCGCGGTATTCTCATTTTCGTACACACGACAGGCAGTGAAGGACAGTACCAAGCGTCCCGTCCTCTTCATCTTCAACGGCGGCCCAGGTTCGGCTTCTCTCTGGATCCACATGGGCAGCCTTGGCCCGCGCCGCATTGCCTCCGACGACCCGGCTCATCCGACGACGGTCGGGCCGTTTCATACGGAGAGTAACCCCCTCAGTCCGCTTGACATCGCGGACCTCGTGTTCATAGACCCCGTTGGAACTGGTTTCAGTCACGTCGTCGGCGCCGGTAAGCCTGAAGAGTTCTACGGGGTAAACGAAGACGCGAAGGCGACCGCCGACTTCATCATCGCCTGGCTCACTCGGAATCACCGCTGGAATTCACCCAAGTTCGTGTTGGGTGAGAGCTACGGCACCACTCGGGCGGCGGTGCTCGCGAAGGCGCTGGACGGCGGGCCCTTCGGCGGCGGCACGCTACCCGGTGTAAGTTTGAATGGGATTGTGTTGCTTGGGTTGAGCATGGGGAGCCCGGGAAGCGATACGGAGTACCAGCTGCTGTTGCCCAGTCTGGCTGCAACGGCGTGGTATCACGGTAAGATCGACAAGAAGGGCCGCACACTCGAGGCTTTAGTGAACGAGGTCCGGCAATTTGCCGCAGCCGGGTATGGAGCCGCGCTGTTCGCGGGCGGGCGCCTTCCAGAGACGCAGCGCCAGGCTATTGCCGCACGGCTGGCCGAGTTCACGGGATTGTCGGCATCCTTCATCCTGGATCACGACCTGCGGCTGTCCTCCAATGACTTTGCGGAAGAGGTCCTGCACGACCGTGGTCAGGAGACAGGCCGATACGATGCCCGCTACACGCTACCGCGGGCAGGCAAGGGAAATGACCCGGTCGCCGACGATCCGGCGATGGGGCAGTACACACCCGGCTACGTGGCGACTTTCAACGAATACCTGCAGTCCGACTTGGGCGTCACCCTGGAGCAACGCTACGAGGTGATTTCCTTCGCCGCGGTGAATGCACATTGGAACTGGGCTCCCGGGTCCTCCTCCACACTGAGGGCCCCTGAGCTGGCGACGGCCATGAGGCGCAATCCAGCGCTGCGACTGCTGGTCGGGTCAGGTTACTACGATCTTGTAAC
>JAQGOE010000078.1 GCA_028293725.1 Gammaproteobacteria bacterium | reverse complement strand
GGATGTCGTTGGAGGAAAAAGCCGGCACCCTGATGCACGGCAGCGCACCAGCCATCGATAGCCCCATTGGGCACTCGAGCAAGGGCTACGACTTCACTGCCCTCTCGAAGCTCATCGGCGAGCGCTACATCACCAGCTTCATCACGCGTCTGTCAGTTTCGCCGCAAACACTCGCGCGCGAGAACAACCGGATCCAGGAGATCGCCGAATCGACCCGGCTGGGAATTCCCGTCAGCATCAGTACCGACCCGCGCAATCACTTTCAGTCGATCCTGGGAGCCAGCGGGGAGGCGAACGGTTTTTCGCAATGGCCGGAGCTCCTGGGACTCGCGGCGACGGCGGATCCTGACACGGTCAGACGCTTCGCGGACATCGCCCGCCAGGAATATCGCGCCGTAGGCATCCACATCACCCTCTCACCGCAAGCGGATCTGGCGACCGAGCCCCGCTGGCCGCGTCTCATCGGCACCTTCGGGGAGAATCCTAAGCTCGCCGGGTCGCTCGTTGCGGCCTACGTCGCGGGCTTTCAACACGGCGCACAGGGAGTGGACGCGGAAGGCGTCGCGGCCGTGGTCAAGCATTGGGTGGGCTACGGTGCCGAGGCCAACGACGGCTTCGATGCTCACAACTACTACGGTCGAAACGCGAGTTTCGCTGGCAGACACTTCCGGGATCACATCGAGCCATTTGAAGGCGCCTTCGCGGAACACGTGGCCGGCGTCATGCCAACCTACGCGATCCTCCACGGTGCGACGGTGAATGGGACTCCGCTCGAGCCCGTCGGCGCAGGATTCAACCGCCAGCTCCTGACAGAGCTGCTGCGGGGTCAATATCACTTTGACGGCATAGTGCTGTCCGACTGGGCCATCACAAACGACTGCGACACTGCCTGCACCACCGGCTCTCCCCCTCAACAGCCGAAAGACATCGGCATGCCATGGGGCGTGGAAACGCTGACGATGGCGGAGCGCTTCATCAAGGCATTCAATGCCGGCATCGATCAGTTCGGCGGTACCGAAAGATCCGAGTACCTCGTTGAAGCCGTGAAGAACGGCCGTATCGAGCGCGCACGCCTCGACGCGTCCGTGCGTCGCATTCTGACGCTCAAGTTCCAACTCGGCTTGTTCGAAAATCCGTACGTCAATCCTGGCGACGCACCCCGGGTGGTCGGGAATCCCGCGTTCCTTCAGGCCGCCATGGAAGCACAGCGACGCTCTCTGGTGCTGCTACAGAACGAGCAGGAGCTCCTGCCGCTCAGCGGCAAGAAAAAGGTCTACCTGTCGGGAATAGATGCCGCACAAGCCAGCAAACACGGTTGGAGTGTCGTCGACGACCCCGCCAAGGCTGACGTGGCGGTCGTGCGCCTCGCAGCACCTCACGAGGCGCTACACCCGAATTACTTTTTCGGCTCGCGACAACACGAAGGCAGTCTGGCCTTCGAGGACGGCAATCCCGAGTACGAGCAGTTGAAGAAGATCAGCGCGCAGCTACCCACTGTCGCGGTCGTCTTCCTGGACCGCCCTGCCATTCTGACCCACATTCGGGATAAAGCCAGGGCCGTCGTGGGCGACTTTGGCGTATCTGACACCGCGCTGCTCGACGTGCTGACCGGCCGGGCCCGTCCGCGGGGTCGACTACCGCTCGAGCTCCCCTCTTCCATGGAGGAAGTCAGGCAGCAGAAGCCGGATGCCCCGTCTGACACGAAGCATCCGCTGTACCGGATAGGAACAGGATTGCAATACCCCTGAGAAGGAGGAGTCAGCCCCATGGCACCGTACTCCGAAACACTGCCCGGCGCGCGAACGCCCCCCTTGGCGCGTCAACGATCCTTTCGAGCAACACGTACACGAGTCACCGCGACGCTCCGCGCGCTATTGCGCAAGGCGCTTCGCGAGCCGCTCCTGCACTTCGTTGCAGCCGGCCTGGCGCTGTTTCTCATCGGAGAGCTTCACAGCGGCCGGACCGACCTCCATCGAATCGTGATCACCCCGCAACGGGAAACACGGCTCGCCAACCAGTACGCGCTGCAATTCGGCAGGCAGCCTGACAGCCGAACGCTGCAGCAGCTGGTGGATGCCGATTCCCATGACGAGATCCTGCTGCGCGAGGGCCTTGCGCTCGGACTGGACAAGGACGATGAGATCGTGAGACGCCGGATCATCCAGAAGATGCAGTTTCTGTTGGAGGACCTGCGGCCGCCCGCAGAGCCGGATGAAGTGCAGCTCGCGGCTTTCTATCACGCACATCCGGATCGTTACACCCTGCCCTCCAGGGCGACCTTCAGTCACATCTACTTCTCTGCAGATTCAGGCGACCCCGCCGCCCGTCAACGGGCCCTGGCCGCGCTTGACCATCTATCCTCCGGCCCGGGACGCGCACCGGAGCTGGGAGACCCCTTCCCAGATCTACATGATTTCTCCAGCTACGGGCATGAGCAGATCGAGCGGCTCTTTGGTCCTGGCGAATTCACCGAGGCTGTCTTCTCCGCCCCGGTCGGGCACTGGGTCGGTCCATTCAAATCCGCATACGGCCAGCACCTGCTCTACGTTCAATCAAGGGACGCTGCGCAAGTACGCCCGCTAACTGCAGTGCATGACCAGGTTCGTGCGGACTATCTCCTGGGGGCGCAAGGCCAAGCCAACAAGGAGGCTTTCCGCCAACTCGCGCGCAAGTACAACATCATCCGCAGCCCTTCGGAGCCCCCGCCCTGATGCGCCTTCTGCGCCCGATGTGCCTGCTACGCACACTGCGCCTGCTGCGCGTACTCCTCTGGCTTCTCTCGAGCTGCACTCTCGGGTCAGTCGTCTGCGCACACGAAGTGCGCCCCGCCTACCTGGAGATCGTCCAGCCCGCGGCGGACCGATATGACATCACGTGGAAGCAGCCAGCAATGGGCGATGTCGCTCTCCATCTAGTCCCTCACCTGTCCAACGGCTGGTTGGAACGCGCGCCGGACCAACAATACGCCGCCAGCGGCTTTCTGATCCGCCAGTGGAGGATCGACTCGACTGAGCTCGACCCGCTGGCGGGTCGAACGATCGAGATCGAAGGGCTGGATTACACCCTGACGGACGTCTTCGTACGCGCTCGCCTGGCCAACGGCGTAGCGCTCGACACCATCATCCGCCCGGAATCGCCACGCCTGGTCCTATCGGGCGCAGATCACGAGCACTTCACCCTGTTAGCCTACATGCGGTTGGGCATCGAGCACATTCTGAGCGGCCCGGATCACCTGCTGTTCGTGCTGGGGCTCGTCCTGATCGTCCGCAAGCGGACCCTGCTCCTGAAGACCGTGAGCGCATTCACTCTCGCACACAGCATCACGCTCGCCGCCACGATTCTCGGCAAGGTCAATCTGCCGCCGCCGCTGGTGGAGGCCGTTATTTCCCTCTCCATCCTGTTCCTCGCACCCGAGATCCTGCGCGCCCGCGCTGGCGCGGACAGCCTCACGATCCGCTATCCCTGGGCCGTTGCTTTTGCGTTCGGCCTGTTCCATGGCATGGGGTTCGCAAGCGGGCTGAAGGCCCTGGGATTCCAGTCGGGCGACCTGCTGGCACCCCTGGGGTTGTTCAACCTGGGTGTGGAGGTTGGCCAACTCGCCTTCATTGCCGTGGTGCTCGCTATCGGCCGCATCCTCCGAGCAACGCCGGTGTGTGCGTACGCACCGGCACTACGGGTACCTGCTTACGTCGTGGGAATCGCGGGTGCGTACTGGACCCTTCAATCGGGTGCCGTGTGGTGGGGTCAGTGAATCCGTGCAGAGTTTGAAATCACCGCATCGAAGAAGGGGACCGATCATGCTGCGTCAACTTACATGCTGGGCGCTGACCGCCATCATCAGCTCAGTCGGAGTGTCCAAGGCAGCGCAATCCGCGACGAGCCTACGCGGGTCACAGCAGAGGCCGTCTCAGGTATTGCCATCTGAGCAGCGGCGTGCATTCTTCGGCGACCTGCATCTGCACACCGCGTTGTCGCTGGATGCTTGGGGTTTCGGTACCAAGCTGCTGCCGAACGACGCCTACCGATTTGGCCGGGGCGAGACCGTGATGGTTCCTGCCGTCCAGGTCGCCGTTGAGCAGGGCAACACGGGCAAACAGGACGTGCCTGCCAGGCGCGCGTGGCCCCTGGATTTCATGGCGGTCACGGACCATTCGGAAAGCCTGGGAACCACCCTACCGCTCGACGATTCCCATAGCGCCTTCGCTCAGAGTGAGCTCGGCAGGAAAATCATCGCGCATCCGTTGGAAGCCTTCCTCCTCAAGATGGGCGCCGCACGTGGCCAGCCCATGCCCGCGGAACTGCACGACCCCGAGGTAATGCGGCAGGCCTGGGAAATGGTGGTCAAGGCCGCCAACGACAACTACCAACCCGGCAAGTTCACGACATTCATTGCCTACGAGTGGTCTGCACTCCCGCAGGGCCGCAACATCCATCGCAACGTCATTTTCAACGCCGACCATGCGCCGTCCCCGTTCACCGCCGATGAGTCGAAACGTCCCGAGGATCTGTGGGGTTATCTGGAGACTATTCGCGCCCAGGGAATCGACGTCATTGCCATTCCTCACAATGGCAATGCCTCCGGCGGCCTCATGTACGATTGGAACGACAGTGACGGCAAGCCCATCGATGAAGCGTATGCGCAACGTCGCGCGACCAACGAGCCGCTCACCGAAATCGTGCAGATCAAGGGGCAGTCCGAGACGGTGCCGGCACTGTCACCGAACGACGAGTTTGCCAACTTCGAGATCTATGACCACCTGCTCGCCTCCCCACTGGCCAAGAGTGCGGCACCGGGAAGCTACGTCCGTGATGCGTTCGGCCGTGGATTGGTGATCCAGGCGCGAATCGGCGCCAATCCGTTCAAATACGGAGTCGTCGGCGGCTCTGACATCCACAACGCGCTCAGCGCCAGCTCTGAGAATGCCTCCGCGGGCGGACAGTTCGGTATCGACCCCAGCACCATGTTGCCTCGCGGCGATGAGGCTAGGCGCACGCTCGGCCTGTTGCCGCCCATTGACGTCCGCTCCGGCAAGGAGCAGCCCGAGGCCAGTGACGACGAACGCAAGGTCATTGTTGAAAGAAGTTCGGCCGGCCTGACCGGCGTCTGGGCCGAACAGAACACCAGGGATTCGATCTTTGCGGCTCTGAAGCGTAAGGAGACTTTCGCGACTTCCGGATCCCGCATCCGGGTCCGGATGTTCGGCGGCTGGAGCTACGCGCCTGACATCCTGACGACCCATGATTGGGTGGCGCAGGCTTATGCGCAGGGCGTTCCCATGGGGGGCGACCTGCCGGCGAGACCGGCGACCGCCGCTGCGCCGACCTTCATTCTGCAGGCCTCGAGAGATCCGCAGGGCGCAAACCTCGATCGTGTCCAGATCATCAAGATCTGGCTCGAAGGCAGCGGTTACCAGGAAAAGATTTTCGACGCGAAGACCGGCAGCTACCGCAATACTATCGGAGCGGGCGTGCTCACCACGGTCTGGCGGGATCCCGAGTTCGATGTGGCCCGACCGGCCGTGTATTACGCACGGGTGTTGGAAATTCCCACACCCCGGTGGAGCACGCTGCTCGCCGTCAAAAACAAGCTGCCGATGTCTCCCTATGAGCCTGCCAGCATTCAGGAGCGCGCGTGGTCATCCCCGATCTGGTACACCCCGCCCTCGAAATGAGTGCGCCGCCCGCTTGCAACTTCCCGGGGATCCGGCCAGCGCGCCCAGATTGACGCAGTCAAAAATTACCGATTATTCTCGGTAGACTCGATTCTCTATATAGGATTATTATTTCTTCGATGTAACCACCCGCGGACCCGGCACACATGATCGAGCTATTCACCGCAGCGACCCCGAACGGCTGGAAGGTCGCCATTACCCTGGAGGAGCTCGGGGTGCCGTACCAGGTTCGTCCGATCCGCCTCGGCGCGGGCGAGCAGAAGGAGGAGTGGTACCGGGCGCTCAACCCCAATGGCAAGATCCCCACCCTCATCGACCACGACGCCGATGACTTCGTCGTGTTCGAATCCGGCGCGATCCAGCTATACCTGGCCGAGCGCTCTGGCCGGCTGCTGGGCGCCACGCCGCAGGAGCGCTCGCGGTGCCAGCAGTGGCTGATGTTCCAGATGTCGGCGATAGGTCCGATGATGGGTCAGGCTGCCGTGTTTCTGCGTTACGCGCCCGAGAAGATTCCTTACGCCATCGAGCGATACCAGCGCGAAACGCGTCGCCTCCTCGAAGTCCTCGATCGCAGGCTGCGCGAGAGCGAGTATCTCGCCGGACCCTACTCCATCGCCGACATCGCCTGCTGGTCCTGGGTTCATACGCATGCATTCGTGGGCGTGGACATCGGGGGGTTGCCTCAATTGCAGCGTTGGCTCGAACAGCTCGCTGCCCGCCCGGCCGTGCAGCGAGGCACCGCCGTGCCGGAAGCCGTCGATCTGACCAAGCTGAGTGAAGAGACCTTGGCGGAACGCCGTAAGTCGCTGAACTGATGGTGCGGCCGCCGGAGCCTCGATTGCGGGCCGAGTCATCGAATAATGCGATATGATTATATTATTCGTAGATCAGGTCATCGGCCCGGGCAGGGCAGATTTTCCGCTGGGGTTGAAGCACGTGAAGAGACTAGGCAAGAGCACCACCATCGCGGGCGAAACCTATGAATCGCTGCGCGCCGGGATTCTGGCAGGCGAAATTCCTCCCGGCGACAAGGTCCGGACCCAGGTCTTGTGCACTCGGTTCGGCGTCAGCCTGGGAGCGGTACGTGAGGCGCTGTCGCAACTGCAGGCGGAAGGGCTCGTCGTGGCGGAAGCACACCGTGGCTACACGGCCGCACCGATTTCCATTGAGGACCTGAAGGATCTCACGCGCGTGCGTGTCCAGATCGAGACACTCTGCCTCACCTGGTCGATGGAAGCCGGCAAGTTAGAGTGGGAGTCTGAAGTCATCGGAGCCACCCACCGCCTGACGAAAACCTACCGGGTTGCGGACCGCTCCTCAGCCAGCTCGGAATGGATCGCGGCACATGATGCTTATCACAACGCACTGGTGAGCGCGTGCGGCAGCCCGCGACTGCTCCAATTCCGCCGGCAACTCTATGAACAGAGCGAACGCTACCGGAAACTGGAGGCGACGCTCGGCAAGGAGCGCAATCCGGACGACGAGCACAAGCGGCTGGCCGATGCCGTTATCGAGAGAAACATCCCTCTCGCCACGCGGCTGCTGAAGGCACACATCACGCTGACGACCGAGAACATCCTCAAGGCGATGGAGAAGAAAGAGAGCAAAGCCTTGCGGGCTTCTGGCTCCAGGGTGGCACACAGCGGGCGCGGCTCGAAACCGGCCCGGACCTCACTTCGAGCGGTGGGCAACTCGCGCTGAGCCCTGCGCCCGGACAGCGGCGACGCTCTCTGCGCCCGGTTGGGTGAGTGCCCTACCCCGACCGCCCGCGGGAAAACGCAATGCCCAGCAGGGCCGTCCACATCGCAGAGTGCATTCAGCGGGACTTCATTCTCGGCCATGTAGTGCCCGGAGAAGTCGTCGGCTCCGAGCGCGAGCTACGCACGCGTTTTGCGGTCGGCCGGGAAACGTTGCGCGAGGCCATCGCGATTCTGGAGATGCGTGGTGTTGGGCGCATGCGACGGGGCCGTCACGGTGGATTCGTCATCGCGATTCCGGATTTGTCGCTGGTGGCGCGGTCGTTCTCCGGTCATGCCCTGCTCATTCGGGCGAGCGCCTCGCACCTCTCACAGGCTCGTCACATCCTCGAGCGCATCGGCGGGCAAGTGACCAACGTGATCGTCGATATGCTCGCCCGGAGCCTGGCGACGTTTCAGGAGCACTTTCGCGGCGAAGACAGATTCCCCGCTCTGCCTCGCGATCCCGCCCAGCGGATCACGGTCGGCGCCCGTAGAGCCGGACAGATCGCTCGCAACATCGTCGCCCTCCTCGCGCAGGCGCCCCCCGAGCCGGGCTCGCGGTTCGGCTCCGAGCGCGACCTGATCCATCGCTTTGCCATCAGCAAGTCCATCGCCAGACAGGTCGTTCGTCTGCTCGAGGATCTGAATGTCGCAAGGTGTCAGCGCGGTAGCGGTCAGGGGATCTTCATGACTGCGCCGTCAGCGCATCGCCCTGCCGAAACGATGGGGCTCTACCTGCTCACTCACGCCGCGACACCCGAAATGTCGTGGGAGCTTGCGCAGGGGTTACGGGTCGAATCCGTCAGGCTGGCCGCGACGCACACAGCCGTCGTGCGCGAGAGCGTTTGTCGTGAAGCCATCGCGCTGTTGCAGCAGCTCGCTAACGGAAATCGACCGCATGAGCTGGAGAATCTGTTTCTGATCGATCGCGCGGTGGAGGCCAGCGCCGCCAATCCCCTTCTGACGCTGATCCTGGAAGGCCTGAAAGCCTACTCGCTACTGGCTCGGCCGCAACGCGATCGGGTGTTGGTGCATTTCGTCGCTGACCATGGAGCCCGGTACATCAGGTTGACGCGCGAGGTTTTCGAGGCAATCGACGCTGGCAACCC
>JAQGOE010000068.1 GCA_028293725.1 Gammaproteobacteria bacterium | reverse complement strand
CGGCACGAAGGCGATGCCCGCGGCAGGTTGATCCGCGCAGTGATACTCGACAACATAACGCTTGAGGTGCTCTTCCTGGCCCACCAGGCGAATCGGGTCGATCTTGCACGACACGTGCCGCGCCAATGCCTCCTTGAGCGTATCCAAGGTCGGCTCGTTTTCCGCCGGCCCGCTTTCCGTCAATCGACACCGCACACCCTGCCGAGCCGCATCACCACAGCTCGTCACGGTTACCTTGGCCTGTGAACCCGGTAACGCGGTACCTAACACATAACCCTTACCGCCCTCGCACGCCACCTCGGAGTACTCCGAGTGAGCGGAATCACTGCGTCCCAACCATTGCAACCGCTGCACCGTGCACCGCCCGCCGGCGGCCGCGGCAATGAGCGAGGCCACCGCGGCATGGACATCCTGGTTCTCCGGCAGCTTGCAAAAGAAGCCAGGCTCCTTGCCTTTGGCGACATCGGCGGCGCGTGCCTCCTCGGCTGTCAGACAGGAGATCGCCACCGGCGTCGCAGAGCCTTGAGTTTCCAACAGGTAGCCCAGGCCCTGGGCGCAGGCCACCTCGAAAACACGTACAGGGGTTTCTTTCCCGTCGATCCGGCGTGAGCCGCTGACCACCAGTTGCGCAGCGCCGATCTCGCAGGAGAGCTGCAATGCGGCCAGCAACTTGGCGCTCTGCTCCTTCGCCTTCGCCGGCGTCAGCGATGCGCCGCTCGCGCCGTGACCGCCGCCTAGTTTCTCGAGGTCACTGCGAGACAACGAGCCATTGAGACCGCCGTTGTCCTGGTCACCCAGGGGAGACTTCTGTGCGTGGGTCGCAGCGCTGTACAGGCACCCGAGCGCCACCCCGGCAATGACCGCCGTACGCAGGCGATGCGATATAACAACCATGTTTGCCAACCTCCTGCGCCGGCGCGCCCCCGGCTCACTGCGACCGATTCGATGCATCCCTCGTGGCCAGCGGCCACTCCAGCGTAGCTTGCGTGCCGCCCAGCCCTGTCGGGCTCAACAACTCAACCTTCAGGTGATAGCGTTTGGCACGCGCATCCGCCGGCAGCACACCTGTAACCGACACCACCTGTGTGAATTCGGACGGTGGCCGCGCCCCACTGACGAGAGTCTTCCCCTGCTCATCGACCACACTCCACCTCAACCCATAGTCACGCAACGGATAGAAAGGCAGATTGCGCTCGGTATTCGGTGTCACGGTAATCGCAAACCCCTCCGGTGCACGCTCGGCCGGGCCTGACCACTGCGCCGTGACCTGCGCAGGAGTGTTCAGCTGCTGCCAGACCGCGTACGACGGCCGGCGCTGCCGCGCTTCATCCACCAGGCCGTGATCCACATAGCCTTCGGTCTCGCCCGGCCACAGATTGCGCTGTGACTTGTAGTCCTGATAACACCACAACAGCGCCCCAGCGATCCAATCGCGCGCCGCCAGCACCGGCAACTGCTCCGTGATGACTTTGATGCGGGCACGATCCGCCTCCACCGAGTTGCCGGCGAACAAACCGGCGTAGCCCATTTCAGAGACAATGACCATCTTGTCAGGATACAAGCGATCGATCGTATCGAGCGCCGGCCCCAATCCCGCGGCCGGGCCGTGCCAGGAGCCGAAGTACTGGTTCATCATCACGAAATCCGCCTCGTTCGCCGCCGACTGCTCCGGCCGCTCGAGCTTGTACAGCGCATCGTCCGCGAAGCTGACGGGCCGCCCCGGATCGAGCTCGCGAATCAGGGCACGCACCGCGCGAAAGTAAGCGATCCCGCCGGGAGTCCCCATGGCACTCTCGTTCGCCACACTCCAGCCAAAAATGCTCGGATGATTGCCGGCCTCCTCGATCATCTCGCGCATCTGTTGCCGCGCGAGCTCGATGACCCTGGGATCCGACAACTGCGCCTCGCTGAACTGCCACACCGGGATTTCGGGAATCAACACAATGCCGTGCCGATCGGCATAGTCCAACACAAAGGGATTCTGCGGATAGTGCACCGGGCGCGACAACGTCGTATGCAGCGCCTTCATGTCATCATAGTCGTGTCGCATGGTCCCTGGCGTTTCCGCCTGACCTTCCCAAGGCGAGTCCTCGTGTCGGGCCATCCCCGTCAAACGGACACGCACGCCATTCAACAGTAGATGTCGCGCCCGGATCTCCAATGTCCGCACCCCGAAAGTCGCGTTGTTTTCATCCAGAACGACAGCACGCGCTCCCAGCACCTCGACCCCCATGCGATAGAGATTCGGATGATCGAGGTCCCACAATTGCGGCTGAGCCAGCTCCAGCGTCACTTCGACTTCGCTCGAACCCTGGTCGAGTGTGACACCTCGCACCTGCTGCGCAGCCACCTTATTGTCCGGCCCGAACGCCGTGACACGCAACGTCACCGTCGTATGGCGTGGCAGTGTGCTGCCGAGAAATATCCGATCATGAATCCGCGCGCTCGCAGCGCCCTGCTCCGTACGGATACTCTGGCGGCGAACCCAGGCCGGACCGCTGCTCGTCAACCACACATCGCGAACCAAACCCCCGTAAGGCCACCAATCGTAAGGGCTGCAGGACCCCCGCGCGCGGCTACTCCGGGAATGGTTGCGATCCCAGCTCGATTGTCGAGCCGGACCACTAGCAGGTTGGTCGCACGCAGATGCGAGGTGATGTCGAAGGAATAGGCGGTGAACCCGCCCTCATGACGCCCCAGCTCCACACCGTTCAACCAGACATGAGCCTGGTAGAAGCTCGCTCCGAAATGCAATTCGATATGCTCGCCGGGAGTCGGCGGCGGCCGCTCGAACCAGCGGAAATACCACGCGACGCCCCGGTAATCGTGCAGCCTGCCGATATTCCAGGTATGTGGAACGTTGACCGTTTCCGTACCTGCTGGAAGCGTCGACGGCCATCCGGAGATCTCACCGCGCTCCTCAGGGTCGGCGCGAAACTGCCAGTCCCGATCCAGATCGATCCGGGTCGCGGCATGCAGCGGCATCGCGAGCAGCAGCAGCATCCAACTCGCAACGAGCGCCAACGACAGCTTGCACGGCAACTCATTCGGCCTCATAACCATCCCGCGGATGTACCCGCACGGCCACCCGCGTCCCCCTGCGATTTTTGATGCATTTAATCCCATTTATAATATAATATAGACCGTCGATGTCACAAGGGCCCAGCGCGATTGACGACGGAGAAGAAGAAACCCCTGCGTAGCAGCAGGAGCTACGGCCCGCGCAACAAGGACGGCTTCATCCATCGCAGTTGGATGAAGAGCCAGGGCCTCCCGGCGGATGTATTCGACGGGCGCCCGGTCATCGGCATCTGCAACACCTGGTCCGAACTGACACCGTGCAACGCCGGACTGCGTGACCTGGCGGAGTACGTCAAGCGCGGCGTCTGGGAAGCGGGTGCCTTGCCGGTGGAGTTCCCGGCCATGTCCCTCGGCGAAACCCAGATGCGCCCGACCGCGATGTTGTTTCGCAACCTGTTGGCGATGGAAGTGGAGGAATCCATTCGTGCCAACCCGGTGGATGCCGTCGTCCTGCTGGGAGGCTGCGACAAGACTACCCCAGGCCAACTGATGGGCGCTGCCAGCGTCGACCTGCCAACGCTGGTCATCTCCAGCGGCCCCATGCTCAACGGCAAGTTCCGCGGACGCGACATCGGCTCCGGCACCGACGTCTGGAAGTTCAGTGAAGCGGTCCGGGCCGGAACCATGTCACTGAATGAATTTCTGAAGGCCGAGTCAGGGATGTCACGCACCCCCGGCACCTGCATGACCATGGGCACGGCCTCCACAACGGCCTGCCTGATGGAGGCGATGGGCATTGCCCTGCCCTACAACGCGACGGCCCCGGCGGTGGACGCGACGCGCCGTCGAATCGCCCACGAGAGCGGTCGTTTGATTGTCGAGATGGCCCGCTCGGACCTGCGACTGTCGCGCATCCTGACACGCGACGCCTTCGAAAACGCGATCCGCACTCTCGCCGCGATCGGCGGCTCGACCAACGCAGTCCTACACCTGCTGGCCATCGCGGGCCGACTCGGAATCCCCCTGGAACTGGCGGACTTCGACCGCCTGACCGCCGATGTCCCCCTGTTGGTCGATTTGCAACCTTCAGGCCGGTACCTGATGGAAGATCTTCACTACGCCGGCGGACTGCCGGCCGTGCTGAAGGAACTGGCCCCCCTGCTGCATACGGAGGCCCCCACAGCCTGGGGCCAAACCCTCGGTGCCGGCTTCGCCGCCGCCGAGTGTCACAATCGTGAGGTCATCCGGACCCTCGCGGAGCCGGCCAACCCGAATTCCGGAATCTGGGTCTTGCACGGCAACCTCTGCCCGAACGGCGCCGTGATCAAGCCCAGCGCAGCCAGCCCACGCCTCTTCTCCCATCGCGGCCGCGCCGTGGTGTTCGAATCCATCGAAGACCTCCGCCAACGTATTGACGACCCCGAGCTCGACGTCGATGAGAACTCGGTGTTGGTGTTGAAGGGCTGCGGCCCGCGCGGCTACCCAGGCATGCCCGAAGTCGGCAACATGCCCTTGCCGCGGAAGCTGCTGGAAAAAGGGGTCAAGGACATGGTCCGCATCTCGGACGCGCGCATGAGCGGGACCGCCTTCGGAACCGTCGTGTTGCATGTCGCGCCTGAATCGGCAGCCGGCGGCCCGCTCGCCCTGGTGCGCGACGGTGATGAGATCTCCCTGGACGGGCCGGCTCGCCGCCTCGACCTGCATGTCTCACCCGAGGAACTTGCCCGGCGCAGCGCGGACTGGCAACGCAATCGGCCGCCACAGAAATACGCCCGTGGCTACTACCGGCTGTATATTGAGCACGTCACTCAAGCCGACCGTGGCTGTGACCTGGATTTCCTGGTGGGATCCAGCGGCAGCACGGTGGAACGGGAATCGCACTGATGGGCGCGGCACAGTTCATCGCCGGAGACTGGGGAACGACCCACCTGCGGCTCTTCTTGTGCGACGCTGACGGCACTGCTCTCGAGCACCGCAGCGGGCCCGGTGCAGTCGAGTCCGCCGGCCGGTTCGCCACCGTGTTGGCTGCCCAGACGGCTTCCTGGGAGGTACCGCATGGACCGCTGCCGACGGTTCTGTGTGGCATGGTGGGTTCCAGCCTCGGCTGGGTTCAGGTCCCCTATGTCCCCTGCCCCGCGCGACCGGAACACATCGCCGCGGCCTGTACTTCGATCGACGACGGCCGCATTCACATCGTTCCCGGCCTGTCCTGTCAGAATCGATTCGGCGCCCCGGACCTGCTCCGCGGCGAGGAGACCCAACTCCTGGGCGCCCTCAGCCGCCTCGAGCCGCGCCAACTCGTCTGCCTTCCCGGCACCCACACCAAGTGGGTCGTGGTGGAGGAAGGCCAGGTCCGCGACTTCTTTACGGCCCCCACCGGCGAATTGTTTGCCGTACTCCGCGACCACAGCGTCCTCGTCCGGCCACCGCAAGGCGGTGATGCCGCGCTCGACGCGGAAGCGTTCAACAAGGGATTGGCCAGCGTTGCCGCGCAGCCCGACGTAGCAATCCTACATCGCTTGTTCGAGTGCCGCAGCCGGCCCCTCAGCGGCGACCTGCCGGCCACAGCGGCCGCCGCCTATCTGTCCGGCCTGTTGATTGCAAGCGACGTGCACGGGGCACTGCGCTCACTCTCGAACACTTTCGTACCGAGCACGGTCGTCCTGATTGGCGCGCCCCAATTGACACAACGTTACGCGAGCGCATGCGCCACCCTGGACCTTCACACAACTCAGATCGATGGGGCCACGGCGTCGCTCGCGGGACTCACACAGATCTATCGTCGACTGTCGTAGGGGGTTAGGACAGATGGCATCGGGCTCATCCGCGAATGGCGCGGCGTTGGTTGCGATCCTCCGCGGGGTGGTCCCCGAGCGGGTCGTTGGGATCGGCGACGTCCTGTACGCAGCCGGATTTCGCATGATCGAAGTCCCGCTCAACTCTCCCGACCCCTTCGCCAGCATCGCCGCCCTGGCAGCCTGCAACCGACCCGATTGGATTGTCGGAGCCGGCACCGTGTTGACTGTCGCTGACGTCCAACGGACGCAAGCCGCCGGAGGGCGCTTGGTCGTGGCGCCGAACTGCGATCCGGAAGTGATCCGCAGCGCGGTCCAACTCGGGATGCGAGTCATGCCAGGCTTCGCAACCGCAACGGAAGCGTTCCAGGCGATCCAGGCCGGTGCACAGGACCTCAAGTTATTCCCCGCCTGCACTTACGGTCCGCGGCATCTGCAGGCGCTTCGTGCCGTACTCCCAACATCCGTACGCGTCTTCCCCGTCGGAGGAGTCGGCGTTGCCGACATCGCCGCCTGGTTGACCGCCGGCGCATCAGGGTTTGGCCTGGGATCGGAACTGTTCCGGCCCGAATATGAGCTGGAGGAAATCGCACAACGGGCCGCTGACCTGGTACGAGCGGTGAGCGAGGCGCGCCCATGACTCTGACCACCCTCGATACCGCCATCGTATGCGGCTACGCCGTCTGCATCTTCGTGCTGGCGCAATGGGTCTCGCGCGAAAAAGGCTCGCACCAGAAGAATGCGCAGGACTATTTTCTCGCCAGCCGCGCCCTGCCCTGGTGGGCCATCGGCACCTCCCTGATTGCGGCCAACATTTCCGCTGAGCAGATCATCGGCATGTCTGGATCCGGCTACGTGATCGGCCTCGGCATCGCCTCCTACGAGTGGATGGCGGCCCTCACCCTCGTCATTGTCGGCAAGTATTTCCTGCCCATCTTCCTCAAGAACGGCATCTACACCATGCCGGAGTTCCTCGAGCGTCGCTTCGGTCCCACCGTGCGCACCGTCATGGCCATTTTCTGGCTAGGCGTCTACGTGTTCGTCAACCTCACCGCCATCCTCTGGCTGGGAGCCACGGCGGTGCACACCGTCGCGGGAGTAGACCTGCAGATCGCACTCGTCGGCCTGGGCCTGTTCGCCGGCGCCTACGCACTCTACGGCGGACTCAAAGCCGTCGCACTCACCGACATCGTCCAGGTCTCACTGCTGGTGCTGGGGGGACTCATCATCAGCGGCATCGCGCTCGAGAAGATCGGTGCCGGGGCGGGCATGGTGGCGGGATTCCAGACACTGACCACGCGCTTCCCCGAGCGGTTCACCATGATCCTCTCGCCCGACAATCCCAACTACAAGGACCTGCCGGGCCTGTCGGTGCTCGTCGGCGGCCTGTGGGTCATGAACATCTCGTACTGGGGCTTCAACCAATACATCATTCAACGGGCACTCGCCGCCAAGAACATTCGCGCCGCCCAGCAGGGCATCCTGCTCGCCGCCTTCCTCAAACTCCTCATGCCAGTCATCATCGTGCTGCCGGGCATCGCGGCCGTGGCTCTCGCGCCGAACCTCACGCGCCCGGACGAGGCGTATCCGCACCTCATGGCCCTGTTACCCACCGGACTGTTGGGTTTGGTGTTCGCCGCCCTGATCGCGGCGATCGTCGCCTCCATGGGCTCCAAGATCAACTCCATCGCAACCATCTTTACGATGGATATCTACCGCCCGCTGCGCCCCCAGGCATCGCAGCGACACCTCGTCCTGGTCGGGCGCTGCACGGCCGCGGTGGCGCTCCTCATCGCGATCGTGACTGCACGGCCGCTGCTGGGCCGCTTCGACCAGGCGTTCCAGTACATCCAGGAGTTCACGGGCTTCTTTACTCCGGGCATCTGCGTGATCTTTCTACTGGGCATGTTCTGGGAGCGCTGTACAGCCGCAGGCGCACTGACCGCGGCGGTCGCCTCCGCACTCCTATCGCTGCTGTTGAAATGGACCTGGCCGTCTCTACCCTTCATGGACCGCGTGGGCCTGGTGTTCGTGGCCTGCCTGGGCCTGGCGGTCGTCATCTCACTGCTGCAGACCCGGCGCGAAGGCGCCCTGAAAGTGGAAATCAAACAGATCGACTACTCGACCACCGCGGCCTTCAACGTGGCCGCACTGGCGATCACCGCCATCCTGATCGGGATCTACTGGAAGTGGTGGTGAGGACAACCCCGGTGTTGGAGTACATCCTGCAGGTCGGCCCCGCGGGCGACGTTTTCTTATATCGTGTGGGCACACAGGGCCTGCCAGAATCAGAGTATCGAGCATGACAACCCCCGTCCGAGGCCAGAACTTCACCCACCAGATCGCCCATACTCTCGGCGTCGCCATCGTCACCGGGGTCTATCCGGCTGACAACCCGATCCCCATCGAGGCGGAGCTGTGCGCGCAGTTCAACGCAAGCCGCTCGATCGTGCGCGAGGCGGTCAAAATGCTGACCGCCAAGGGCCTGCTGGCCTCGCGGCCGCGAATCGGAACGCGCGTCGAGCCCGAATCGAACTGGAACCTGCTCGACCCGGACGTGCTCGGCTGGCTCCTCGAACGTAAGTTCTCCCCGGCACTGCTGATGGAATTCACCGAATTCCGCCTGTCCGTCGAGCCGGGCGCCGCGAGTCTCGCAGCCCACATGGCTGGAGCCGCCGAGAAGACCGCTCTTCGGGACGCCATTGCACGCATGCAGGCCGCCGACGCCGGCGAAGACGACCCACTCGACTCGGATATCGCGTTTCACGTCGCCGTACTGCGCGCCAGCCGCAACAGGTTCTACGCCCAACTGACAGGATTCATCGCCACTGCACTGCGCATCAGCATCCGCACCACGAATCGCTATAAAGGCGTGCACGCCAATGTAGCCGACCACAAGAAGGTGTCTGACGCCATCATCGCCGGCCGATCCGCCGCAGCCGGCGAGGCCATGCGCAAGATCATCCAGGAGGTGATGGACCTCATCAACAGCCGCGCAGAGCTGCAGGCCGGACGCCGGACCGCGGCAAACTCCGGCCGATGAGCCGCATCAAGCTGGCCATTGTCGGCCTCGGCAAGATCGCCCGAGACCAACACGTCCCAGCCTGCACCGCCAACGATGACTTCGAGCTCGTCGGCGTCGCCAGCCCGCACGACAAGCTGGATGGAGTGCAAAGCTTCCCTTCCATCGCGGAATTGTTGGAAGCCGTCCCCGCTGTGACGGCTGTTGCATTGTGCACCCCGCCCCAAGTGCGCTATGAGATCGCCCGTTACGCCCTCGAGCACCGCAGACACGTCCTGTTGGAAAAGCCCCCGGGCGTCACGGTGGGCGAAATTCAGGACCTGGCCGAGCTCGCCCGGTCCCAGGGCGTCACCCTGTTCGCCGCCTGGCACTCCCGGCACGGTCCCGCCGTCGAGCCCGCCCGCGCCTGGCTCGAGCGCCGCCGTCTCCGCAGTGTCAAGATCACCTGGAAGGAGGATGTCCGCGTCTGGCATCCCGGCCAGCGCTGGATCTGGCAACCC
>JAQGOE010000054.1 GCA_028293725.1 Gammaproteobacteria bacterium | reverse complement strand
TTGCCCTTGTTTGGCTCGCGTGCGCCGTCAAGCGGCAGCGATACCCTCGCGCAGCGGCAGGTGACGGATTACGCCTCGTTGATTTTCGAGCCGGTGGTCATGGGTGCGGCGAAGGAGCTTCCCGCTGTTCTGGACGCGCTACGCGGCCGGCGCTGTCTCCGGCCGAACGACAGGATTGGCTTATTTGGCTTTTCTGCCGGCGGCGCCGCGGTTTTGTTTGCGTTGGCTGAAAGGGCTGTTCCTGTGCAGGCGGCCGTCACCTTGAATGCTCCTGTCGGATTGAGTGAATCGATCCAGGCGGTCGAGCATGCGACCAAGCGTCGATATGAATGGACGCCATCCACGCGTCAGCTTGCCGAGCGCGCCGACTCGATACGACGCGCCGGTGAAATCGCTGCTGGTGATCCGCCGCCGGCGCTGTTGATTTTTCACGGCGCGGCAGATGACGTTGTTCCATCGCAAGGAACCCTTTTGCTGCGCGATGCGTTACGGCCGCTTTATGGTGCTTCGGGTAACGACAAAAGATTGAAGGTGGTGATTGCGCCGGAGGTGTCTCACGATTGGACCAAGCTGGATGCGCTCCACCAAATCAGGGTCGAGGTGGCGGCCTGGTTCAATCAACACCTGTGACCGGTATAGCTCAATACGAATTCCGACAGGCATCTCGACAGGACCTGCAGATGTTTCGCCGTTGGCTCGCCACTCCGGAAGTGGTGCGCTGGTGGGGTGATCCTGACGAGCAATACGCGTTGCTGCAGGAGGATCTCGGAGAGCCGCGGATGACCATGCGCGTCGTCTGTCTCGGGGAGTTGCCGTTCGCTTACGCTCAGGATTACGAGGTGCACAGCTGGCCGCAACCGCACCTCCAAAGGTTACCTGTGGGCACGCGGGCTATCGATGCGTTTGTCGGCGAGCCGGGTATGCTGGGACGGGGGCATGGGAGTTGTTTTCTCAGGCTTCTGGCGGAGCGCCTGATGCGCGAGGGTGCGCCTGCCGTTGTCATTGACCCCGATGTAAAAAATCTACGAGCCCGGCGCGCGTATGAAAAGGCCGGGTTCCGAGTTGATTCTGTCGTCTCGACCGCAGAAGGAGAGGCGGTCCTGATGATGTTCGATGGAAGAACTGTGTAGGTACTGACAGCAACTACGACCCGACCCCGCAGAGCTCGACCAAACAATCCCTGCTCCAGGGCATTCAGTAAGGGACTCAAACTCCGTCGCGCACCTTACTTCCATACGCACGCCAGTGGGAGGGCGATTGACCGGTCCAGCGGCGAAATGCCCGTGTGAAACTGCTGTCGCACGAGAACCCGAGTAAATAGGTCACATCGCTGACGCTGTGTTGAGGTGCGCTGAGGTAGGCCATCGCCAACGCATGCCGTGTCTTGTCGAGTACCTCCTTGTAGGTCGTTCCGCTGTCGCCCAGTCTGCGCTGCAGAGTCCGGGGACTCATGTGGAGTTGCTCGGCGACTTCTTCTTGAGAGGGTTCCATCTTCTCCAGCCGGTGCATGAGTACTTCGCGAACGCGCGCCTGGATGTCGTCGTGCTCGATTCGCGCCAGGTACTGGAGTGCGATGGCATCGCAGTGCCGCGCCAATTCCGGGTTGCCGCCCTCGAGCGGGCACTCCATGCTGTCGCTGTCGAAGACCATACGGTTTTGCGACGCGCCGAATGTCAGCGGTGTGCGCAGAATCCGCTCGAAGTCCTCGACCCGGGCCGGCCGCGGCCGTCGTAGCTCAATGAGTCGCGGCGAGTAGTCACGCCCGAGCAGCGAGCGGCACATGCGCAGCTGCGCCCCCACCAGCGCGTCGATCGACTCGAAGGGGACTTTGGCGGTGGTTTCGATCACGCAGTGATAATCGGTCCCGCACTTGAAGAACTCGTACTCGACCGCGTAGCTGCCCACGTGGCAGTAGCGCTTCAGCCGCTCGAAGGCTTCCTTTAACGTGGAACTCGCGCACAACCCGTAGCTCAGGGCGTGGAAGGTCGTATGCTTGATGTGGCTCGCGACTTTGACGCCGAATGCGGGGTCGCCGGTCGCCGCTACGCTGATTTCCCATAAGCGCGCCGTATTGGTCAGCGGGCAACGCGCCGTGGCGCTATCCAGACACTCCCGATCGAATCCAGCCTCGGCGAGAAGCGCTGCGCTATCGCAGCCCGCCGCGTCGAGTGTACGTCCAATGGCCTTTACCCAACCTGCAAGCACATCGCTACGATTCGTCGCGGTGTTTGTCCGCACTGCTGTATCCCCCCAGCTCGCGCGCCATGAGATTCGTCGGATACGCAGCTTAGCTCGTAAGCAGCGAACCGTCGATATACGACTGCACTCGCGCGTCTTGCGCGCCTCGCTCAACTAACTCACTCAATGGCGTCGCCGGCCAATCGATTGTCGCCGGAAGCGCGGTGCGGGCACCGCCCTTTCCGTAGGCTCGATCCATAAGCAGGGGGTGCACGGGAGGTGTGGTGCCGGAGTCACAGGCTCACTGCCTCACGGAAGGAAGATCTATGACAAATCGACGTATGGCGTTCGGCCGGCGTTCCGGTGGCCGGCATAACGGCGGCCGACATACCGCTCGCAAGGTCACGACCTTGGTCGTGGCAACGTCCGGCGCCCTGGTCGGCGGTTTCAGCTGGGCCGACGACGCGGCGGTGCCCCCAAGTCTCGCGGAGGTCATCGTAACCGCACAGAAGCGCTCGGAAAACATACAGGACGTGCCGATTTCCGTAATAGCCCTGTCCTCGCAGCAGCTCAAGGACTCGGGGGTGTCGGATATCAAGAACCTGACAGTGTTGACCCCCGGCCTGACAGTCACCTCCACCACATCCGAAAACTCCACGACCGCGCGTATTCGGGGTATTGGCACGGTCGGTGACAACCCGGGATTGGAATCCTCCGTTGGTATTGTGATCGACGGAGTCTATCGTCCGCGTAACGGCGTCGGCTTCGGCAACCTGGGCGAGATCGAGCGGATCGAGGTGCTCGAAGGGCCGCAGGGCGAATTGTTTGGCAAGAACAATGACGCCGGCGTCATCAGCATTATGACCAAGAGACCCGCGATGACTTTTGGCGCCACGGCGGAGGCCTCCATCGGTAATTTCAATGATCGCGAGATCTCCGCCTCCGTCACGGGACCTCTCAGCTCCATTTCGGCCGGGCGCCTCTATGCCGGGTACCAGAAGACCGAAGGCTGGCTCGAGAACAATGTCGGGGCCGGTCCCAATACCAATGACAGGAACAACGATCGCAACGTCTACATTTTCCGCGGGCAATATCTCTTCAAACCCAACGACGATGTCGATTTCCTGCTCATCGGCGACTATTCGAAGCGTAACGAGACATGCTGCGGTGCCGCAGCCACCTATCTGGGACCCTTCGCGGGCATCGTCAATGCGCTCGCTGCGATTCCGGCTCTGGGCGGGCAGCCTGGTGCCACCGGGATCGGGTCGGGGAACGGCTATCAGACTTACTCGAATCAGCCGTGGACACAGCGGATCCGGGACATGGGGGTATCCGGCGAGCTCAACTGGCAACTGGGCGAGGCGACGCTCACGTCGATTACCGCGTGGCGCGACAATACTATTATCGCTGGCAACGACACCGACTACACCTCCGTCGATATCCTGTATGAGCCCGCCACTGAGGGCAATGCGACCGACTTCAAGCAATTCAGCCAGGAGTTACGCCTTGCGGGCAAGCAAGACTCGCTCAACTGGCTGGTGGGTGGCTTCTTTGCCAGCGAAATTCTGACTAACAACCAGACGCTCTGGGCCGGTAAAGACTTTGACTTGTACCTGGGCGGGTTGTCATCCGCTGCCGCGGGAACCCCGAATTTTCTATTGATTCCCGGACTGACAGGGAAGCTGCCTGGCGCCACATTCGTGCCCGGGGTGGCCGGCTATGCCGATGCATTTCGCCAGACGTCCAAGAGCTTTGCGTTCTTCAGCAACGAAACCTATTCGATCACTCCGGCCCTGGATCTGACCGCCGGTTTTCGCTACACGCACGAAAAGAAGGTCGCGACGTTGAATTACAACGACACGGATGGGGGCGCCGGTTGCGGATCGCTGCTCACATCACCACGTGTCCGCGCGCTCAACCCTGCAAGCCCCGAATACCAGTTTCTGCTGGGGTACGGGTGTTCGGTGGTATTCAACCCGTTCTTCAACAGGCTGTCGGAAGTCCAATCTCTGACCGAAAACAATGTATCGGGCACGGTCAAGTTGTCCTATCGCTTCAACGATGAGCTCATGACCTACCTTTCGTTTGCCGACGGCTACAAGGCGGGCGGATTCAACCTGGGCCGGGTGACCAACCCGGCGGCCGCGAATCCGCTGGCGCCGGTCCTCGACACGTCATTCCCCGAAGAGACCGTCGATTCCTACGAGCTGGGAGTCAAGAGCACGCTGGCGGATCAGACCGTGCGCCTCGATGCGGCGCTGTTCGATCAGAGATATCGCGATTTCCAGCTGAACACCTATACCGGCATTCTGTTCGTGGTGACGTCGATTCCCCGGGTGGAGTCCAAGGGCGCCGAATTGAATTTGAATTGGGCGACTCCGCTGCAGGGGCTGAGTCTGTCGGGCGGAGCGACTTACGCGTTCACGAACATCAACGAGTATGGCTCGGCGATCACTTTGTTCTCTCCCGAGCGCCTCAACAACCGGATTTCGTTTGCGCCTCTATGGTCAGGCGCTGCGTCGGCAACGTACCAGGTGCCGCTCACCGGGGCCCTGACGTTCCGCGGCACCCTCAGCGAGAAATACAACTCGTCCTACAACACGGGGTCGAACCTCGATCCGAGAAAGATCCAGGGATCGTATGGATTGTTGAACGCGCGCATCGGGATCGGCGCGCCGAACGACAGGTGGGCGGTCGAGCTGTGGTCGGCGAACCTGGCAGACAAGCTTTACTACCAGGTCGCCTTCGATGCGCCGTTCCAATTCAACCAGATCGATACGTTCCTGGGCGCTCCGCGCACCTTTGGCCTCACCGTGAGAACGAAGTTCTGATGGGGTGGCTCGACATAGGGCTGATCGCACACCGTACGCCTCATCGCACTGTATAGCCGCGTGCCTCGAAGCACGCTGACTGCGCCCGATCGTAGTCGTACTGCTGTTGGCTAGCCGTCGGAGACGCGGCGCCCCCCGAGCGCACCGGATCGAAACCGGTCTGTGCCACGGCGAAGCGGTAGCAGTCATAGCGATCGTGGGCCAGTTGATCGGCGCTTTGGCCGTTCTTCGGGGACAGGGTCGCCCGGATACCCTTTGGGGGATCGGGTGTTGCAGTTGAGGAAGAGGTCGTCGGCAGCGTCACCGGTGCCGTCGCTGCGACGGGTACGGCGATGGGGGCGGTTGCGCTGGGCACAGCGGGTGCGGAAGGTGCGGCGCTGGGCGGCGCGGTGACGCTGGACGGTGCGGTGGGCATTGAGATTGGTGCTGCCGTGGCGGAGGCGGGGCCGGATGGCGTCGCCGCTGCTACTGTGATTGATGCCGGTGGACCGGTTGTTGGGGCAGTCGTCGGCCCGGTGGGTGGCGAAGTGGGTGCGACGTTGGAAAGTGTCGCACTGGATGTTGAGACAGGGGGCGCTGTGCTCGGTACCGGGACGGAACGCATCGCCATGCCGACCGGGACGGTGGCGGACGAGCTCACGGAAGCAGGCGAGCCCACGGCGGCGGGCGAACTCACGGACGTGGCCAAACTGACGGGAGCAGGCGAGATCACGGAAGCAGGTGGGTTCACGGAGGCGGCGGGCGAACTTACGTAAGCGGTCGGGCTCACGGACGCAGGCAAACTTCCAGAGGCAGGCAAACCCGCGGATCCCGCCGAACTCACTACGCCGGGCGAGGCGCCCACGGCCCTCGCAACTGGTATAGCTGCCGGAGTTACTACGGCAGGCTCTCCGTCGTCGTCTTCTGCCTTCGTTGCTGCGGTAGCTGGCGGCGGCGTTGCAGCTCGCGGTGCGGCAGCGAGTTTGCCGGAGACCGGCCCAGCAAGGGCTGCGTCAGACTTGGCTTTGACGGCTGTCTCCGCGGGATCGTTGATCACCTCGTAGCCGTTCAAGTCGGGCCGCGGCAGATAGTAGACCTCATTGCAGTAGAGATAAATTTCCCCTCCATGCGCCAGGACCGTGGCAAAGGTGGGGAGTGTTGGGACGATGAGGCCGATCGGGGGCGCCACCACCATGAATGCCGGTCCCCGTGGCTCGAGCCAGACGCCGTCATGGAATCGGTAGGACAGGCCCGCGTAGGTCACCACGATTGCCCCCTGCGGCGGGTCCCGCAGGATCGAGCCCCGATCCGGATAGAAATGATCGTGGCCTTGACGCGTATCGTGATGCTTGTGATACGGCTCCGGCTGCTCTTCGGTCGCGCGCGGGTCGCTGCTCTGGCCGTAAGTATATGTTGGAATCAGCAGGGCAATGGAAATGGCGGCAAACAGAACGCCAGACGTACGCATGGCAGCTCTCCCTCACCGGGTGACAGCATCGGTGTGAATCCGTGCCCGGGTTGATGACCAGAACGACTGGACAACGTAATTCACGCCACGCGGTTGACATTAGCACCAAATTGCTCTTCCCAGAAGTTGGATTGCAGGGAACATCGGACGTCGCGCGTCCGCCACGCGTCATTACGCGCCGCCGTGCACGCGGCCGCCATGTGTTCCCGCGTGACAACTGAATCCTAACTTGTTGATGGAGGATCGATTAATGCGGTGGCGGTGGGTGAGTTGGTGCGTGGCCAGGCGCAGCGATGCGGGACTGGATTTATAGCCTGTGTCCCGATGCCGACAACTAACGGAAATCCATTATCGGGGGAGCGCGCTGTCCCCCTCAATTGATTCCCGCCGCAAACGCTGGCAGCGCTGCGCGACCAGGCGCGGCGTGCTCTCTGCAATGTTGATTGCGAGGTCCACGGGTTTCAATGGTCCGTAGAGCACAGGGTCCGATGCACAAAACAGGGCCACCGTGGGAACCGCCATCGAACTGGCGAGGTGCATGGGACCGGTGTCGGCCGAAATGAACATGCGCGTGGCCGCGATCGTGGCAGTCAACGCGCGCACCGAGCCGAACTGCATCGAAGGGAATCGGGCATCACTGGGCGAAGCGGCGCGGGGTGGCAGGAATTCGACCGGCATCGCGTCTGGCTCCAGCTCAAGAAACGCCTCCGACGGCGCAGAGCCCCGAGGTATTCCTGAATCAAGCCCCTGCCCTTGTGCGGGAACACGATGATCCGCCGGAGTCCAGGAAAGTTGTGGAGCAGCTCGCAGGCCTTGGGATGGCAGGGTCTCAAACACCAGGGCGCACTGTATCGCGAGCGTAAGAATTGTGAAAGGAAAACGAAAGACTCAAGAAAGGTTGGGCGGAAAGTAAAATTATTCCTGTTTAGGAACAAACCTCGGAAATGTCGACTGACGAGAGAGCGGCAATGCGCCGCGCCTGTCTTTGCAGATCGGTTGAATTCGAGGTCACCGACACCGCAGACGCCGTGTATCAATGTCATTGCTCGTTGTATCGAAAACAAACAGGTGCGGATGACAACACCACGCTGTTGGTGGATGCGGCACGGTTTTCCTGTCAGGCCCCCTCGATACCGATCTGACTTCTGCCCAACATGTGGGTCGCCTCTTCCAAACTTGCTCGGCGATACGCCCAGGCTCTGGCTGCCGGCCGGACCTCTCGAGAATGGCGCTGATCTGCACACGCGGTCCCGTGACGTAATAACAGGCACTCCGAAGTGTTTGGCGCGGGCGGCTGGACGTGCTCGCAACTCCTGCGTTGCAACATGTTTGCGGCGCCGCGATGTTTGGAGTGTTGTGATCAAATTCACGGTGTTGCACTGCGCTTGACACCTTTCGGTCACCACGCTGTCACGCATCGTGTGTATCTTGCGCCCGTGAGTTGGATAAGCAGGAGGACTGACATGCAGAACCAGATTCTGGCTAAGCAACATGATGCGTTTGCCGGGTGCTCGGAAGACGAGCGGACACCGACGTCGGTGTCAACTGAGTTGAGACTCATAAATCCCCCTCTGCCACTGAAGCTGCGGACGTGTGTCGTTCGCAAGATGGCACGTCGTGGATTCACCCTCGATAGCGGGATCTTCAAGCCGTTCAGCAGTTACTGGGCTTGATGGCGGCTTTTCCGAGGTGACAGGGAGCGTCACCTCACCGCCGCGGGGCGTGCCCGAACGGCGGCTCAGCGAGTAACGACGCACTCGCACTTCGGTGCGAAATGTGTCATTTTTGTCGCATGAACGCGCCTCGAAGAGCGTGCCACCGCCGCAAGTAGCGGCCACGGCTCCGGAAGGCGCTACTTCCTGCTCGCTGCGATGGTCAAATTCCCGCCCATGACGAGTCTCGAGACTTTTGGTTACAAGCAGGAGCTGAAACGCGCGCTCACCACCAGGGACCTGATCGTCTACGGCATGGTCTTCATGGTGCCCATATCCCCGTTCGGGGTGTTTGGATTTGTGTGGCACGACGCGAAAGGCATGGTGCCGCTGGCGTATCTCGTCGGGCTCGTTGGCATGTACTTCACGGCCATGAGTTACGCGTCGATGTCCCGCGCCTTTCCGATGGCAGGCTCGGTGTACTCCTACGTCGGGCGCGGTCTGCACGAGGCCGCGGGCTTTTTCGCTGGGTGGTTGATTCTTCTCGACTACATCCTGGTGCCAGCGCTGTTGTACATCTTCAGTGCCGTGGCCCTGCGCCCCTTGCTACCGGGAGTGCCCGACTCGATCTGGCTCCTGGGGTTCGTCGGTTTCAATGCCATCGTGAATCTGATCGGTATCCAGCTCACGGCGCGTGTGAATTTGTACATGCTCGCTTTCGAGTTGGTGACTCTGCTGCTGTTCATCGTAATCGGCTTGGTTGCGCTGTACGGTGGGCTCGGGGCGGGCGCATTGACGTGGAAGCCGGTGTACGATCCAGCCGTATTCTCGCTGGCGACTGTCGGTGGTGCCACGTCGATCGCGGTCCTATCTTTTCTTGGCTTTGACGGCATCTCGACGCTCGCGGAGGAGAGCCTCGGCGGTCGCAACGCGGTGGGGCGTGCAACGCTGTTGGCTTTATTGCTGGTCGGCTTACTTTTCGTACTCCAGACCTGGATTGCGGCGGACCTCGCACGGGGTATGGTGTTCTCCTCGGCCGACATGGCGTTTTATGACATCGCGCAACGTGCGGGCGGGACAGGTTTGCGCGTTCTGTCGTTGGCCGCGATTGCTCTGGCGTCCGGCATTGCCAACGCCATGGCGGCACAAGGGGCGGTTTCACGCATCCTGTTTGCTATGGCGCGGGATGGCAAACTCCCGGCCGTACTCGGGAAGATTCATCCGCGCTATCGGACACCGTATGTCAGCACGCTAGCCGTGGCCGGCATCTCACTGGTCGTCGGATTGTTTTTCGACAATCGTATCGATGATCTCACCCGGATCGTCAATTTCGGGGCACTGACGGGGTTCCTGCTGCTGCACCTGGCGGTGATCAATCACTTTGTCATCCGCGAGCGCAGCCGCGACTGGCTGCGTCACCTGGTCATGCCCCTGGGTGGGTTTCTGGTGATTGCCTACGTGTTGTATGAGATGGATGGGGCCGCCAAGATCATGGGGGCCGTCTGGATCGGGGCCGGCATCCTCTACTTCGTCGTGCTGTCCTTCTTATTGAAGAAGCCGACCGCGCTCGATTTCTGACCTCAGGACATGCAACGATGAGAGCATTCGCAGGCCTCTTGCTGGCACTGGCCGCCAGCACCGCTGTTTTTGCCGAACAGGCTGTACCGCCCAATACCACCCTGGCATTCACACATGTGAATGTCATTGATGCAACCGGAGGGCCGTTGCAGCCGGACATGACGGTCATCGTCAGGGATGGGCACATCGCTGACCTGGGGAAGAGCGTCGATGTGAAGGCGCCGGCCGATGCGAAGGTGGTGAACGCCGGAGGAAAGTACCTGATTCCCGGACTCTGGGACATGCACGTCCATACGGTGTTCGGCGATTGGATACCGCGAAACGAAAAAGTCGTGCTACCCATGTTTGTCGCTAACGGTGTCACCGGCGTGCGCGACATGGGGGGCGACCTGGATGCCCTCATCCAATGGCGAGCGGACATCGCTGCCGGAAAACTGTTGGGGCCTCGTATGGTCATCGCAGGGCCGATGCTCGACGGGCCAACGCCGCGTTTCCCTAGTTCCGCACCGGTTGCCAACGCGGCCGACGGCCGTAAAGTGGTCGATGACCTCAAAGCCCGCGGCGTGGATTTCATCAAGATCCAGTCGCTGATTCCCCGCGACGGCTATTTTGCGGCGGCCGAGGAAGCCAGGAAGTTGGGAATCGTTTTTGTCGGTCATGTGCCCGATGCGGTCCGGGCCTCCGAAGCTTCCAACGCCGGACAGAAAAGTATCGAGCACTTTACGGGCATTTTTGAAGGCAGCACGACCATCGAGGATCGACTCCTTAAGGGTCCGAAGAGCCTCGGACAGAATGTCAGTCACTACGATCCCGCCCGGGCGCGGACTCTGGTCGCCCTGATGGCGAAGAATCAGACCTGGCAAGTTCCCACGCTGGTCTGGGAGCGCGGTCAGTGGCTCGTCGATGACATCGATCTCAGCCACGACCCCCGCACGAAATATGCCGCGGTGGCCTGGAAAGAGCGGACCTGGCCCATGTTCGTGCATGACATCATGAAGGACATGGATACCGACCCGCTGCCGGTCCGCAAGCGGTTCGTCCAGATGGAGCTCGAGATGACGCTCGCCATGTTCCGCGCAGGTGTCCCCTTCATGGCCGGGACGGATACCGCTGCGGGTGTACACATTTTCCCCGGCTTCAGCCTCCACGACGAGTTGGGGTTGTTTGTCAAAGCCGGGCTGACCCCGATGCAGGCATTGCAGACCGCCACCCGCAATCCGGCGCAGTTCCTGGGACGGTTGGCCGACATGGGAACCGTCGAGAAGAGCAAAGTCGCCGACCTGGTGTTACTGGACGCAAACCCGCTCGACGATATCTCCAACACGCAGAAGATTCGTGCAGTGGTCTTGGCAGGCCGCTATTTCCCGCGCGCCGACCTCGACCAGATGCTGAAAGGGATCGAGGTCGCTGCCGCCGCGTCGAAATAGAAGCGACTGGTCGGCGGGCGCGCCAACAGCCGCAACGGGCGACTACTCAGCCCGCCGCCGCGATGCCGCCGTCCACATGAAGAATCTCGCCGTTGATGAACGCAGCGGCGGGGCTCAACAAAAAAGCGATGGCGTCCGCCACATCGTCCTCGTGCCCCAGTCGCCGTAACGGTATCGTTCGCGAGCGGCGCTCGTATTCGGCTTTGTCATTGAGACCGAGGGCGCCGGGAGTCGGAACAGATCCCGGGGCCATGGCGTTCACCCGCACTCCCTGCGGCCCTAGCTCCGCTGACAGGGTTTTTGTCAGGGTGACCAAGGCTCCTTTGACGAGGCTATACATCGCGGTGTTGGGATAGCCGCGCTCGGCGACGGGTGAGGTCATATTGACGATCGAGGCGACCCGATCCGGCTTGCGGTGCGACAGGAGAGCTTGAGTCCCCCATAGGGCTCCCTTGATCCCGATGCCCAGCATCTGGTCGGCGACCTTCTCGGACACCGCCGTGATGGGCTCATAGCGAAGCAACATGGCGTTATTGATGACTGCGTCCAGGCCGCCGGTCTCCCGGGCGAACTCGCCTGCCGCCTGGGAAAACGCCGCCTGACTCGATACGTCAGCCGTGTATGCGTAGGCGCGGCGACCGTCGGAGCGGATCTGCGCTACCGCGGCGGCGACACTTTGCGCGTCAATGTCCACGAGCGCTACAGTCGCGCCGAGGCGCGCCAACCTGTTAGCCATCGCGAGCCCCAGGCCACGCGCGGCACCGGTAACCAGGACGGACTGCTCGGCAATCTCCGGAATTCGCAACACGGCTTCCCCCTCGACTCGTCAGCTCAAAGACATTTATACAGCGCGTTGATGAGACGCGCCGCTCGCGGTCCGTTGGTTCCCACCGCATGCATTCTATTTACCGCGTAGGAAAAGCCAATGCGGGCGTCCGGATCGCCGAACCCGAGCGAGCCGCCGATGCCATGGTGGCCGAACGCACGCGGATTGGGTCCCATGTACACCGCTTCGGGCGTATTCAACAGGATCCCCAGCGCCTGGTGGTAAGGTCTTTCCTGCATGACCTCCGTGATGTTGTGCTGTTCGGTGATCATGGCCTCCACCGAGGCCGGTGAGGTCAGACGCACGCCATCGAGCTCACCGCCCCGGGCGAATGCGGCATAGATCCGGGCCACACCGCGCGCATTGCCGTGACCGTTGCCGCTGGCGATCTCACTCTCACGCCAGATCCGTGAGTTCAGAGTGACCGGCCAGGGCTCGGCGGGATTCTGCACGAAGGCTTTACTTCGCAGGGTGTCCTTCTCAACTTCTTTGGCCGCGAACAACCGCGCTTCCATGTTAGGCATGACTTCGGCAACCCGTGCCTGGTCGTGCTTGGACATGCTGCCGAGTATGAAGTCAGCCTCCAGGGGGAGGGCGATCTCATCTCGTATGAACTGTCCAACGGACTTCCCGGTAACGCGACGAATGATCTCACCGAGTAGAAACCCCTGGGTGTGGATGTGGTATGCCGCCACGGTTCCGGGCTCCCACAGCGGAGCCTGTTTTGCCAGGGCTTCGCAGGTCGCTTGGTGATCGAAAATCGCGCCCGGCCACATGGGATCGGCGACGATCGGCAGGCCGGCGCGATGATCCAGTAAAAACCGTACCGGCAGCGACTCTTTGCCGTTCTGTGCGAATTCCATCCAGTAGCGCGCCACCGGCGCGTTGACGTCGACCAGGCCACGATCGACGAGAAGGTTGAACGCCATTCCGGTGATGCCCTTGGAGACCGACATCATGCAGACCAGAGTGTCCTTCTGCCACTCCCGTTGCCTCGCGCCGTCGCGCCAGCCACCCCATAGATCCACTACCGTCCGTCCGTCGATGACGACACTGACAGCGGAGCCGATCTCGTCCTCGCTCCGATAATTCTCCTGGAATGCTTCCAGCACCGGCTCGAACCCGGGCGCCAGCATTCCGTTCACAGGAGTGCTGCGGTCGCGCGCTTCGAAGGTCTCGTTGAGCTTCATCATCGCCAAAGCCTGACACCGCGCGGTGATCCCCTGACCCTATCGAAAGATAAGGACTCCGGGGGTGGGCGAGTGTGTTGAGCTATGGGCTGAACCGCTGCGCTGGCGGGGGCTGTAACGGGGGAAGCCCAAGCGAATGAGTGAGCGCGACGAGAACGTCTTTGATTATGTGATTGTCGGGGCAGGTACCGCGGGATGTGTGCTCGCCAGTCGCCTGTCCGAAGATCGTGACACTCGCGTCGCCCTGATCGAAGCGGGCCCGATGGATCGGCACCCCTTCATCCACATCCCGGCGACGGTCGGCGCAGCGATTGCCGTGCCGGGACTCAACTGGCGTTTCATGACGGCGCCGCAGGCGCATCTCAACGGCCGCGCCATTCCCATTCCGCGTGGACACGTCGTCGGGGGCTCCGGCTCCATCAACGGAATGGTTTATTTTCGAGGTCATCCGACCGATTTCGATGACTGGGCCGCGGCGGGTAATCCGGGTTGGAGCTACCGCGAGGTGTTGCCTTACTTCCTGCGCTCGGAGAATAACGACGCTTATCCGGACTCTCCCTATCATGGCCACGGCGGCCCGATGAACGTCGTCTTCATAAAACGGCCGAATCCTATGACGCCGTCCTTCCTTGCGGCCATGGATTCCATGGGCTTCAAGCGCAATAGCGATTTCAACGGCGCGGATTCCGAGGGCTATGGTCCCAGGCAAGGAACTATCGCGAAGGGGCGCCGGGTCTCCACGGCGACCGCATACCTGAAACCTGCTAGCCACCGAAGCAATCTCACGATTCTGACGGACACGCGTGCAGCCCGGATCTGCATGGAGGGACGGCGTGCCACGGGAGTTGATTTGCTTACGGCGGCCGGAGAGCGTCGAATCAGCGCGCGGCGGGAAGTGATCGTATCCGGCGGAGCGATCCTCTCACCGCAACTCCTCATGTTATCCGGAATCGGGGACGGCGAGGCGTTGCGTGCGGCGGGTGTAGAAGTGAAGCATCACTTGCCGGGCGTTGGCGCGAACTATCACGATCATCTCGCGGTGGGCGTGTTGATGGAGATGCGCAACACCGAGTCGTACGGAATCTCGTGGCGAACCGTGCCACGCGCGCTCGCAAACCTGGCGGAGTACGCGCTGTTCAGGACGGGCCCGCTTTCGAGCAACGTGTTCGAGGCAACCGGTTTCGTGCGCACACTGCCGGAGCTACGACGTCCGGACGTTCAAATCGTATTCCAGGCGGCGCGCCGGAATCGCAACACGTTCCCTTTCCCCTTGGGGCATGGTTTTGCAGTCAACACCGTGGGGCTTTATCCAAAGAGCCGCGGGCAAGTTAGACTCGCGGGCCCGGACCCACGGGCGGCCCCCGTGGTAGATCCGCAGCTCATGAGTCACCCCGATGACGCGGCGGCGCTGTTACGCGGATTTAAAATCGCCCGGCAGATCAGCCGCTCGCCGTCATTTGCCCGTTATCGCGCCGTGGAAGTGCAGCCGGGGCCGGCGTCGCAGGATGACGCATCGCTCATCGAATACCTCCGTCGCGCCGCCTCCACCGTGCACCACCCTTGCGGTAGCTGCCGAATGGGCCCTGACGCGAATTCGGTTGTCGATGAGCAATTACGGGTGCATGGGGTCGAATCGCTCCGTGTTGTCGACGCAGCGGTTTTCCCCAGTGTGGTGGGAGGAAACACCAACGCAGCGGTCGTGATGATCGCCGAAAAAGCCGCCGACCTGATTCGCGGCGCGCGGGTCGCCCCACGTCGCGTCCCAGGTCGCGCCGTTGGCGCTTCCCGGGATTTCCTCCGCGGCGCTTCGGGCGCCGATGGCGCTTCGCGGGATTCCCTTCGCTGAGCTCCGGTCACAACGGGAGTCTAAATTCATGGCAATAGAGAACATCAAGCACTGGAAGGTTGGCGATGTGGAGATCGCCCGGCTCGTCGAAGTCAACGCCTTCGAGGACCACATCTGGATGCTGTACAAGGACGAGACGGCCGAATTCATGAAGCGGCATGCGTGGCTACAGCCGCATTTCGCGACGCCCGAAGGGCTGATGAAGATTTCGTTCCAGTGTTTCGTGCTGCGCTCGCGCGGCAAGAGCGTGATGATCGATACCTGCATCGGCGCCGATCGCAAGCGCGAGTACGACGTGTTCTGCAACATCAAGACGACCTTCCTGGAGGACATGGAGGCCGCCGGCTTTCCGCCTGCCAGCATTACGACCGTTCTGTGCACTCACCTGCATTTCGATCATGTGGGCTGGAACACGCGCTTGGTGGATGGCAAGTGGGTGCCGACTTTCCCGCAGGCGCGCTACCTGTTCGGACAGCAGGAGTTCGATCACTGGGTCCATCTGCGCAAGACCGGCGGCTATCACGACTTCGAGCATCTCCACGACTCCATCGACCCGGTGCTCGAAGCGGGTCTCGTCGACTTCATCGGGCCCGAGCATCAGATCACGGATGAGGTGTCACTGTTTCCCACACCGGGGCACACTCCGGGTCATGTCAGCGTCCTGATCCGCTCGAAGGGCGAAGAGGCTGTGATTACCGGGGACTTGATGCATCATCCTATTCAGCTCAGTTACCCGATGCGTCACGGGAATTTCGACATGGACAAGTCGCAGGGCGCGCTGACCCGCCAGGCATTCGTCGACCGGTTCGGGGGCACCAAGGCGCTGGTTATCGGCAGCCATTTCAGCGATCCCACCTCCGGCTGGCTGGTCCGCGACGGTGAGAGTTGGATATTGAAGACCTGAGTCACGCGGAAAGGGGGGACGGTGAAAGAGGCCTACGTTAGCAACGACGACCTGTTTAATGCCGACGCTGTGCGCAACGCGCGCGCGGTGGATGACAGCCTGCGAGAGATCGCCCCCGTAGTGAAGTTGGCGCGCGAAAATATCACCATGATCGCGCGCTACGAGCACGTTTCCGCGGGTTTACGCGACTGGAAGACCTTTTCCTCGACTTCGCGTCCCTGGCACGATCCAAAGTCCGTTCGGCCGGAGCTGTTGCTGACGGACGATCCTCCGAAGCACACGGGCGTGCGCGCGGTGGTTGCGAATGCGCTTTCTCCCAAAGCGTTGTCGAAAATGGCGGCGGCGTTTGCCGCTGACGCCGAGGTGTTGGTCGCCGGATTGCGAGACCGCAATGGTGCTACGGTGGACGCGGTTGCCGAGATCACCCGGCCGTTCGTCTATAAAGTGTTGCCCGATCTCCTCGGCATTCCCGTTCCTGGCCGGGAGCACATGTACGCGTTCGGTAACATGGTGTGGGCGACCATGGGGCCAATGAATGAGCTGTTCGAGGCGGCCATGCACGATACCGGCCCCGTCATCGAATGGGCCGTGAGCTGCTGCGCCCGGGAGAATCTCGATCCCGACGGGCTGGGTATGCAGATGTTTCTGGCGGCGGACCGGGGCGAGATCACGCAGGACGAGGCCAAGCTACTGGTGGGCATCCTGCTGTCGGCGGCGGCCGATACCACCATCATTACTATGGCCAATGCGATCCGCGCCTTTTCAACCTATCCCGAGCAATACCAACTCGTGCGTGCGAATCCGTCCCTGGTGCGCGCGGCGTTCGAAGAAAGCCTGCGCTGGGACTCGCCCTCGCGTATGGCGGGCCGTATTGCCATGCGTGATGTTGAGATCGATGGAATCGTGATTCCGCAGGGAGAGCGCTGTGGCCTGATGTTCGCGGCGGCGAATCGGGATCCCCGCAAATGGACCGATCCCGATAGATTCGATGTGCAACGTGACAACCGCGGACATGTCGGCTGGGGCTACGGCGTGCACTCCTGCGTTGGCCGCGTGCTCGCCGGCCTCGAGGCGGACGCCTTGCTCGGCGCGCTCGTCAGACATATCGAGCGCTTCGAGCCTGCGGGGGAGCCCGAGCCGTGGATGACGACGATCGGTCACGGTCCGGAGAAGTTGCCGGTCAGAGTGTTTGCCGCCTCATGAACAAGCGCGTGTATCCCTGGGTATTGGTTGGGCTGCTGAGTTTCAACTTTGGCGTGGTGTATTTCGACCGTCAGGCGCTCAACTTCCTGATGCCGTTGATTCAGCCTGAGCTGCACCT
>JAQGOE010000045.1 GCA_028293725.1 Gammaproteobacteria bacterium | reverse complement strand
CCGGCCTCGATGCCCAGGTTGAAGGCCAACAGCGACAAAAGTCGGGCGCCGCTCGGCAAGCCCATGTCGGCCAGCACGGAGGCAAACCCGAAGCCGTGCAAAAGTCCGAACGCGAAGGCGATGCGGGCACGACTCTCTGTGACCACGGGGAAGATGTTATTCAGCGCCGCCACAATGATGGAAGCGGCGATCACGGATTCCGTCAGCCGGCTCGGCAGGCGCACCACGTCCAATGCCGCCAATGTCAGGGTGATCGAATGTGCCAGGGTAAAGGCCGTGACCACCTTCAGGATACTTAGGAAAGCGGGACGGGCGCTGGCGACGGGCTCCCAATGACCCTTGGCCCTGGATAGAACCGCTGGCAGCAGCAGGGAGATCAGGAACAACAGGTGATCGATACCCCCCCAGATGTGCTGGACGCCCGCCTGCAGATATTCCACGAACGCGCGCCATCGCGAGGTCTCGTCGACGGTGAAAGAGGCAATGGAGTTCTTTCCCCCGAGGACGCCCGTCTGGGCAGTCGTCCCTGATGTCAGAGTCAACAAGCCTCGATGCGAGGGGTCGAGGTCATCCATCAGGGTATAACGCACGGACAGGTTCCCCGGGGGGGCGCCACATTGCGCGGTAAACGGCAGCCACGCGTAGTTACCGTCGACGCGCTCGTTCACCTGGAGTGGTTGGAATGTCAGGGGACAGTCCGACTCCTGCGCGCGCAGGACGAGGTGTTGCGCCACATATCGGGCGAGCCTGGGCTCGGTAGCGCGCAGTTCGCCCCAGGTGATTTTGCCGTCGTGATTCGCGTCGGCTCCAACAGCCAGCTCGGCGTCGCGAACCGCTATTTCCAACGAGCCACTCAGACTCCGGCCCTGCACCTTGATGACCAGGAATCCGCTGCTGGAGATATGCGCGGAAGCCACTTCCGCCAGCATCAACAACAGAAGCAGGGCGACGAGACGTTTCATCGAGCGCTCGCAAGGTAGGGGTTGAGTCGCACGTCCTCGAGCTTCTCCCGACGCAGGAATTCGAGTGCGGGCGCGGCGATGTCAGGTCTGGTTGCCTGCTGCGCGGAACGCAGCAGAATGAGCATGTCGTCCGGCTCACGCTGCACGCGCCAGTTCTCCTGGGCGGCGGCCAGCGCTCGCGCGGGTTGCTGTTCGATGTCGAGTAGAAAGCGGGCCTGCTCGCGCCGGTGAACCGCGTCGCCACGCTGTTCTTCCACCGCGAAGGCGTTTGAGAGAAATGCGTCCGTTTTGGCAGCCTGGCTGGCGCCCGTGTGTTTTTCGGCAATTGCAACACGCAGCAGCATCGGCTCCATGGATCGATAGTCATTCAGAAGCCGCAGCGCATCGGCGTCGCGCCCGTGGCGTAACAGCAGATCGGCGTAGGCCGTGCGCGTGTAGAAGTCTTCGCCGGCGTACCGCAGTCCCTCACTGAACCAGTGTTCGGCGTCGGCGTCATGACCGAGGCGCTCGGCCATTTCTCCGAGCTCCGAGTAGCGCCAGGCGCGCACGGCATCGCCAAGTGATTCTGATGGCAGCGCGGCTACCGTGGCATAGGCGGATTCGAGATGGCCGGTGAGGCTGCGAAGGCTTTCCCTGCATAATGTCGTGACGGCGAGGTCCGCGGCGCCTGCCAGGTGGCTACACGAAGACAGTGCCTCGTCGTAGCGGCCTAACACTCTCAGTACGGTGGCCCGGGTGAGCCACGCCTGCGGGTTATCGGGTTGAGCAGCCAAGGCCCGATCCAACTCCTGCAGCGAGGCGTCGAACGAATGGCGGCTCTGCAAAATCGTAGCGTGGAGCACGAGTACCGCCGGCGGCGCCGGCGATTGATTCAGCCACGGCGTCAGGGTGGCTTCGGCGTATCCCAGGAAGCGCAGATCTCCGGTGGCGCGGGATCGCGTGATGTAGAACTGCGCCAGGGGCAGCGCAACGTCCAGACGGGTGCGCGTGAGATTCAAGGCTGGGGCGGCAACATGCGCTGTCCCCGGAGGCACTTCGGCCAAAATCTGCGCATCACTGCGCGGTGTGTACGGTGTGGCTGCCGCCGCTCCGATCAGCGCGATGCCTAACACGGTCGCCAGGAGCCGTCCTCGAGTGCCTCGAGGACGGCTGGCGGGTGAGAGTTCCCTGTCCATCAATTCCCGTTCACGCTGATCGGGTTGGTGGTCTCGCTCGTATCGGTGATGGTGAACATGTCACCGTTGACTACCGCCGGAGAGGCCGTTTCGGAGGCCTTTTGCGCGTAACCCGTCAACAGCTCACTGGTCGTGACGTTGACGTTGGTGCTCATGGGCGGAGTCGGCGGCGACGGCGACCCGCCGGAGTGGTCGTGCCCGCAGGCGGACAGGATGCCTGCCACGGCTGCGGCAACCCCAATGACGACTATCTTGCGTTTCATGCTATCCCCCTTAGTCGTTGGCGCTGGTGGGCGAGCCCGCGATCGGCGTGTTGAGGTACGGGAAGACTGTCAGATAGTTGGCCGGATTGGGCTCCGCTCCGTCGGTGTAGTGGAGTTGTCGCGAAACGTCGGAGGAGGGATCCGGGTCGCTCGCGCTGCCGTCGAAGGGTGACAGGAGTGCGCCCATGGCAACTCGCAGCTCGATATCGACGACGTCGTCGATGGGCCGCCGGCCGTTGGGAAATCCTGACGTATCCCCGCCGAGGACGCCTAGGTCGCTTTGCGACACAACGGGCGTGACGGCGGTGCTGGTGTTGAGACGCAGCATCTCGGATGCCGTCACCTTGGGCGGCTGGTTGAGCCCGCTCACTCCAGTCAGGAAGGCAGCCTCGAGATCCGTGCGCGGATAGACATTCGGCGCCTTGACTCCAGCGGTGCCAAACAGCGTCTGTAGCAACACCGGCAGCGAGGGGTTGGTCACGTAGTCCGCGAAATGCCCGTCGTTCTTGGGCTGGGAGGCATTGAACAGGTCCTTGTCGGGTAGTCCGATGACCACCTCGTTCACGAGGGGCGCACCCAAACGCGAAACCTGCGCCCAGGCGCCGCCCTCGACCGAGGGTCCCGTAGGTGTTGAGACCGCGCCGACGCTGCCGACACTATGAGCATTTTGCGGCACAGGATTGATCACTGCCGCTTGCCGTACGCTCGCGGTGGTCCAGGCACCGATGATCGGTGAGGCGCTGGACACTAGGCAGGACGCCGGAATTTCCAGCGCCAGCGAAGTCACATTGTAGTTGGCGAGTGAATTGGGCGCGAGGTTGCGGGCATTGCCGCCGGTATACAACTCCTCCGCCGGGTACTTGATGTTGACCAGGTCGAAGGTTTCACCGAGGTTCACCACGAACCCGTCCTGGCGCTGTCCGACGAAGACCTTGCCCGGGGAGCTGCAACCCGGAATGGTGATCGAGTGGATGAAGCTGTTGGCATAGGTCGCGTAGTTGGGTATGGATTTTGCGCCGATATTGTCGTACGGCTTGGTGAAGGTCTTGCTACCGGTGCTGGCGTCGGTGAGCGCGGTGGCGGTCCCGGTGCGGCGGTCGCCCTGGACGAGGGTGAGCGTGTATGTCTCGTAGACGTTCTGCGCGCTGTAGTCCGTAGTATTCAACTGCCCGATGTTGACGAGCGGGACCGGAATCGACTTGGTGCCTGCCATGACGGCCAGGCCCTGAGTCACGGTGGCGAAGCGGAACTGAAAGGTCAGGTCCTCGACGCCATCACCGCTGTTGTCGATGTGGATTTCGTAGAGGCCATTCGGATCCAGGGTGAAATAGTTCGGGCCCGCCTGCGGCTGCTGCAAACCCTGGTAATTCGCAATGAGGGTGACGAAACCGGCGCGGCCGGTTTCGTAGCTGTTGAACATGTAGAAGTCGGTTCCGTCGACCTTGGGACGCGTGGTGATGAATGGAGCCTCGCGGTGACTGGAGGCTAGCGCCGCGCTGACGATTGCCGAGGCTAATGCCCCGGCCAGGACGCGCGGCCAAAGAGCGGAGTGGCGAGCGGACTTCATGAAACTCTCCCCGGTGAGTTGATTGCCGAGCCGTATACGCGGCTCCGGGGAGAGCGGATGCAGCTAAGTCAGGAAATCGCTTTGCGGCCGGTGTTCCCTGGATGGCGCAACGCGGCAACGAACAACAGGACGGGGGTGGTGCCGTCCGGCGCGCAGGTCAGGACGCCATCATCGGGGTTGCAGCGCGCCACATCCGCGCCCGACAGCGTCGCGATCTCACCGGCGGCATTCTCGATCTGCGCGGCCCCGGCAATACAACAGATCAATGTTTCTTCCCAGCCCGCGGTATGGATGATCTCGGGCGTCGCGACCCGGACGAGGCGAGCGCGAGCCTCCGCCCGCGTTTTGGACACGATCAGGTTCAGGTCGCTGCAGGGACCGTCGACCAGAGTGCAACTCGTTGCCCAACTGCCGTCGAATGCGGCCAACTGCCCGGGCGTGCGCAGTACGGCTCGGCCGTATGCTCCGAAATCGAGTTCCACGCCGGCGCCACGGACCAGGACGAGCGTACGGTCGTAGTCCTCGAACGTCGAGAAGGGACCGGGTTGCTCGATAGTCGCCAGGCTCAACCGCCAGTCGAACGCGGTGGCCTCCGCGGGGACCTTGAGGATCTCCCTGGTCAGGCCACCTCCGTTCTTCCACGGCACCGTGATGTATTCGGCTTCTCGTAGCAGGATCATGGGCGCCGATTGTAAGCGGCACTTTGTGCACCATCCAACAGTTGCCGCGTTCTCATACTTCAGGAGCCGCGAACAGCGGCGGAACGACCTACAACATGGCGAGGAAAACTATGCGCAACCTGCGCGTTTTTGTGCGAAATGCGGCGATCGTAACGGCCCTATCGGCGACGCTCAGTGCGTGTGTGGTCTATCCGGCACGCGGGTATTACATCGGCGGCCCGGTCGCGGTAGCGCCTCCTCCGGTCCAGGTGGAGACCTACGGTGTCGCCCCTGCGCCGGGTTATTTCTGGGTTGGCGGGTATTGGGGCTGGGAGGGCGGTCGTCATGTCTGGCATGGAGGCCGTTGGGAGGCTCCGCGCGCCGGCTACCGCTGGGAGCCGCATCGCTGGGTGCATGAGCGGGATGGATGGCACCTGTCCGGAGGGCATTGGGCCCATCGTTAAGCTTCGGTTCATCGGCCCGGGGGCCACGCCCCGGGCCGAGCTTGCCTGTGGGACGTTTTGAAGTGATTGTGCGAGGCAATCGTCGTACGCTCCGGAGACTCCCTGCTCGGCCATGCCCACCGCTCCGCTCAGCGAATTCGCGCGCGTCGCCGCTCATCTCAAGGCGCGGCGTACCCAGATCCTTACTCAATGGCATCGCAAGGTGGCGGACGACCCGGGAGTAGGGGCCGCCTCGTCCCTCGCTCGCGCGCAGTTCATTGACCACATCCCGCGGATTCTCGACGCCTTCGACCGCGCTCTGACAGCACGCAGCCGGCAGGGCGAAGCTGCAGCCGAGGCGGACGAGCTTGCCGGCGCTGCCGAACACGGCGAGCACCGGTGGCTACATGGCTATAACTCGCGCGAGACATTGCGCGAGTGGGGTCACCTGCACATGTCCATGCTGGGCGAGCTCGAATCCTTCGCGCTCGACGAAACAGACATCGATGCTTCGGTAGTGAGCGAAGCTCGAATGATGCTCGCGCAGCTATTTGTCGATTGCATGGTCGAGAGCGCATCAAGTCACGCCGCGCTCGAGAGAGCCGAGGCAGCGGGGCGGCTGCGAGAACTGGAACGCGTGCTCGAGCAACTGCGGTCCGTGGAGCGCGAGCGGACCGAGCTGTGGCGGGAAGCGGCACACGACCTACGCGGGAACGTGGGCGCAGTGAAGCTCGCGGCGAACGCTCTCGGGCATGCCGTGGCGACACCGGAGTTGCCGGCGTTCGTGAGTCTCGTGCGTAAAAGCGCCGACTCGTTGGATACGCTTCTGAATGACCTCATTGAACTCGCGCGCCTCGAGGCCGGTCGCGAGCAGCGCAATGTAGCCCGCTTCAACGCCCGTACCGAGATTTCCGAGCTTTGCGACTCGTTGCAGCCTCTGGCCGCCAACCGCCAACTGTTTCTGAAATTTGACGCGCCGGCGGCGCTGGTCGTCGATGGCGACGCCGTGAAGGTGCGGCGTATCGCGCAGAACCTGATTCTCAACGCGCTCAAGTACACCGAGAAGGGAGGCGTAGTGGTGTCTTGCGCGGATGTTGCCTCTGGCGAGGTAGCTCGCTGGGCTTTGACCGTGGGAGACACGGGAGTTGGTCTCGATGCGAGCAGGGCGGCGCCTCTTGCGCAGGCATTGAGCACCGCGACGAAAGAGGCTCACGCGGTTGCTCGTGAGTCAGCTAAAGGGCCAGCCGCAGCGGAACTCTCGACGGTACCTACTTTGCCTTCCGCTTCCGTGCCCGCACGAACCGCTTCCGAGCTGCCGAGTGAAGGCGTCGGGTTGTCCATCGTCAAGCGGCTTTGCGAGCTCCTCGATGCGAGCATGGAGCTCGAAACCAAGCCCGGCAGCGGAACCACGTTCCGCATTATCTTCCCACGGCAGTATTCCGCGTAGAATCGCCGGCCTCCGCGGCCGTTGCCGCGCAGGAGACCGCATGCGCTCGCGCTGGATCGTGTTTGCCTCGTTATTTGTCACTGTTGCTCTGGCCACCACTGGGCAGCAACCCCTTTCCTATCCCGCCGCCACTCCCGGTGAGGTCAGCTCGGACTATCACGGTGTGAAGGTGGCCGACCCGTATCGCTGGATGGAAGATATTGACTCGCCGGCCACCCGCTCCTGGGTCGAGGCGGAAGACAAGCTGAGTCGCGGTTATCTGGAGGCGCTGCCGGGACGCGCCGACATTGCCGCGCGCCTGAAGCAGATCTGGAATTTCGAGCGCTGGGGAGCGCCGACGCGTCACGGCAACTACTGGTTCTACACGCACAACGACGGGTTGCAGAACCAGGCAGTGATCTTCGTGACCACCGATCCCGGTACGCCTGGTCACATCCTGCTCGATCCCAACACGCTATCGAAGGATGGAACGGTGGCGTTGCGTGAGACCGCCGTGAGCGATGACGGACGTTTGTTCGCTTACGCACTGTCGGATGCGGGCTCGGACTGGCAGATCTGGCACGTGCGCAATGTTGACACCGGCACGGATCTTCCGGACGAGATCCACTGGTCGAAGGCGGGCGCGGGTAGCTGGCGGAAGGATGCCTCGGGCTTCTACTACACATCTTATGATGCTCCCAAGGATGGAGACGCTCTGAAGGCCGCGAACCAGTTTCAGAAGTTATATTTTCACAAGTTAGGCACGCCGCAGGGGCAGGACTCGCTCGTCTACACGCGAACGGATGATCCGGATTGGTTCGTGGGCGGATCGGTCACGGACGACGGGCGTTACCTGGTGATCCAGGCGAATCACGGCGACGAGGTGCAGAACACGCTGCTGGTGCAGGAGCTCGCCCGTGCCGGTACGGGTCGTGCCGCATCGGCGGCCATTGTCCCTGTCATTCCCAAACCGACGGCGGTGTACAACTTTATCGGCAATGTCGGGTCGACGCTCTATGTCATGACGGACGACGGAGCACCGCGGTACAAGATCGTGGCGATCGAGCTTGCGCAACCCGATCCGGGTCACTGGCGGACCGTTGTTGCCGAGAGCGCCGACACGTTGGATTCGGTCAGCCTGGTGGGCGGCCAACTCGTCGCCGGGTATCTGCACGATGCCCATAGCGCGGTGCGCCGTTACACTCCGGCGGGGAAGCTGCTCGGTGACGTGAAACTCGCCGGTCTCGGCGAAGCGGCCGGTTTCCAGGGCCGTATCCAGGATCGCCAGACCTTTTACTCTTACAGCGGCTTTACCACCCCGCCGAGCGTGTATCGGCTCGATCTGACGAGCGGCGCAAGCACTTTGTGGAAGACGCCGCGGCTGGCGGGATTCGATCCCGATCACTACGAGACGCAACAGGTGTTCTATTCGAGCAAGGACGGCACGCGGGTGCCACTCTATATCGTGGCCCGCAAAGGCACGAAGCTCGACGGCAACAATCCGACGATTCTCTACGGTTACGGCGGATTCAACATTTCAATGGAGCCGGGATTTTCGGCGAGCATCGCGGGCTGGCTCGAGTTGGGCGGCGTCTACGCCATGCCAAATCTGCGCGGCGGCGGTGAGTATGGGCGGGCGTGGCACGAAGGGGGTATGAAAACCCACAAGCAAAATGTGTTCGATGATTTTGTGGGCGCGGCCGAATATCTCATCGCGCAACACTGGACGAGTCCGCAGCATCTGGCCATCCGGGGCGGCTCGAATGGAGGGTTGCTGGTGGGTGCCACCGAGGAGCAACGGCCGGAACTGTTTGCCGCCGCGGTTCCGCAAGTGGGCGTCATGGACATGCTGCGGTTCCGCGAGTTTACGGTGGGGAAGGGCTGGGAGTCGGATTACGGCTCGGTGGACAACCCGGCGGAATTCAAGGCGATGCTCGCATACTCGCCGCTGCAGAATGTGAAGGCCGGGGTGAATTATCCGGCGACGCTGGTGACCACGGGGGATCATGACGACCGCGTGTATCCCGCGCATAGCTTCAAGTTTACCGCCGCCATGCAGCGGGCCGACCCGAGCGGGAAGCCGATTCTGCTGCGCGTCGAGACGCGCGCCGGGCATGGGTCCGGCAAGCCAACGGCCAAGCAAATCGAGGAGACGGCGGATATTTATGCGTTCATTTTGAACGCGGTGAAATAGCTCATCGGGCGGCGGCGCGGGGCGGCTTCTTGCGCGCCCCTGCTTCCGGATCGGCGGTGAGGCGCGTCCAGAGGCGTTGCAACTCCATCGCCGGCATGTTGGCTACTGGAAGCGAGACTTGCGCGGTGACGTCGTCGAGGGCTTTGTTGACGTAGAGAACGGCGAGCGCGCTGGCGGTTCGTCCGAATTCCAGCGAGCGGCCCAGGGCGGTGTGTTTGTCCGCGGCCACCGCGGTCGTCTGATCGTCGAGCGCCGCCAGGATGCGGTCTGACAGCCCCCAGCTCGCGGCAATGCGCTTCGCGACTCCGGCGGTCTGCGTGTCCAACAGCGAGGCGATGACTCCCGCATGCGGTTTCAACAGGGGCCGTGTGTCGTACTGATCCAACGCTACGCGAAACACCACGATGCCGGCCATTCCGGCGACGAGGCCGAGTAACTGCGCGGCGAACGGATCGGATTTTTCCACGATGGCCGTGTGGGTCACGGTCGCACTCGCGGTCCGGAAGGTGTGTTCCCACGCGATCTCGGGGAACTTCGGGAAGTCGCCGCCGCGAATGTGGAAGATAGGTTGCGCGAGCGCGGCCGCGATGAGCGAGCGGATGCCGTCGTTACCGAGAATGACGACCGCCCGATCGATGCTCTCCACCGCCTGTGCGCTGACGCGGTAGAACGGGCTGTTGGCCATCTTGAGCAGGTTGCCCACGAGGGAGGGGTCGCGCGAGATGATCGTAACGAGCTCGCGACGCGACACCTCTTCGTCATTCATCGCGCGCAGTAGCTGCGGCAACAGACTCGGACGTCGCGGGGTGTAGCGGTCTTCGGTGGCGGCGTCCTGAAGGATGTCGGCGGTCGCGGAGATGACTTCGGCGTGGGTCGGGGGCCAGGACTCTCCAACTGCGGAGGACCCCAGCGAGAGCTGGTGCAGTGCAGCGAAGGTCTGTGCGGCCGAGAGAGGCTCGACTTCGGGTAGCGGGGCGTCGGCGGCGCTGGCTTCGGCCATTGGGGCGGGTGCCGTGGACGCTTGGCCGGCCTTTTTGGCGTGCTTGTCAGCTGCCACCTGCGCTTGAGCTGCCGTTTTGGCCTGGGCTTGGGCGCTCGTTTGGGTCCCCGCGGCCGTTTCCGCCGGGTTGTGGAAAACCCACTCGCCGGTCTCCCCGGGCGCCGCCTTGCTAGCCGGGCGCGCTTTGGGCGCGGGCTTGCGCTGTCCGAGGAGCAGCCACACGGGCAGCCCTATCACGACAGTGGCGACGGCCAGAACGGATACCACACCCAACAGCATGCACCGACCCCCCTCGAGGTCTTCGGAACGCCCGGGACGCCTGTCCCAGTTGGCAAACCCAATAATGTAGCGGCCGCGAGCGCGGCAGCTTGAGTATCCGGTGTTGGGTCGTTACGGCCTGTGGGCCGTGTTCAATGCGTCAGACAATTCCTGGTTGAATCTGCCAACCAGTGTCTGGACGTGGGCGGGGTTCACACCCTGTGCCTCGAGCTGTTGTGAGACCCGGTCGAGAGCGTTGTCGACGGTCCGTGTCAGTTGGGGCGTCAGGGCCGCCGCGATGTCTTTTACACCGCCGGTCTGTCCTGTCTGGCCAAGCGCGGACCACACGCTTCCCAGCAGCAGCTTGCAGGCGGCCGACTGGCAAGTGGTGCTCGATGAGCCGGAAAAGCCTGACTGTTGCAGCTGCATACGATGCCCCTGGACCGACAATACGGGTTGAGCTCGAATACCCAAGACAGCGGCACGCGGGTCATTAAGTTAACGCCGGTTGCTTGCGAATGGGAACGGCGTCACAAAAAAGCCCGGTCGTTTACACTTCCAACGGCCACGTTTCGGAAAGGATGAGCATGAAAGCCATGACAGTCGCCGCGCCCGGCGGGCTGGATCGATTGAATCTCGTCGAAAAGCCCGATCCAGGCGCCCCCGCCGCGGGTGAGATCCGGGTCCGGCTGCACGCCAACTCGATCAATTATCACGATTACGCAGTGGCCAGAGGCTTCATGCGCTCGGCGGATGGTCGCATCCCCATGGCCGATGGGGCCGGGGTCGTCGAGGCGGTGGGCGCCGGTGTTACCGAATTTGCGCTCGGCGACTCGGTGGTGTCCTGTTTCTTTCCCACCTGGCATGACGGGCCGCCCCCCGTCGCGGACTTCTCGAAAACCCCTGGTGATGGACTGGATGGTTATGCCCGCGAGGTGGTTGTCACTTCCGCCGCTGCCTTTACGAAAGCCCCGAAGGGGTTCAGCCATACGGAGGCGGCAACGCTTACGACGGCCGGGCTGACCGCTTGGCGCGCGTTGGTGGTTGAGGGGGGGCTCAAGGCGGGCGACACGGTGCTGGTCCTGGGTACTGGTGGCGTCTCGATTTTCGCGCTTCAGTTCGCAAAGCTCATGGGGGCGACGGTCATCGCCACGTCCTCATCCGACCAGAAGCTCGAACGTGCCAAGGCGCTCGGTGCCGACCACACCATCAACTACAAGTCCGATCCGGAGTGGGGCGGTACGGTCCGGCGGCTCACAGGGGGCCAGGGCGTGGACCACGTGGTGGAGACAGGAGGGCCGGGGACGTTGCCGCAATCGATCGTTGCGGTTGGTAACGCCGGACGAATTGCGATGATTGGCACGCTGACCCGCCAGAGCGGCGATCTGCCTTTGTCCCTCATGATGATCAAGAACGCGCGGCTGCAGGGCGTGCTCGTGGGCAGCCGGCGCCAGCAGCAGGACATGGTTCGCGGGATCGAGGCCAATGGGCTGCGCCCGGTCATCGACCAGACCTTCGGCTTGGAGGGGCTCGCGGACGCCTTCCGGTACGAGGAGTCGGGGAAGCATTTCGGGAAGATCTGCCTGGAGTTCTAAAGCATTCCGTTGGTGCGCCGATAGAGGCCTCATGCCAGATGGGGCGGATTCCGGATTCCCGATGACGGATTACAAGAAGCTGGTCGATAAGCGCTGGATTGCGATCGGCAAGTCCTTGCCGTTCTCCATCTACGACTCGCATCGCAAGCTGCTGCTGGCCCAGGGACATGTGGTCGAGTCCGAGCGCAGCCTGCAGCGTCTGCTGGACCACGGGCAGTACTACAAGCCGGAGTTGTCAGCCGGCAGGCATGAGGTCATCGAAGAGGCGCTCGATCCCGATCCGGTGGACCCGCTGACGGCTCTCAACCGCGACTATTCCAACATCCCGCTACGCGCCCGCTGCGGCGTAAAGATCGCGCCCAAGGAAACCGGCGAGAGCTACCTGTGTTGGGTGATCGGGGTGTCGCACGAGAACCGTTGCCTCGTCATGACCGCCCCGGCCCGCCCCGACAAGGCGCTCGCGCCCATCACCAAAGGCCAGGTCTGGTTCTGCCGGATGTTCAGCTCCACCACGGTCTTTCGTTTCCGCGGGGCGATTCTGAAGGTGGCGTTCGAGCCGTACCCCTACCTGCACATCCTCGTCCCCGAAGTCATTGAGAAGCGCCTCATCCGCCAGCTCCCGCGCGCGCTGGTCAGCTTGCAGGGCACGCTTCTTACACCTGAAGTTCATCAGATCACGATCGTCGACCTCAGCGTGGGTGGCGCAAGGGTCGGTGTCGACAAGAATCTCACCCTGGAGGTTGGCGCTTCGGTCCAGTTGGACGCCACGATCGAAGTGCTCGGTCGTCAACAGGAGCTGCGTCTGCCGGGCAAAGTTGCAACGGTCTACGGGGTCGCCGATACCCGGCACCCCGGCATTGCGTTTTACGGTCTGGCGTTCGAGGCTCTCGAGGAGCGCATCGTGCTGATGTTGCACGGCTACGTACAGCAGCAGCTCGCGAGCGAGTACGACGAGCTCGGGCAGGTGCTGGCGCTGGGCGCTACTAGACCGCTGTAGACGCGGCGGAAGTGGTCGGACCACATTGCGCTTCGTGACCGAAGCGGTCAAGATCGAGCGCGATGAGCACCACGATCGATACCCGAAAGCTGTATCGCCAGGTCGCCGACTCGATCATGTCGGCCATCAAGTCGGGCGATTTCAAGCCGGGCGGGCGCCTGCCTTCCGAGCGTGACCTCGCAGCTTCCTTCAAAGTCAGTCGACCCACGATTCGCGAGGCCATGATTGCCCTCGAGATCCGCGGACTGGTGGAGTCGCGGCATGGCTCGGGAATTTACATTACCGAGCATCCTCCGGCGCAGATCGGCGCGGATGATCTCGACATAGGCGCGTTCGAGCTCACCGAGGCACGTCGTCTGTTCGAGGGGGAGGCGGCCGCTTTGGCCGCAACGACTATCACCGACGAGCAGCTGGTGGAGATCGAAGCCATCATTGCCGACATGGTGAAAGAGAATAACCGCAAGCAGACGGGAGAGATGGCGGACCGCCGGTTTCACGTCGCGATTGCGCGCGCAACCCGTAATACTGCGATCACGACTGTGATCGAGAACCTCTGGGACATTCGCTACAAGTCGCCGCTTTGCCGCCACATGTTGGAGCGGGCGCGTAGCGTCGGCGTTCAGCCGCGCATCGGTGAGCACCGGCGCATTCTCGCGGCCTTGAAAAAGCACGATCCGAAGGCCGCGCGCAACGCGATGCGCGATCATCTCGGGCGCGTCATCGACGGGCTGTTGGTGGCGACGGAGAGTGATGCCGTGGATAACGCGCGGAAGAAGGCCGACAGCAAGCGTACGGAATATACCCGCCGGCTGTCGGTGTAAGGGGCCCGTAGGCCCCTCACATTTCCTGCTCGCTTCAGAGATTTGTGAACGCGATGCGAACTCCGAAATAGCGATCGTAGTCGCGCGGCAACTCGTGGTTGTACGCGGTCTCCGACGCCGTCGGGAAGGTCCAGTTGCTCTTGACGTTGCTGAGGTTCGCCGCGTAGTGGCGGTCGAACGCGTTGTTGCAGAAAAAGTGCACGCTGAGGTTGGGCAGCCGGTGGGGTGTCAGGCCAAGATCGAAATTCGTGATCCCATAGGCTGGCTGGATGGTGCCCGGGTCCTTGTTGATCGAGAAGTTCTCGGCGCTCTGCCAGAAGGTGTTGACATTCAGCTCGCCGTCGAGCGGCAGACCTGGGATGCCGTGCTTGTAATCCAGCGCCAGCGTCACTTTATTCTTCGGTGCGTTCGGCAGCGTCGCACCCGCGAGATTCTGTGAGGCCGGGCTGCGAGTGCATGTCGCCGGAATCGTCTGCCCGCTATAGCACTGCCCCACCGGATAGTCGACGGCGTGTGCATCCGTGTAGGCATAACCGAGGTTCGCTCGCAGGTCCTGCGTGAGCTGCGCCATCGATTCGAACTCCAGGCCGCGGCTGCGCACCTTGGGAATATTGGTCAGAATGAAGGAGTTGAGAATATTCGGGACGATCGTCTGCACCTGGAAGTCGGAGTATTCCGTGTCGTACACGGTTACGTTCAGAGCGACGCGCCGGTCGAGCCATTCACTGCGGAGTCCGGCCTCGTAGTCATTCGACTTCTCCGGTTTCACCGGGAAACTGGCAGCTTCGGCGGGGCTCAAGCCCGTGACCAGGTCGTAAGCCACGCCTTTATAGCCCTTGGCGTAGAACGCGAAAGCCATGATGTCGTCGGTCAGCTGGTATTGCAGGCCGGCCTTGCCGGTGCCGACGTTGTCGACGTTCTGGGTCGGGTTGCCGAATGACGGGAAGTGGATGACCCGGAGGTAGTCGTCGTAGGTATAGCTACTCTCTTCACGATTCACGCGCAGTCCGGTCAGGAGCGTCGTGCGCGGGAGGAATGTCCACGTCGTCTGTCCGAAGAGCGCGTAGTTGTTGTAACGCGTCTCGCCACGCCAGTTGGCGACCGCTTTACTGTTGTCCTGGAACCCGCGGCCAAAGACGCGCACTAAGTCTTCGTTCGAGTAATACGCCCCTGCCAGGTAGTTGAAGTCGTGGTGCCCGTCGGAGGCCAGGCGGAACTCCTGGCTGAAGGTGTTGACGGAGAACCGACCGCCCTGCAGCAGCCCGCCGTGCAACTGCACCAGGCTCGAGCCCGGGCTGGAGCCTACCGGGTTGGTGTTGGTGAAGGGCGTAAAGTACTGCAACACGTCCGCGTCCGACGTGTCGTTGTCAGTCAGGTCGTGGAGGTGATACTGGTCTATGCCCGTGATAGCGAGCAAGGTGACGTCGCCGAAGTCATAGGCGATATGGGACGTGAAGCCGATGTCCTCCTGGTTCGCCTTCGGCACCTGGTCGACCGCCACGGTGGTGTTGTTCGGGCCGGGGTTCACACCCGGGATAGCGAGTCCCTGGGTTAACGGCGTATTGAGCAGGCGGCCGCCGGGATCCAACCGGGTGAGAGGCACTCCGCAGCAGTCGGCCCGATCCTCGTTGTAGTGCAGGGTGAACTGCGCGTCGAGGTTGTCATTGGGCTTCCATTGGATCTTGCCGCGCACGCTGGCGGAGCGATCGTCATCGATTTTCCCGCCGCTTGCGGCATTGTGAACGTTGCCGCCCCAGTAGCGGGCCGCGGCGCTTAGCCGGAACGCGACCGTGTCCGATAGCGGGCCGGACAGGCTCATGGTCACGCGCTGCTCGTCATCGGTGGTGGCCTTGACGTCGCCGAAGTAGGTAAACGTGTTGGTCGGCGCTTTCGTCGTTACGTTGACGAGGCCGGCCGAAGCTGATTTGCCGAAGAGCGTGCTCTGCGGACCGTTCAAGACCTCGACACGGTCGATGTCGACGAGATCCGTAAACGCCTGCGCCTGGTAGCCCACCGCGACATCGTCGATTACTACGAGGACACTCGGCTCCGCGGCGATGCTGTATGCGAAGGTGCCGACGCCGCGGACGACGAGCGCGCTGTTGGCGGGTTGGTCGCCCGCGGTCGTCGTGAGCGAGGGCGAGAATTTCGCGAGGTCGGAAAAGCCGGAGACGTTGGCTTTGGTGAAAGTGTCGCCGCTGACCACGGTCACGGCGATGGGCACGGTCTGCAGATTCTCCGCGCGCTTCTGGGCTGTTACGACGATTTCCTCCAACTGTGGTTCTGGAGCGTCATCGGCGAGCGCCGGAGCCGCGAGCCCGAGGCAAGCGGTGAGCGCGCCCGTCCCACCAATAAATGCGCGATGCATGGATGTCATTTGCCGTTACCCCCTGTCGAAACGGTACTGAATCTTTTTGCGGGGCCAAACTTATACTGGTCAGGCCACTTTATCAATACTCCGGGTAGTTCACTGACCAGTTGCCGGTGGCGCCATGGCAACTGACGGCGACGTCCTGGCAGGTGGCGGTGGCGTCCTGGCGCCTCCCAGGAGCGGATTTGACGTCCCGGGGCCTTGACGCCGGCACCGTGGATGCGTTGAAGTGGCCTTACCACACACCGAGGCGCTGCCGGCCCCATGTCAAATTCGAGGATCCTCCCCATTACGGCCGCGCGCGTGATCGTCACGTGCCCGGGCCGCAATTTCGTGACGCTGAAGATAGAGGCTGCCGATGGAAGCTACGGCCTCGGGGATGCCACCCTTAACGGGCGGGAGCTCGCGGTCGCGAGCTATCTCGCCGATCACGTCGTCCCCACCCTGATCGGGCGCGACGCCCACCAGATCGAGGACACCTGGCAGTTCCTGTACCGAGGCGCCTACTGGCGGCGCGGGCCGGTCACGATGAGCGCCATTGCTGCCGTCGATACGGCGCTTTGGGATTTGAAGGCCAAGGCCGCCGGCATGCCGCTCTACCAGCTGTTAGGGGGAGCCTGCCGAACCGGTGTGCGGGTTTATGGCCACGCAAATGGCCAGACGGTGGAGGAAACCATCGCCGAGGCCCGACGTTATCGCGACATGGGCTACACGGCGATCCGCCTGCAGTCCGGTGTGCCGGGCCTCGCCTCGACCTATGGCGTGTCGCGCGACAAAATGTTTTACGAGCCGGCTGACGGCGCGTTGCCTTCCGAGAACGTCTGGTCGACACCAAAGTACCTGGCGTCCGCGCCCAATCTGTTCGCGGCCGCCCGTGCGGCGCTCGGGTGGGATATCGATCTGTTGCACGATACGCATCATCGGCTGACGCCGATCGAAGCGGCGCGCCTCGGCAAAGATCTGGAGCCGTACCGGCTGTTCTGGCTGGAGGATACGGTCGCCGCGGACAACCAGGCGTCGTTTCGGCTCATCCGCCAGCACACGACCACACCTCTTGCGGTCGGCGAGGTATTCAACAGCATCTGGGATTGCAAGCAGCTCATCGAGGAGCAGCTGATCGACTACATCAGGTCGACCGTGGTGCACGCCGGCGGTATCAGTCACTTGCGCCGGATCGCGACGCTGGCCGACCTCTACAACGTCAAAACCGGGTGTCACGGTGCGACGGATCTGTCGCCGGTCTGCATGGCGGCGGCGCTGCATTTCAACCTGTCGATACCGAATTTCGGGTTGCAGGAATACATGCGCCACACGGCGGAGACCGACGCGGTGTTTCCGCATTCCTACACATTCGATGCGGGCTTCCTGCATCCGGGCAATGAGCCGGGCCTGGGCGTGGATCTCGACGAGACGCTGGCCGCGCGTTATCCATACCAGCGTGCGTATCTGCCGGTGAATCGGCTGGAAGACGGCACAATGGCGAATTGGTAAGGGGGAGCGGATGAAATTGCCTGCGTGGCTCGCCGTGCTTGGACTCGGCGCGCTACCTGCTTTCGCGGACGAGCCGCGTGTACTGGTAAGCCTCGATCACGGCTGGCGATTCCAACAGTCCGCCTCCGTCACGGGCGCCGAAGGACGCACGTTCGACGACTCGACATGGAGCGCCGTCGAAGTGCCCCACACGTGGAATCGGATCGGCAATGAGGGAACCGAGCGCTCGCCGCTGTCGAACAACGTGCAGGGCATAGGATGGTATCGCTTGCGGTTCGCCACGCCGCCCGGAGCCGCGCCCGCGGCTGCGCCCGGGCAGAAGGAGGCGAGCCGCTTTTTTCTGCAGTTCGACGGCGTCGGTGCGATTGCTGATGTCTGGTTGAACGGCCACTATCTCGGCAAGCATGCCGGTGCGTTTTCGCGGTTCCGTTTCGACGCGACGGCCGCCATCGACACAGCGGGTGACAACGTTCTGGTGGTGAAGGCTGACAACAGCCGGCCGCAACCGGGATCGACTACGGCGGCCGTCATCCCGCTGTCGGGCGATTTCTTCGTGTTTGGAGGGATCTATCGCAGCGTGGCGCTGGTAGTGACTCACTCCGCCCATGTCGATATGTTGGATTATGGTGGGCCGGGGGTTTATGCGCACGCGGTGTCGATTGACCCTGGCGAGGCCGTCGTGCAGGTCGCGAGCAGGGTAGTCAACGATGGGTCGAAACCCGCGAAGGTATCGGTTGAGACGGTGATAGAAGATGCCGACGGGAAGGTCGTCGCCGCTTCAACAGCGCCGTCCACTCCGATCGAGCTCACCGCTAAAGTCGTCGTCACATCCGCCACCTTGCGCATCCCACAGCCCCGACTCTGGCAGGGCGTGAAAGATCCGTATCTTTATCGAACGGTGGTGACCTTGCGTTCGCCTCGCGGCGAGATCCTCGACCGCGTCACCCAACCGCTAGGCCTGCGGACTCTCGCCTTCGACCCCGACAAGGGCTTCTTTCTCAACGGCGAGCACCTCCTTCTGCACGGCGCGAGCATGCACCAGGATCGTCCCGTGAAAGGCTGGGCCATTTCACGCGCCGACCAGGAGCAGGACTTCGACATCCTGGCGGACATGGGCGGTAACACCGTACGGCTGGCGCACTACCAACATGACCAACGCTCTTACGAGCTCGCCGATGAGCGCGGCATCATTGCGTGGGCGGAAATCCCCCTCGTGAACCATGTGTCGTTCGACGGCTCACCCGCCAGCGAAGCGTTCGCGGCCAACGCCACCCAGCAACTCCTCGAGCTCATCCGGCAGAACTACAACCACCCCTCTATCGCCGTGTGGTCGATCGCAAACGAAATCGATCTGCGGGCGACTCAGTCGAGTGGCACGAGCAAGCCGCTTTCCCTGTTGAAGTCCCTGAACCGTCTCGCCAAGAGCGAGGATCCGAGCCGGTTCACCACCCTGGCTGATTGCTGCGAAGTGGGGCTGCCGCCTCACACGGGCAGCGACGTTGCCAACATTGCGCCCCGTGACTCCATCGTCGGTGTTACGGATGTCGTGGGCTACAACCGCTACTTCGGCTGGTATACCGGAAAGTTCAGCGACTTCGGTGTGATGCTCGACGCCGCGCATGCGCGCCACCCGCGGTTGCCACTGTCCATCTCTGAATATGGCGCGGGGGCGGCGCTCACCCAACACAGTGACGATCCCGCCGGCGGTCCCATCAATCCGCACGGCAGGCCCCACCCTGAAGAGATGCAAAACCTCTATCACGAGGACTCATGGAGTGCCCTGCGGGCGCGTCCTTATCTCTGGGGTGTGTTCGTCTGGAACCTGTTCGATTTCTCCAGCGACTCGCGCAACGAAGGCGATCTCACGGACATCAACGAGAAAGGCCTCGTGAGCTATGACCGTACTGTCGCCAAGGATGCATTCTACTTTTATCGCGCGAACTGGAGCACGCGACCAACGCTCCACCTCGTCGGGCGGCGCTACATCGATCGGGCGTATGCTGTGCTCGATGTAAAGGCATACAGCAATGCCACGCAAGCTCATCTCTGGCTCAATGGCAAGGAGCAGGGTGTAACTTCTTGCGCCGAAGGAGTTTGCCTATGGCGCGGCATTCATCTCGCACAGGGAGCGAACGAGTTGCGAACTACCGCTGACATAGGTGGAGTGGAAACGAGCGACACGTTGCAGTGGACTTTCGCAGGTTCACCGGGAGTCGTACGTATCAAGGCGGGCGATATTTCCGGCTATGTGGCGCGAGACAATGAGCGCTATGGCTCCGATATGTATTTCGTGGGCGGCGAGGGGAAGGGCATTGATCCGCCTGACGCGTCCGTGGGGAAGCGCTCGGTGGTGAGCGGCGCTGTAGACCCGCGGCTCTGCGACAGCTACCGCGAGGGCGAATTCGCGTATCACATTCCGGTTCCGGACGGGCGGCGTTACAGGATTACAGCCCGGTTCGTGGAACCGACGGCGACGACGACCGGCGAGCGCGTGTTCGACGTTGACGTCAACGGAAAGCGGGTGTTGAATAAATTCGACGTCTTCGCGACGGCCGGTGGGAAGTTGAAGAGTGTCGAGCGCACTTTCGACGGCACCGCGAAGGACGGCTACCTCGTCATCACATTCCGGCCATCGCGGGGCCGCGCCCTCGTGTCGTCGCTATCAATAGCGCCCCTTGAGCAACACTAACTCGTCGTTCCGAGGCGGCGGGGGAGGGGGCAGCAGAGAGGGTACGGGCGGTGGCGCGCGCGGCGTGGTCGGCCGCTATCGCTGGGTCATCTGCGGCATGCTGTTCGCCGCGACGGCGATCAACTACATCGACCGGCAGATCATCGGCGTCCTCAAACCCACACTGCAACTCGAGTACGGCTGGACGGAAACCGCGTTTGCCAGTGTCGTGTTCTGGTTTCAGGCGGCCTATGCAGTGGGCTATCTCGGTTTTGGCAAACTCATCGACCGGTTCGGAGCACGTCTGGGTTACGCCGCGGCGGTGGTCATCTGGACCGTCGCCCACATCGCGCATGCCGTGGTTTCTTCCATCGGCGGTTTTGTCGTGGCTCGGTTGGTGTTGGGCCTGGGTGAGTCGGGCAATTTCCCGGCGGGACTCAAGGCCATCGCCGAGTGGTTTCCCAAGCGCGAGCGCGCGCTCGCCACGGGTATTCTTACCGCGGGCTCGAACGTCGGCGCCGTCCTGACGCCATTGATCGTGCCTGCCGTCACTCTCGCATTCGGATGGCGGGCATCGTTCGTCGTCACCGGATCTTTCAGCCTCGTGTGGCTCGTTATCTGGCTGAAAATCTATCGCCGCCCGGAAGATCACCCTCGCGTGGGTGCCGCGGAGCTCGCTCACATCAACAGCGATGCCGTCGAAGGCGCAACGACCGGCACGTCGTCCACCACCTCGTCGTCCGAGCCCATCCCATGGCGGAAACTCCTGACCCTCCGCGAAACCTGGGCCTTCGCCCTCGGGCGCTTCCTCATCGATCCGATCTGGTGGATGTTCCTGTTCTGGCTACCGGACTTTTTCGCCAAGCGCTACCACCTCAACCTGGTGGACTTCGGGCCGCCTCTCGCGGTGGTGTATGTCGTTTCGGACGTAGGCAGCATCGCCGGCGGTTGGCTGTCGTCGCGGCTCATCCGCTACGGCGCGAGTGTGAACGTGGCACGCAAGCTGACGATGTTTCTTGCCGCGCTGTTGGTCATTCCGGTGATGTTCGCCATGTATGCGGATAGCGTGTGGCTGGCGGTGGCCATCGTGGGTCTCGCGACGGCCGGCCACCAGGCGTTCTCGGCAAACCTCTACACGTTCCCTTCTGATGTCTTCCCGAAACAGGCGGTCGGGTCGGTCGTGGGTATCGGGGGTACGGCCGGCGCGGTCGGCGGTATGTTGATGTCGAAGTACGCCGGCTGGGTCCTCGACAGCATCGGCAGCTACACGCCGATTTTTGTAGTGGCCGGAACCGTGTATCTACTCGCCCTCGCGGTGATTCATGCGCTCTCGCCACGCATGCGAGCGGTCAGGCTCGTGCCTGACCGCCCAATGCCTGCCGCCGCCAGCGCGGATCCTTCGCGGTTATGAGTGCGGGTATTTCGTAAAGAGTACGGCGACGGCCTTGTCGATCTTCTGCTCGGCTTCCGCACCGACCGCCCCATAGAGGCTCTGGTTAACGGAGGCATGCCAGATCGGCTGTTTGCTCTTCGCGTCGTACAGGTCTACCGCAACAATGCCCTCACGATAGACATAAGGCTCATCCCAGCCCGCGTAGCCGCCATAGTACCCACCGCCACGCCAGCCCCAGCCGCGACCGTACCCGAAGCCCCAGCCCCAACCGACGGGGTAGGCTCCCTCGATCTGCGTACGGGCACCGATTCCATAGCCGACGAGGCAGTCGGGGGCGGTCGGGCCGGACGCCGGCTGTACGCCGACGGTAGCCAGTTGCGCCTGGATGGCGCCGCGCAGCCGAGCTTCGTTCACCGGATTGGCGATCCCATTTCGCATTGGGCTGTCGCCTCTGAAGGTTCCCGCCCATCCGAAGGTGTGGCAGTGGACCGAGCCGACCACGGCTCTATTCACGTCCGAGGTCACATGCAGCGACGTGCACCCCGCCAACCCACCAAACACCGTAACGGCAAGAATGCCGCCGTAAACCAGTTTCTTCATCATAAGGAAACCCTCGAGCGAGCTCCGCGCAATGGCGGAAAGATGGCCCTAACCATTCTGACCGAACGCAGAGCGAAACGTTTAGTTGACCCTTTTAGCGGCTCCGTTCGTGCCCGAGGCCGTTCCCGCGCGGCAAGCCCCCTGCAGGGGTGCGCCGGGGGGCTCTGCGGTAGACTTGCAGCATGAAAATCTACTCCTGGAACGTCAATGGGATCCGTGCCACGCTAAAAAAGGGAACGTTTCAGGCGTTCATGGAGGAGCACAAGCCCGACATCCTGTGCCTGCAGGAGACCAAGGCCGAGCGGGGTCAGATCGAGATCGACCTGCCCGGGTACCACGAATATTGGAATTCGGCGGTCAAGAAGGGCTACTCCGGGACTGCGATTTTCGCCAGGCAGGAGCCGCTCAAGGTGATCAATGGCTTTCCGGAGACTTTCGCCAAGCGCTTCAAGTTCGCGGACGAGTTGGAGCGGGACAGCGCGGACGAAGGCCGTGTCATCAGCGCGGAATTCGAGAACTTCTACACGGTCACGGTCTACACCCCGAACGCGAAGGACGACCTCAGTCGCCTCCCGTTGCGGTTCGAGCATTGGGATCCGGCGTTTCTCGCCTATTGCAAGCAACTCGAGAAGAAGAAGCCCGTGATTTTCTGTGGCGATCTGAACGTTGCGCACACCGAGCTCGACCTGGCGAATCCCAAGCCGAATCGCGGCAAGAAGGGTTTCACCGACGAGGAGCGCAAAGGCTTCCAGAACATGGTGGATGCCGGCTTCATCGACACTTTCCGCATGTTCACCCAGGGTAACGGGCACTACTCGTGGTGGAGTCATTTCGCCAACTCGCGGGCGCGCAACGTGGGATGGAGAATCGATTACCTGATGGTCTCGGCCAAACTGCGCAGCGCCGTCAAGTCGGCGAAAATCCATGCGGATGTCATGGGCAGCGATCACTGCCCGGTCAGTATCACGCTCGACGGAGGAAACTGATGGTTATCCGTCCACTGCACCCGGTGTTTGGAGGAGAGGTGAGCGGTGTCGATCTGCGGGAGCCACTGCCCCCGGCGACGATCGCGGCCATTCACACCGGCATGAATCGCTTTGGCATCCTGGTTTTTCACGACCAGTTGATGAGCCCGGAGCAACAGCGCGCCATGACCGAACAGCTCGGCACCCTCGAGCTCGGGTTCGCGCGCGTCGTTCACAACCGCGGGCACGAGCCACCGGCGGCGCCGCCCCGCACGGGTTATGCGGAAGTCGCCGACATGTCGAATGTGGGCGCCGATGGCAAGCCGGTCGAGCGCTCCGATCGCAAGATCGTCGGCAACATGGCCAACCAGCTGTGGCACAGCGACAGCTCCTTCCAGAAGCCGGCCGCCAAATACTCGCTGTTGCTCGCGATACGTCTGCCATCGTGGGGCGGCGAGACCGAATTCTGTGATCTGCGCGCCGCCTACGATGCCCTGGAGCCGCGCATGAAGGCCGAGTTGGCAGGGCTGGAGGCGGAGCATTACGCGCTGCACTCACGCATCATGCTCGGTGACAATGATTATTCCGATGCGGCCAAGTCGGTGTTTCCGCCGGTGCTGTGGCCGATCGTGCGCACGCATCCCGGGTCGGGTCGCAAACTGTTGTACATCGGCGTCCATACACGTCGCGTGGTCGGCATGACGGTTGCCGAGGGGCGTGTGTTATTGATGGATCTGCTGGAGCATGCGACTCAGCCGCAGTTCGTCTATCGTCATGTCTGGAAGCCAGGGGATCTCGTGATCTGGGACAACAGGGCGACTCTGCACCGCGGCCGGAGATGGAACATGGACGAGCCACGGGAGTTACGCCGGACCACCACATCCGACATCGATACGGCGCCTGAGATGAAGCAGCACGACGGGTTGCTGACGACGGTGGCCGAATGAGTACCGAGGCGATCGAGCGTCTCGAGACCAAGATCGCTTATCTCGAGCGAGCCAACCACGAGCTGAGTGACGTGGTCTATCGCCAGCAGCGCGAGATCCAGGGATTGCGGGCGAAGTTCGACTCGCTGGTGGAGCGGGTGAGCTCGCTGAGCGGCTCGCCCGACGAAGGACGGACGCCCGAGGACGAGCGTCCGCCGCACTACTAGAAGTAGAAGGGCGCTATTCCGACGCCAGTCTGAGTTTGTGGACGTCTTCCGCCGTGATGGTGGAACCCTTCACGCCGAATCGGGCAGTGACGTAGTTGGAAACCGCCGCGATATCGCCGTCCGAATAGGCTTCTCCGAAGGCCGGCATCGCGACAATGTCGCTCGAGGGCGGTAGCGTGCTCGCGCCGTGCAACACCGCCAGCGCAACATTCGTTGCGGTCGGATCGTTTACCGCGCGAGTGCCAGTCAACGTGGCGTGAGTGACGAGCGAGTCACCCGTCCAGCCGTGACAGCCGGCGCAGGCGCCGGCGAAGAACTCGCGGCCCTTCGCATTCTGATCCATGGCCACGCCCTTGGAGGGATCGGCGGAAGCGGGCTCGGCCTTCGGCGCGGGCAGATCGGGGGTATCCACGGCTGGCACGCTGCGGATGTATTCAGCAATCGCGCTGATGTCCGTTGGAGTCATTTTCGCGAAGCTCAGGTGCACGGCCTCGGCCATCGGACCGAACGCCGAGCCGCGGTCCATCGAATGGCCCGTCGTCAGGTAGTGCACCAGGTCATCCTCTGTCCAGGTGCCGATGCCCGATTCCTTGTCGCTCGATAGGTTGTAGGCGCGCCAGCCTTCCGAGGCGCCGCCGCTGAATTTGTGGCGGTTGTCGAGCGACTGAAACGGAGTGCGCGGCGTGTGGCAATCACCGCAGTGACCGAGAGCTTCCGCGAGATACGCGCCACGGTTCCACTGCGGGCTGCGATCGGTGTGCGGCTCGTAGCGCGTGTTGGGATCGTACATCGCCGCCCAGAACGTCATCAGCCAGCGCTGATTGAAGGGGAAGTTCAGGGCGTTCTGCGGCGGGGTGTTTTTGACCACCGGCAGGCTGAACAAATAGCCTTTGATCGCGAGCACGTCATCGTCGGTGAGATAGGTGTAGGCCGCGTAAGGAAACGCGGGATACAGCCGCAGGCCGCCCTTGCCGACGCCTTCGTGCACGGCCTTCAGGAAGTCCGCATCGCTCCAACTGCCGATGCCCGTCTCGGTATCCGCAGTGATGTTCGGCGAGTACATCGTGCCGAACTGGGTCGAGAAGGGGCGACCCCCCGCGAACGGCTTGCCGCCTTCAGTGGTGTGGCAGGCCTGGCAGTCCGCGGCCTCGGTTAGATACTTGCCGCGCGCCAACTTATCGGCGTCGGTGAAGTCCGCCGGCACGCCCGTCGGATGTCCCGCACTGTACTCGGCGAGCGAGACCGTCTTGCCGCCTGCGAAGGCGAGCGGTCCCGGACGAATCGCAGCCCAGCCGAGCACCGCCAGGCCGATCACGGCGATGACGCCGATGACTATACCAACACGCTTTCCCGTTGAAGATGAACTCATGCGGTCTCCGCTTCACCAACACCAAATGTTCTTGTCACGCTATATCTGTGCCGATATAACGAGCAGGCGCTCGCGAATACAACGCGAGCGAGCGGCGAACTATCCCATCCGCTCCCGGTGGCCGCAAGTTTCGTGAGTACTATCGCCGTGCGGTGGCCGTGCTTGCGTGCGCGAGATGCGCTGGTGGTTCTATCAATGAGGGTAGGAGGCTGACCGACTCAGCCTTCTAGGGTTGCAGGCGGTCCGGGCGCAAGGTCCTCGAGTCCAGGCCGAAGCCCACGAGTTCCTGGGGCACCGCTATCCGCCGCACCAGCGCCGCGGCCAGCAGTGCCATCGCCGGGGCTGTTTGAATGCCATAGCCTCCCTGGCCGGCGAGCCAGAAAAAACCCTGCGCGTCGGGAGCGTAGCCCACTACCGGTGTGCGATCGGCCACGAAGCTTCGCAAGCCTGCCCAGCTTCGTCGCACGCGCTCCACTTCCAGGGTGGTCGCTCTCTGTACCCGATCGACCGCGACGGCGACGTCCCAATCATCCGGCCACGCGTCGCAAGGTTCCGTCGGGGTTTCGTCGGCGGGCGAGAGCAGCAATGCGCCCGCGTCGGGTTTGAAATAAAACTGCTCGTCGATGTCGATGACCATCGGCCACTCATCGCTCTGCAGTCCGGGCGGCGCGTCGACAATCAGCGCGGTACGGCGGCGTGGTTGCAAGCCGACTTCATGCACTCCAGCGCGGCGCGCAAGGACATCAGCCCACGCGCCCGCGGCATTGACTACGACATCGGCGTGGATGGAGGAATCCGCCGTTGTCAGTTTCCAGGCGGCGCCGGTATGCTCGAGGGTGTTGACTTCCGCGTTGACCAACAGTCGACCGCCACGCGCGCGCAGTTGCCGCAGCCACCCCTGATGCAAAGCGTTCACATCGAGATCCGCCGAGGCTGTTTCCAGAACGCCCGCGACGACGTAGTCCTCGCGAAGGATGGGGCACGACGCGCGTGCCGCGGGGCCATCCAGCCAGCGGATCGCGGGCGCCACATCCGGAAGGCTGGCAAAGTCGTTGAGCCGTTGTTCCTGTCCGACCGTGGCGATTTGCAGTGTCCCGCGCGGTCGCACCAGTGGGGATTCCGCAAAGCCTGCCGGCGGCGAATAGAGAAAGTCGCGGCTGCCACGCGACAAGGCGCGGATGGTCTCACCGCCATAGATCTCGGAGAACAAGGCGGCGGAACGTCCCGTGGAATGCAATCCCGGATGGCTTTCGCGCTCGAGCACGACAACCCGCAAGGTCTCTGCGAGCATCGCGGCGACCGAGACACCGGCGATTCCGCCCCCCACTACTGCAACGTCGACGACTTCGGGATTCATAGGGAGGCTATTGCGGGCGGGTTCTTAGGCATCGAGTGGCGTCCATGCTTATTTTTACATACGGGAGTGTTTTTTCCTATCAGGATTGTTTTTTCTAAAATGATGGACCCAGGGTAGGTCTAAAATATCCGTTTTCGGAAGAAATGCTCGCAAAACTGGCAGATCATCGCACCCGCCTCCCTATAGCTACGGCCCTGGGGCTGCTGGCAGACATTGTTATTTTCATCGTGACCCTCCGCGGCGGGATGGCCGTGAGTGCGGCTCACATCGTCAGTTTCGCGTGTGCGACATTGATGACCGCCGTCGGAGGCGGATATCCCAATGCCGGACAATCAATCGCCGACCGCCAGGAACGGAGGCTCTACGGTCGTCTGCTTGCGGTCAGTCTCGCCGTGCTCTTTCTGCGTGGCGGCGTGCTCGCGCTTCTCATAGGCTGGGGCTTGCCGGCGCAATGGGCAATCGTATTCGCGGCGGCGGTGACCGTTCTTCTGATGCGGGCCGGGACCTCACTCCTCAGTTGGCGCGCGATGGCTATCGGGTTGGTCGTCTGCGTCGCGCTGCTGCGGCTGGTCTACAGCAGCCAGGTCGAGCTGCTCCCCGAAGAGACCTACTACTGGAATTACTCACGCCACCTCGATCTCGGTTATCTCGATCATCCGCCGATGGTGGCGTGGCTGATTCACGCTGGCACGACACTGTTCGGCGAGACGGAATTCGGCGTCCGCAGCGGCGCAATTCTCTGCGGTGCTATCGCCTCCGTGTACGTCTATCGGCTGACACGCGATCTTTTCGATGACGACAGCGCTCTAGTCGCGCTGGTGCTCATGCAGGCTCTGCCCTTCTTCTTTTTCTCCGGCCTCATGATGACGCCGGATGTCCCTCTCACCGCGGCGTGGGCCGCGCTGCTCTATTACCTGGAGCAGGCGCTCATCAGGGGCCGTGCCTCCGCATGGTGGCGGGCCGGACTGTGCCTGGGTCTCGGTCTGCTTTCGAAATACACCATTCTCATGCTCGCCCCCGTGGCACTCATTTTCATAGTGTGGGATGCGCAGTCACGACGTTGGTTGCGCCATTGGTTGCCCTACGCCGCCCTGGTGCTGGCTCTGGCGATTTTTTCACCCGTCATTTACTGGAACGCGACCCACGAGTGGGCGTCCTTCGCTTTTCAGACCTCGCGACGTCTTGCGGAGGCGCCGCGTTTCTCCCTCCACAAGCTCATCCTTTCCGCGCTGGTGTTGCTGACGCCGGTGGGCGCGATGAGTCTGGGCGTGACGCTCTGGGGAAAACTGGCAGCGGCCAATGGAGATGAGCTTGCCGAGGCCCTGCGTCGCCGGCGTTTCATGCAGTTGTCGGTGCTCGTTCCGCTCGCCGTGTTCTTCGCCTTCAGTCTGCGTCACGAAGTGAAGTTGGACTGGACGGGCACTCTGTGGATTGCCGCTGTGCCGGCGCTTGCCAGCGCCGCGCGGGATACGAGCGCGAAAGGTCTGCGGGCTTGGACTCGCGCGGCGTGGCCGTCGACGCTGGTGATCCTGGTACTCATCTACGGGGCGGCGCTGCACTATCTCGTGCTGGGCTTCCCGGGTGTGGGTTACGGCCCGCACATGGAGCTCGTACCGGTCGGCTGGCGCGACCTGGGCAAACAAGTTGTTGCCATCAAGGATGACATTCGCGCCGCGACCGGCACCGAGCCGCTGACGGTCGGGATGGACCGTTACGCCATCGCCAGTGAGCTGGCGTTCTATTCGCCCGACTGGGTGCGCTCTGTCGCTCAGACTGCCAGCGATCACTTGTTTGGTGGAGTGGGCCTGATGTACGAGCGCTGGTTTCCGTCCAAGTCGCAGCAGGGCCGCACCTTGGTGCTGATCGGATTCAAGCCGGAGGACCTGGTGGGCCCGGATATCGAGTCACGCGCGCAGCGGCTCGAGCCGCTCAAAGACGGCGTGCTGACTCGCGACGGCCAGACGATCCGTCGCTACTATTACCGCGTCGTCTACAATTACCACCCCACAGCGAAAGATCACTAACCGTGGCTACCACTCTCTACGGCATCAAGGCCTGCGATACCATGAAGAAAGCGCGCACGTGGCTCGACAGTCACGGTGTGCGATATGAGTTCCACGATTACAAGGCGTCGGGGATCGATGCCGCCTCGCTGGCTCGCTGGAGCAAACAGGTTGGCTGGGAGACGCTCCTCAATCGCAACGGCACCACGTTCCGCAAGTTACCGGAGGCGCAGAAGACGGATCTCAATGAGCGCAAGGCATTGGAGCTCATGCGCGCGCAGCCTTCGATGATCAAGCGCCCCGTCCTGGAGACGGGCGCGCGGATCCTCGTGGGCTTCAAACCTGAGATCTACGCTCAGGACTTGCGCTGAAGTAACAGCGGATCGATCGGCAGCCGTCGTAACCGGACACCGGTCGCCGCGTAGATCGCGTTCCCGACCGCCGGTGGTGCCGCGGTGGTGCCGGTTTCGCCGATACCTCCAGGTACCTCGCCGCTCGCGATGAGGTGCACTTCGATCTGCGGTATCTCGTTGATACGCAATACCCGGTAGTCGTTGTAGTTGCTTTGCTGAACGCGGCCGTTCTTGATGGTGATCTCGCCGAACAACGCCGCGGTGAGGCCGAAAATGAGCCCACCCTGGAGTTGTGCCACGACGGTATCCGGATTCACCACGATGCCGGTGTCCACCGCCGATACGAGGCGTTTCACCTTCACCCTGCCGTCGTCCCCCACTTCGACCTCAGCCACGGTGGCGATATAACTTCCAAATGCGCCTTGCGCCGCTATACCGCGTCCCGTGCGGGGTTGCAGGGGTGTTCCCCAGCCGGCCTTACTGGCGGCCAGGTCGATCGCGGCAATTAACCGCGGCGTCTTGCCGAGGTGGTCGCGACGGAAGGCCACCGGATCCTTGCCAGCTTTCCGCGCCAACTCGTCGATGAAACTCTCGATGGCGAACACGTTGTTGTTGGGGCCGACACCACGCCACCACCCAGTTGGCACTGCCGGCGGCTCGTCGCGCCGGTACTCGACCTGTATGTTGGGGATGTCGTAGGGCATGTCGGCAGCCGCGTCGACGGCGTCGATATCGACGCCTTTCTGAAACGCAGGGGGTAGCCAGCGAGCGATGATCGACGCCCCGGTTACGCGATGGGACCACCCAACGATCCGCCCGTCGGACACACTCGCGGCAAGGATGTTGCGGTAGACGGGCCGGTAGATATCGTGTTGTATGTCTTCCTCCCGGCTCCAGGTCACCTTCACGGGGCCCTCGACCTTCGTGGCGACGCGCACCGCCAATTCGACCATATCGACTTCCAACCGTCGGCCAAAGCCGCCGCCAATGAGATGGTTGTGTACGGTCACTTTCTCGAGCGGTAGCCCGGTGACTTTGGCGGCCACTGCCTGCGCTCGCGCCAACACCTGGGAGCCCACCCAGACCTCGCACGAGTCCGCTTTGACGTGCACGGTGCAGTTCAGAGGCTCCATCTGTGCATGGGCGAGGAAGGGGAGCTCGTAAGCCGCATCCAGCCGAGCGCCGCTGCCGAGTCCTTTGGCTAAGTCGCCTTCGGTTCTGGCAACCGCTCCCGGCTGTTCGCTGGATGCCCTGATTTGCTGCCACACGGTGTCTGAAGAGACATGGGCGTTCGGACCCTCGTCCCACTTGATATCGAGCGCCGCGAGCCCCTGTTTGGCAACCCAGGTATGGTCGCCGACCACGGCGACGAGCTCTTCGAGAACGACGACCTGGCGTACGCCTGGAATCTGCTTGGCCTTGCTGTCGTCGACGTGGCCGACCTTGCCGCCAAATACGGGACAGATCGCGATCGCGGCGAACTTCACGCCCGGTGGCATAGCGTCGATGCCATACACGACCTTGCCATTCACCTTATCGGCGGTGTCGAGTCGCTTGAGCGGCTTGCCGATCAGGGTGAACTCGCTCGGGTTCTTCGGTGCGACGTTGGCGGGCGGCGACAGCCGGCTCGCATCGTCGACCAACGCGGCGTAGGTAAGAGTGCGGCCGCTCGGTTGCTGGGTCACCGTACTGTTGGCGGCATGGCAGGTGTCGGGCGCCACTTTCCAACGCCGTGCAGCGGCTTCGATCAACATGGCGCGCGTAGTCGCGCCAGCTTTGCGCAACGGGGTCCAGAAAGCACGGATGGAGGTGGAGCCACCGGTGGCCTGTAGCCCGAGGAGCGGATTGGCGTACAGCTTGTCGCTCGGTGGAGCGTGGTCCACCTTGACCTGCTCCCAACGTGCGTCGAGCTCCTCCGCCAGGATCATGGCAATCGATGTATACACCCCTTGGCCCATCTCGACCTGCGGCATGATCAAGGTCACAGTGCCCTGGCGATCGATGCGAATGAACGCGTTCGGTGCGAACGGAGTTGCCTGCGGGGTGTTGGCTGCGGCCGCCGCGTCTGGAATGTGAAAGCCCACCAGCAGAGCGCCGCCGGCGGCTGCCGCCCCCGTTTGAAGAAATGCCCGGCGGGTTGTCATGACTTGGCCGCCTTTTTGATGGCGTCACGGATACGCACGTATGTTCCGCAGCGACAGATGTTGCCGGCCATGGCGGCGTCGATGTCGGCGTCGTTCGGATCGGATTTGTCGGCCAGCAGCGCCGTGGCGGACATGATCTGTCCGGACTGGCAGTACCCGCATTGTATGACTTCGAGATCGAGCCACGCCTGCTGGATCTTACGTCCCGGCGCGGTCGCTCCAATCGCCTCGATCGTGGTGATGGGGCGGTCGCCGATCGAGCTGATGGGAGTGACACAGGATCGTATGGGTTTGCCGTCCAGGTGTACGGTGCACGCACCACATTGCGCGATGCCGCAACCAAACTTGGTGCCGGTGAGACCTAACACATCGCGGAGTGCCCACAGAAGCGGTGTATCCGGCGAGATATCAAGAGTCTTCGTCTCACCGTTGATGCGCAGTTCGACCATGGGCAACTCCAATGTCCAATAGCGGAGGGTATGCCGCAAAGACACCCCTCGCTAGGACATTTATGCCCCAGAATTGCGTCGTCTTTCAGGTTATTTCTGAATGGCGAGTACCGTGGCGGTCGCATTGTCAGCCACGATGCGTGTTGTCAATTTGAATACGGCGGGGTCGAACGGCTTCGTGATGACGAGGAAGTCGTAGTCGCGCGCGACGCTCTTCCAATCGACGGGGTCGCGCGGAATGTCCCCGTACCAGACTTCCGGCGGGTCATACGGCCGGTGGAGGTAACGGAAGTACTTCATCGGGTTGCCGTTGTCGCCGGCGAAGACATACGGTTCTACCGCTGCCCGGTCCATGCTCACAAAGCCACTCACGTGGAGGAAGGGCACGACTGAGCCCTCTCCGCCTCGCGTGTATACGGGAAGGACGCGTCCATGCACGGGTATCGAAGCAACGACGCTCCTGTATTGATCGACCCAGGCTCGCTCGGCTATGAAGTGGCGTGCGAGATAGGCGAGATTGCCGACGGCCAGAAGGGCCGCCAGAAAGAAAGCCAGTGGCTCGCGTCGTGGATGCGTGACCGGATCCGGTCGGGGTAGTGCGAGACACGCGGCGATGAAAAAGAAGCTGGCGTAGGGCAGGGGGCGGGTGTCGACGTAAAAAGCCTCCGCGTAACCCATCGGTAACGCGAAGTACATTGCGACGAACATTGCGGCGAGTACCAGGAGCTCCAACACAAGCGGCTGGCGCAGGTCGCGCCGGCGCGGGACGCCGGTCCTGGCGAACAGGCAAGCTGCCAGCAACAGCACCAGCAGCACGTCCTGGTACGGTACGAAGTGGAAAAACTCGCTACCGATGCGGGCAAACTTGCTGTGCCAGGTTCCCCACATATAAGCGCCCACCACCGGATCGGTGGGTTCACGGTAATGGACGCCGACGAGGAAGTGCCAGGCCAACACGACGAGCAGCGGAATGAATAGGGCGAACTCGGTCCGCAGCATCGTCGTCCGCAGCCACAAGCGCAGAAGTCCGCTGACTGCGAGAGCCGCGAACAGAAAGATGATGGGCGACAGGTGCATGAGGTAGTCGAGGACGACCGCGGCCGCATAGAGCGCGAACAGCGGGTAAGACCACTTCCGGCGCAACATTTCCACCAGCCCGAGCGTGACAATCAACATCGCTACCGAGACCCGAAAGCTCAGAAAGCCCATCAGGAAGAACCAGTCGGTCGCGAAGTAGACACTCAGGAGCAGCGCCAGCGAGCGGCCCGCGATGTCGATACCGCGGATGCGCAGATAGAAGAGCGCCGCACAGGGGAGGGACAGAAAAACCAACAGGATCCAGAATGCGGCGCCGCCGGTCACCCCGAGCACGGCCACGGCCGCCGTCAGGATCAGGTCGCCCAGGAGATAGGGAATCCACTCGAGGTGGAAATGAAAAATGGCGCCGAAGCGGGCGCCGCCGTGAAAGAGCAGATCGTCCAGCGCCACGGCGCGGGCGAGATGATCGGGAAAGTCCTGCACCGGCAGGGGGGATAGCAACACGAACATGACGCAATAGGCCGCGAGCACCAGGAAGCCGCCTCGCCAGGCGAGCTTCGTCAGTGCCGGTGCCTGAGGTGGAAGCGCTGCCCCCGCGAGTCGCGCGGAGGGGTCGATTCCTATGTTCATCGTTATCCGGGGGTCCGCCGCGGGAGGGCCGGGGGACGCAAGCAAACCCCGTACCTGGAGGCAGCGGTCAGGCCCCGTAAGCGCGGTTTTTCCAGCGGGCGCCACGGCCGAGCCAGTAGTTCAGCGCCGAGCCGAGGGTGGCAGCCATGTAGAACGAGGCAATCAGGGGCAGCGCCAGCGCCCACAAGGGGCTTTGCCGGTAGCGCGCCAGGGTCGGCAGGTAGCTGAGCGCGGCGAGCCCGAATGCGGCGAGTCCGGCGGCGCGCCCCCAGCCGTGCCCGAAAAGAGCTTCCCCCGCGGGGACGAGCCAGACGAGGGTGAGACCGGCGAGCGTCAGCAGTAACAGCAACGCCGAATAGTGAAGTTGAGTGAACGCCGTGCGCGCGATCATCTGCCACAGATCGCTCCACGCGGGATAGGGCCGCACGGAGGTTGCGAGGCCGGAATGCCCAAGGTAGATGGCTGCACCTGAGTGCCGTCCGGAGGTCTTTACCGCCTTCGCGAGCGTCACATCGTCGATCAAAGCGTTCCGGATCGAGGCAATACCGCCGATCCGCTCCAGGGCCTCGCGCCGAATGAGTACCGTGCCACCCGCCGCCGCCGCCACGCCCGAGCGCGGGTCATTCACGCGGGCAAAAGGGTAGAGCATCTGGAAGAAGTACACGAAGGCGGGCACGAGCGCGCGTTCCGCAAGGCTGGAGCAATTCAGTCGCACCATTTCGCTCACCATGTCCACCCACGGCTGCTGAAGTCTGGCTACCAGGGACGCCAGGTGCCGCGGGTCGTGCACGATATCGGCATCGGCAAACAACAACACCGGCGCGGTGCTCGCCGCGATCCCCTGGCTCAGGGCCCAGAGTTTGCCCGACCACCCCGCGGGCTTGGGCTGGCCGCTCATCACGACCAGGTTCGCTGCCCTGCCGGCTGCGGCTGCCGTACCGTCGGTGGAATTGTCGTCGACGAGGATGATGCGGAATCTCCCCGCGTAATCTTGCGCCAGGAGCGATGCGACGACCGGTCCGATGGTCTCAACCTCGTCGCGCGCTGGGATGATGATGTCCACGTCCGGAACCTCCGAGGGTGCCGCGGGTGGCAGTTCCGGCCCGGACGACCAGAACCGGCCATGCGCCAGGACCAGGTACACCCAGACCATGAGTGACAGGAGAGCGACGAAGATCATCGGCTGGCCGCGGTTTCCGTGTTGCGCCAGCCGCCGCCGAGAGCCTTGAACACGGCGATCTGATCCTGTATCAGGGCAGCATCGGAGCCCGCTACCGCTGCGTCCGTCGACACGAGTTGTTGCTCCGATGTGAGCAGGTCGAGGTTGCTGACGGCGCCCGCGATGAACTGACCGTGCGCCATATCGAAAGCTTTCTGTGCCCGGTCCTGTGCTTCCGCCAGCGCCTGGCGATGATCGAGCTCGGCCCGATAGAGCGCGAGCGCCTGCTCGGTTTCCTTCAACGCCTGCAACACCACCGCGTCGAAGCTCGCAAGCGCCGCGGCGGTGTTGGCTTTCGCCTGCCGTATCCGCGCGCGTGGAAGCGACTGGTTCGGGAAGGTCCAGCTGATAGCCGGACCCACACCCCAGGTGATGCCGTTGTTGGTCGCGAATTGATTCAACTCGGTGCTGACGCCGCCGATGAGGCCCTTGAGCTCGATCCGGGGATAGAGATCGGCCGTCGCGACGCCGATGCGGGCCGTGGCCGCGGCCAGGCGCCGCTCGGCCTGATGCACGTCGGGCCGTCGCTTCAGCAGTGTTGCGCCGTCGCCGACCGGGATGAGGTCGCTGAGCCGAGGTGGGAGAACGCAACTTTCCACTTGCGCGGGTGCTTTCGACGGCGGACGCCCTAGTATTGCCGCGAGCTCGAAGAAGGCGGCACGCCGTTGGCCTTCCAGCGGCGGGATGCTCGCGCGCACCTGTGCCACGAGTTCCTGGGCTCTCACGAGGTCGAACTGCGATCCTGCCCCTGCCTCGAGGCGGTTGTTTGTAATGTTAGCCTCGCGGCTCACGACTTCCAACGAGTGATGCGCGACGTTCAGCTCCTCACCTAACGCGCACACTTGTGCGTAGGCTCGCGTGGTCGCGGCAGCCACGGCTATCTTGACGACCGCCTGGGTTGCAGCTACGGAGGCATCGTCCGCGCGGGCGGCTTCTACGGAGCGGCGGACGCGGCCGAAGAGATCGACTTCGTACGCGACTTCGAGGACGCCTTCGTAGAGCCAGATGCTCTCCGGGTGGCGTCCTGTCAGCTCGAGAATCTCGTCCGTGGTCGCGTCACGTCCATAGGTCGCTCCGACGTCAGCCTGCGTTTGCGGAAAATATTGCGACCGGACCCCCTGCAGCACTGCCCGCGAAGCCGATAGATTCGCGGCCGCTACCCTGAGGTCGGTGTTGGCGGTGAAAGCCTCTTGCAACAATCCATCCAGGGTCTCATCGTGATACAGCCGCCACCAATCATCCGGCGGCTCGGCCACGGTCTCCGCGGTTGGTGTTGTCGAGATCAACGGCGTCTCGGCACCGGCGACGGGTGTCGGTGCTTTATAGTCGGGGCCGACGGCGCAGCCGCTCGCTGCAAGCAGCGCGGCAAGGCAGGTAAGAGAAAAGCTCCGCTTCACGGCGTCGCCTCCGGCGGGCGGGAAAAGATCGGCATGTGCCCGGCCGGATGGGGCGGGGCGGCACGCCGGGTCACGATGATAATCAACACCAGGGCCGTCGCGGCGGCGACGACTACGAACGAGTCGATGATTCCCTGCGTGGTCGCCAGCGCGCGGACAGTGCTATTCAACACCGTTGCCCCACGGGTTACCGCGTTTGAAGGATCGCCCGCGCGCGCGGTTGCCCCAGCATACGCCTGGATTCTCCGTATGACGTCGGGATCGCCGACCTGCAGGTGTTGGCCCAGGAGGTTGGACGCGGTCTGGGTGCGTTTGCGCACGAATGTCACTATGAACGCCGTGCCTAGCTCGCCACCCATCAGGCGCGAGACCTGGAGCGCGGAAGCGAAGGTCAACGCGTCCTGCGGCCGTAGATGCAACACTCCGAAGAAAATAACACCTGACAGGGCAAAGCTTTGCCCGACGGCCTGGAGCAGTGCCGAGGGCAGGAACTGGTCGGAGCCCCACACCGGCGTAATCGTGTGAGCCACCATCAGGCAGGCGGTGCAGATAAACAGGAAACCCACTGAGGCGACGAAGCGGGCATCCACACGGCGCAGAATGTAACCCGCCATGAGACACAGGATGAGCTGCGGCGCCGCGATCCAGACGAGGGTCTCGCCCACTTCGATGGCGCGAAAGCCGCGCACGACCTGCAGGAACTGCGGAATCACGTAAGCCGTCGACAGAATGGTCAGGCGCAGAAAGGCGATCATGACGAGCAGCCGTGGCAGGGGTGCCGCGAACAGGACTTTGAAGTCGACCGCCGGGTTGGGACTATGCGCCTCGTGGATGAAGAATGCCGCGACCAGCAGACCGCCCGCGATCAACAATCCCCAGATCAGGCCCGAGTTCAGCCAATCGAGCCGGTTGCCCTGGTCGAGAGCCGCGTAAATGAGCGCCAGTCCGATGCCGCCGGAAGCGAAACCGTAATAGTCCGGCACCGGCCGTTGCGGGTTGACCGGGTCCGGGCGGGTGCCGAATTTCAGGCACAGCGCCATGCCGACGGCCATCGGCACCTGTTGCCAGAAGATCCAACGCCACGACAGGTGATCGACATACCAGCCCTCGAAGGAGGCGGAGATGTTGAGCGAGACCTCCAGGTTCAAAGCATAGAGCGCTATGCCGTAGGCCCAATACTTCGGCGGCATGTTTCGCAGCACGTAGCTCAGGGTGAGCGGAACAAAGAAACCCGTCGCCAGGCCCCCCATGAACTGCAATCCCAACAGCATGGGAAGATTGGGCGAGAACGGCTCGATGAGGGCAATGACGGCGAAGGCCGCGGCGGCTTCCAGCAGGACTTTCCGGGGGCCGAAGACGGTACCCATCCAGATGGCTATGGGACAGATGAGCATCTGCGCCATGGTCTGTGACGTCGTGATCCACGCGCCGTCGTCGAAGCCGGCGTGGACGGCACCGCGGATGTCCGCGAGACCGAAATTGGACAGACGCGTGTTCAGAGTGGATATGAACGTGCCTAGCAGAACCGCGGTCAGGCCGAGCCAGGGAATCTTCGTTGCCGCGGGCGGCGGTGCGGCGCCGGGCGGCATCCCGGCGGGCGGCGTGATCACCACGCCGGGAACCTGCACGGCATGGACATGTTCGCCCGTGCCCTCGCCGCTCATCTGCCGCCGTCCTCGCGGGTCTCCACCGTAGCGACCACGGACATACCGGGACGCAATCGATCGGCGACCCCGGCGGCATCGTCGATGAGAATCTTCACGGCGACACGTTGTACGACTTTCGTGAAGTTACCCGTCGCATTGTCGGGCGGGAGCAAACTGAAGACCTGTCCCGAGCCCGGCGCGAAGGCCAGCACGTGACCGTGGAGCGTGCGGCCCGGAAAGGTGTCCACTCTGATGTCCGCTTTCTGGCCCGTCGCCATGTGGGTGAGCTGCGTCTCTTTATAGTTCGCGACGACCCAGACGTTCGGCAGTGGGGTCAGGGAGGTGACCTGCCCGCCGACGGGGACGAACTGACCAGGCTTCACCTGGCGCTGTCCGATCACGCCGTCTTGGGGAGCCACGATACTGGTGTAACCCAGATTGATTTTGGCGACCTCGAGACTGGCCGCCTGAGCAGCCAGGGCCGCCTCGGCCTGGGCCTGCTGCGCGGCCAGAACATCGAGTTGCCGGGCTGCCGCCAGCTCCTGGGCTCGATTCTGCTGCAGTTGTGCCGTGAGTTGCGCGTGCGAAGTCTGTAGTTTCTCGCCCGCCTCGGTAGAGGAGGATCCTGTTTCCAGCAGCTTGCGCTGGCGCGCGAGATCGCGCTCGTTCTGCTCTACGTTCGCCGTCGTCGCGGCGATCGTTGCCTTGGCAGCCTCTACGTTCGCGGCTTGTAAGGAGCGTTGTGCCTTGAGCGCCTCGATCGTAGCACCCGCTGCAAGCACGCTCGCCGAGAGCTGATCCACGGCGGCGCGGTAGTCACGCTGGTCGATCTGGGCCAGAAGCTGTCCGGCATGCACGCGCTCGAAGTCCTGCACTGGCATGTCGCTTACGTAACCGGAAACCTTCGCGGCGACCGGCGTGAGATCCGCCGCCAGATACGCGTCGTCCGTCGTCTGCATCCGGGCGTTCGACTCCCACCGGTTCCAGCGCGTCGTAATGAGCACCAGAATGCCCACGGCGAGGAGAAAAATGACCGCGCGCCAGACCCAGTCCGGCGGTGCACGCCAGTTGAAGATAGATTTCTCCCCCGTCATCGAGCTTGCTCCCCGGATCGACCGCGCTTCCCCCGCCTGGGGCGAGAGTGTAACCAAGCGGGCGGTTTTCCTGTTGTACGGCCTTGCGCTGCCTGGATCGTCGCGGCGCCCGGTCCGTTTAGGCCACGCGACCCACGGGATTCATTGACAGCTAAATTAACGAAACGCCATAGTTTCGGCTGACCCGACGCCACGCCAGAGCACGATGATGAAGACCAGTACAGCAGGAGCTACCCAGATGTTTCCGGCGGAGGCGCTGCGTGCGCAGTTTCCGGCTCTGCAACGCGCGAGCCATTTTGCGTTTTTTGACAATGCCGCCGGCGCGCAGGTGCCGCAGTCGGTGTTGGACGCTGTCAATCGCCACCTGCTCGATCATAACGTGCAGCGCGGTGGGCGCTACCCGCAGAGCATCGCCGTCGACGTTATGATTGCCCGCGCGCGGGAGAGCGTAGCGGCTTTCGTGAATGCGCGGCGTCCGGAAGAAATTGCTTTCGGTATGAATGCCACATCCTTCATCCGGACGATCAGTCTCGCCGTCGGCCTGACGTTGCAGGAGCGGAACGAGATCATTGTGACGGATCTCGATCATGCGGCGAACGTCGAGACATGGCTGGCTCTCGAGAGAATGGGAGCGAAGTTCGTCTGGTGGAAGATGCGCGCCGACGGCTGCCTTCACATCGATGACCTGAAGCCGCTGTTGTCGTCGCGTACGCGGATCGTCGCCTGCACGTTGACTTCCAACGCCCTCGGCTCGATCGTGAACGTGCGGGCGGCCGCTGATGTGGCCCATGCCGCGGGCGCAGAGATTTTCCTCGATAGCGTGCACTATGGTCCGCATGGTCCGATCGATGTGCAGGCGCTCGATTGCGACTACCTCGTTTGCTCGGGCTACAAGATCTTTGCGCCGCACATGGGCTTTATGTGGGGCCGCTATGAGTTGCTGAAGAAGTTGCCGACGTTTCGCGAAGACTTTATCCCGGACGAGCCGCCGGGAAAGATCGAAGCCGGTACTTTCATCTATGAGAACGTCGCGGGTATGGATGCGGCAGTCACCTATCTCGCGCAGCTCGGACGCACACTCGCTGGCTCGGGTGGCGTTCCCGATTCTCGCTCGCTGCATGCGGATGCGCGTTTCGCGATGACGTCAATCCAGTCCTATGAACAGAGCCTCTCGATCGAGATTGCACGCGTTCTGCGCGAGTGCGGTGCCACGATCTACGGGATCGACGACGATGCCCGTGTGAGCGAGCGTGTGCCGACTTTCTGTTTCAACATACCTGGCATCGCGCCGCAGGTGGTTACCGAGACGCTCGCCCGCGCCAACATCGGGATCCGCGATGGTCACATGTATGCGCCGCGCCTGATGCGGCGTCTCAATCTTCCTGTCGAGTCGGGCGTCGTGCGCGTCTCGCTCGTTCATTACAACACCATGTCCGAGATTCACCGGTTCGGTAACGTGCTCTCCGAGTTGCACAAGCGCGGCTGAGGCAGGTTGGCGAACTGGCGCCGCCAGGCGCGCGGGCTCATTCCGACCTTACGACGGAACACGCGCGTGAAGTGGGACTGGTCGCAATGTCCGCACGTCAGCGCGATCTGTGACAGGCATTCGCCCGATCTCAACATGAGATCCTGCGCGTAGCGCATGCGCTGTCGCGATACATAACCCAACGGGGTCTCGCCGAAACTTTCCTTGAAGGCGCGCGTGAAGTGGCTGGCGCTGAGCTGCGCTACCGCCGCGAGATCGGTCGTGCGGATGCGCGAGCCGAGGTTGTCGGTCACGTAGGAGGCGACCCGCCTGGCCTGCCACGGGGCGAGCCCGCCGCGCTGGATCTCCGGGCTGTCTTCGCGCCACGGGTTCCGAGCGCTGCTTCGTTTCAGCATGGCGGCCGCTTTCGCGATGCAGGCCCTGGCGGTGTCCCGATCGCTGTCGAGAGCGGCGCTGGCCGCCTCGATCAACCCGACCAACGTTTCCCGTCGCGCCCTTGCGCTCGAGCGGGCTGAATCGGTCGCGTCGGGTGGTATCGCAGAAAAGTTCGTGGTGGACATAGGTTTCCCTTGTACTCCCCTCGAGACAACCCGCACTTTAGCGGTCTGGCCACATTATGTGCAATCGCACTTAGGGGGACTTGTGGGGGGCGCGCAATGCCTATAGGGACGCGATTCGCGCCGCGACTCCCGGCCCGACGAACCGCTCGAACCGCTGGTGCACGGACGTTGGTTTATACGGTGCGCGCGTCGTCGCCGCAACACACCATGTTGGGTAGCTAGTAATCCAACAGCGCTATACTTATGCTGAAGCTCGGCAAGATGCTCTGGACTGACGCCACGGCTTGGCCCGAGGGGACGCCTCGCTGGGCGGTTTTCGTTTAAATTGCCGGCACGCAACCAGGAGCCGTGCATGCCCAAGATTGATGTCACCGCTGTGCCCGCACGCAAGGGGTCGGGCTATCCGCCGCCGTTCGATGCCCCCTGTGCTGCACGTACTCGGCGGCGCTTGGGCGAGGCGGGCGGCCTTCGCGATTTCGGCGTCAATCTGATGACTTTGCCGCCCGGTAACTGGTCCAGCCAACGCCACTGGCACAGTGACGAGGACGAGTTCGTCTATGTGCTCGAAGGCGAAGTGACGCTCATCGAAGACGGCGGTGAGACGGTGTTACAGGCAGGCGATTGTGCGACGTTTCCAAAAGGCACCGGCAATGGCCATCACCTCATCAACAAATCCGCCGCCATGGCCGTTTATCTGGAGGTGGGCTCTCGCAATCCGCACGACCTCACCACCTGTTCGGACATCGATATGATGAGTTCCAACAGCGATGGGCGGTTTGTGCACAAGGATGGCACGCCGTATCCCGGTCGCTAGCCCTCCCGGCGCGCCTGGAAGCGCCGCGCCTTCATGCGGTTGCCGCAGACTTTCATGTTGCACCAACGCCGTGTGTGATTCTTGCTCGTGTCGAGGAAGAGCCAGCGACACGTGTCGACGTCGCAGGTTCGTACTCGCGTCAGGTCTGTCGAAAGCAGCAGATCTGACACCGACTGAGAGAGGATCCACAGCGGGAGTTTTGGATCGGCTTCTGAAGCGGCCCATTGCCACGTGATGTTGGCATGCATGTGTCGGTGGCCCTGCGCCGCCGTCTGCCAATGCAACTCCCGATGCTGGCTGGCCGCGAGAAAATAACGCTCCAGGGTTTTGAGGTCGGCGGGCGCGGGAGCTCGTTGTTCGAAGGCGGGGTAAAAAACTCCCGCCGCTGCTTCCCGCAACTCTCTCACTGAGCGCAACGTCTGCTCCGCCGCCTCGCCACTAGCGCCTTTGCCGAGCAGTCGAATTTGCCGGGTGTCGAGCAGTTCAGTCTCACCGAGAAAACGCAGCAGTTCGCCATAGCCGACCAGGATCTCGTTCGGTCCGTCGTGGCGAAAGCGATTGTCGAGCGAATTGACCAGATCGAGGGCGGGATGGCCGCCACTCAGATCGAACAGGGTCTGGCCTTTAGCGGTGCCGGGCATGGGTATCGTTTAACCCTCCAAATGTAGTTTACAGGTTACAGCGGGGCGCGCATACTAACCCTCTATGGAGACTTTAGAGGTTATAGACAATCTGCCGGAAGCCCGAGCGCGGCGTTTCGACGTCCGGGTGCTGGCGGCGTTCTTCGCCATCTATTTCTTGTGGGGCGCGACGTTCCTGGCCATTCGCGTCGCGGTCTTGGAGATTCCCCCTTTCTTTACCGCCGGGCTGCGGTTCTTCACGGCCGGTGCTTTTCTCTATCTCGTCATGCGCTTGCGCGGGGAGCGTGCTCCCTCGGCGGTGCAATGGCGCAGTATCGCCGTCATCGCGGTCTGTATGTTCGTCGTGACCTACGGAGCGCTGTTTTGGGCGGAACAGTTCGTGCCCTCCGGGATCACGGCGGTGATCGAGGCTACGCTGCCCCTGATCGCGATGATCCTCGAGGTCTTCATCTTTCGAACTCAGCAGTTCCACTGGCGCATGCTGGCTGCGGTCGCGCTTGGACTCAGCGGCATCGCGCTGCTGCTGTTGAAAAACGGCGGGCAGTCGTTCGGCGTGTTTCCCTGCCTCGTGATCCTGGCGGGGAGTGTCGCGTGGACTCTGGGCGCGGTGCTCACGCGATCCATGCCGTTGCCGAAGTCAGTGCCGCTGGCCGCCGGTGCCGAGATGATGCTGGGTGGAGCGGTACTGTTGGCGCTTGCGCTGGTGACCGGTGAGATGCATCCGTTTCCGCACATTCCGCTGCGGGCCGCGGTTGCGCTGTTATATCTGATCGTGGGCGGATCGCTGGTGGGATTCACCGCGTACGTGTGGCTGCTCGCGCGGATGCCGGCCACCCGGGTCGCGAGCCACGCATACGTCAATCCGCTCGTCGCAGTCGCCTTGGGCTACTTCGTGGCGGGAGAGGAAGTTACGCCGCGAATGCTCGTCGCCGCTGCGCTCGTGGTGGCGAGTGTGTTTCTGATCTTGAAGCGGTCGTCTGTGACCGACAGCTCAAATTAGTCACGTCCTTATGTCACCTGCCCCCTGGTCCCAGGGCGCGTCCTGCTAGCATCTCCTGGTCGAAAGAACAAAAGCACAGCGCTCCGTAAGGGAGTGGATGAGGGGATTTAGTGCTGAAGACCACGGTAATGACAGTGCTCCTGCTCGGCGCCGCCGCCGCCGCCGGGGCACAGACTCCCGATGTTTCCGCCGCGCACGTCAGTGCGCCCGCACCTGCGACGCCGCCGGCCTCGGACTCCAGCCAAGTCGGCTATCACGATCTCATCTGTAAGCCGAACGGGACCGAGGATGGGTTTGACTGCGCGGATGAGGCCACTCCCGCGAAGATCGTGCCGATTCCCTGGCATGTGGTGGGACCGCGGCCGCAGGATCAGCCGATCACTGGCTGAGACGCCGCGTGATATCACCTCGAACCTAACGTCCGCGAGTCGACCGCGACTCGAACGATAATTGCGCGGTGGCGCGAGTCCGGGCAACACTGCAGGCCTTCAATCTGGAGGAGCCTGTGTGGCTAGCGTGGAATTCACCCTCGACGGGCGGCCCGTTTCAGTCGACGCCGATACCGCCATGCCCCTTCTGTATGCCATCCGTAACGACCTTGGCCACAACAATCCGCATTTTGGTTGCGGACTGGCTCAGTGTGGCGCTTGTACGGTGCACCTCGACGGACAAGCTTTGCGCTCGTGTATCACGCCACTGTCGAGCGTACAGGGCAGATCGATCACGACAATCAAGGGGTTGGGAACGCCGGAAAAGCCACACGCGGTCCAACAGGCCTACATAGAAGAGCAGGTTCCTCAGTGTGGTTACTGCGTCAACGGCTGGATCATGACGGCCGCAGCCTTGTTGAACGGCAATCCAAAGGCAACGGATGAGCAGATCCGCGCTGGGCTCGCGGGGCTGAAGTGCCGTTGCGGTACTCATATGTCGATCATGCGGGCCGTGAAGCGCGCCCGCGCGCTCATGGCTGAAACCGCCGCCACCTGAGGTCGCCATGGCAACCGAATTCGCGCAGCCGCTGTCGCGCCGGGAGTTCCTGCTGACTTCGGGTGCGCTGGTCGTATCAACGAGCATGAGTCTCGGCGTCTCTGCCGCGCTCGCGCAGACGGGCGGCGCCGCGCCGCTACCCCAGTTCCCTTCGCCCGACCAACTCGACTCCTGGATTGCCATTCTTCCGGACGGCACTGCGGAAGCCTTCTTCGGAAAAATGGATATGGGCCAGGGGTTGGAAGTTGCGATTGCGCAGATCGTTGCGGAAGAGCTCGATGTCGCGGTCGTGCATGTCACCGTGCGCATGGGCGACACCGCGACTTCGTGCAACCAGGGCGGCGCCTCCGGCAGCACGGGCGTATCGCTCGGTGCCAAGCCGCTGCGGAACGCGGCGGCCGAGGCGCGTCGCATCCTCGTCGAGCGAGCCGCCGGTGTGCTGAAAGTACCGACCGATAAGTTGACTGTTACAAACGGCGTTGTAGCAGTGACGAATACGCCGGCGAGTAGCGTCAGTTATGCGGACCTCATCGGCGGCAAGCATTTCGCTGCATCGGTCGAGTGGAACAAGCAGGTAGGCAACTTCATGGATGTGAAGGGCCAGGCCCGGCCCAAGCCGTTGAGCGATTACCAACTCGTGGGGAAGTCGGTTCCACGCCGTGACGTCGCTGGAAAAATCTTCGGTACCGCTGATTATGTGACCGACATCCGCGTTCCCGGGATGCTTCACGCGCGGATGATTCGGCCGCCGACGGGCGGCAGCACCATCGCCGGCGTGAATGCAGATTCAATCAAGAACGCGCGGGTGGTGCGCGAGGGTGAGTTTCTCGCCGTTGTCGCAGAGCGTGAGTGGGACGCAATCGAGGCGGCTCGTACTCTGGATGTGAAATGGACGCCCCACGATGTGGATCCCTTTCCGGGCGCAGACGGATTGCACGATCACATTCGTGACGCCACGGTCGTCAAACGCGAAGAGACCACCAGGAAGGGCGATACCGAGTCCGCGTTTAAAGCGGCTGCGCGCATCATCGAGGCGGAGTATCACTGGCCGCTACAGTCGCACGCCAGTATGGGACCCGCGTGTGCTGTCGCCGACGTGAAGAGTGGCGAGGCGACTATCTGGACCGGCTCGCAGAAACCGCATTCGACGCGTGACGGAGTTGCGAAGCTGCTGGGGCTGCCCCCTGAGAAAGTCAGAGGCATCTGGGTCATGGGCCCCGGCTCATACGGCCGCAATGATGCTGGCGATGCTGCGATGGATGCTGCATATCTGTCGAAGCTCACGGGTCGTCCGGTGCGTGTGCAGGGGATGCGTTCCGATGGCACCGCTTGGGATCCGAAGGGCGCTGCGTGTGTGCATCGGGCTCGGGCCGGGCTCGATGCGTCTGGGAAGGTGATTGCCTACGAATTCGTAACGAAGGGACTCTCACGGGTGAACGTGATGTTCAACGAGTCCGATCCGCGGGATTGCCTGGCGGGAATGACACTCGGACTGCCGTTGAATCCTGGGGCGGGCCTCGGGTCGCCGTCGGAGAGTTATGCATTTGGCGCCAAGCTCCTGGCCTGGGAGGTGGTGCCACCGCTGTTGGATCGTTGCTCGCCGTTGCGGACTTCCCACCTACGGGATCCCCTGGGACCGGAAGTCCACTTCGGAAGCGAGCAGTTCATCGACGAGATCGCTGCGGCTGTGAAGGCGGATCCGGTGGAGTTTCGCCTGCAGTACATTACCGCTCCTCGTGATGCGGCGATTGTGAAGGCCGTTGCGGAGAAGGCCGGCTGGACGCCGCGGCGCGCGCCGGCCCACCGTGTACGCTCACTTCACGCGAAAGTGCTTCACGGCCGGGGTATAGCGTACGCGCAACGTAGTGACACGGTGGTCGCTGTCATAGCGGATATCGAGGTGTACCCGAAGGATGGGCGCATCTGGGCGCGCAAGTTTACCGTCGCCCACGACTGCGGACTCATCATCAACCCGAAGTCGCTGCGGCAGACTATCGAGGGCAATGTCGTGCAGGGGCTCTCACGCACGCTGTTTGAAGAGGTGCACTTCGATCGCAACACTGTCAAGAGTGTCGACTGGGCGAGTTACCCGATCCTCGAGATTCGCGACGCTCCGGAAGAGATCGACATCGTGCTGATCAACAGCACCGACGTGGCGCCGTCGGGCGCCGGCGAGCCGACGATGCGGTGTGTGCCGGCCGCGGTCGCCAATGCGTTCTGGGACGCGACGGGGGTTCGTATGCGGCGAGTGCCGTTGAGTCCGCCGCGGGTGAAGGCGGCGCTGGCTAAGATTTGAGCGCGCGGGTTCGCGCCCAATGGGCCAGACTGGGTGCGATTACGTGGTCGTACAGCATGACTGACGCCTGCCGTAGCAGGGGCAGGCTGAGTGTCCTCGCTAACCAAACGTAGCCCGGCATCCTCCACCACAGCGCAATGATGGCCGGCATGCCACTGAGAATCCGATCTTCGCCGTCTCGTATGTAGACACGCCGCTCCAGGTGCTCGCGACGTAGTCCGCAGCTCGCGAATTCATTGGGCTGTTTCGTGGAGTCCACGAAGCGCAGGTCCGGGCGGGATATGGCGCAGAGGTCGGCGTAGTGTTCCATTTCCGTGCGGCATATCGGGCATTCGCCGTTGTAGTAAATGGCTGCCGCGGTGTCAGTTGCCTTTGGCGGACGGCGCCCGAGCAGATGCTCCAGGGCCCCGCCGAGATTTGGAAATTTGAATACGAAGCCCGCCGCGAGCGCACGACTGGGTGCCACTCTTTGTCCATCGACGAGTAACTGGGACATTTCTCCCAATGCTGCGCGAATGAAGATCGCGGGAACGCGCATCCACAGCGGACGGTGGAGGGTTTTCGCGAGCAGGCATTGCATCTGGGCGTGTGTAGCAGCCGCGGGGGATACAGCGTTCACCGCGCCTCGGCATGTCGGGGTGTCGAGCGCGAATTCAAACAGGCGGATGAGGTCGGCGATATGGATCCACGAGACCCACTGTTTTCCACTCCCGAGCACTGCGCCGAGACCGAAGCGCACCGGCCTCGCGAGTTGCGGTAGCGCTCCGCCGCTGCGCGCTAGCACGAGCCCAATCCGCAGTCTGACTACCCGTGCTCCCAGGCTGTCTGCGGCTGCTGCTGCGGCTTCCCATTCCTGACAGAGTTGGGACTGGAAAATCGGTTGCGGGCTACCCCGTTCGTCGATTGGGTCGTCGCCGCCCAGACCGTAATAGCCAATGGCGCTTGCGGTTACGAAGACTCGTGGGGGATGGACGAGGCGTCCACACAGATCCACCAGGGCGCGCGTGGTGCTGACTCTGCTATTGATGAGCTTCTCGCGGCGCGCTTTTGTCCAGGGAAATCCCAGGATGCGCGCGCCGGCCAGGTTCACGATGATCTCGATCCGCTCGTCGTTGGGTATTTCCTTCAGGGCGGTAATGATGCGTACGTGCGGTCCGAAGCGGTTCAGTGCGCGATCGGCATCGCGGGTGAGTACGATGACTCGTTCGCCGCGTAACAGCAGGCGCCTTATCAGGTGCCCGCCGATGAAGCCGGTGCCTCCGGTGATCAGCACCGTTCGAGAATCGGTGCTCGTGCGTACTTCGATGGGGTTGCGCACCCATTCTGCCGGGCGTGTCATGACGGCTCTCTTGCCGCGCGGAAGCGGCCGGTCTGGTAGAAGACTTCGCCGAAGAGGGGATGGGTGACGGTCATGGTGAAACGGAACCAACCGTTCGACTCGTCGGCGTGCTCGACGTGAGTCGTGCCGGGGGAGAGCCAGATCGGGAGGGGGATTTTCAGGCTGGGGCCGAAGGCCAGGCGGCCCGAGCTCCAGGGAATTCTGAACTCGAAGTAGTAGCCTTTGCTGACGAAGTGGAGCACGCCGCGTCGCTGGTAGACAGACAGGGGCATGCGCAGGCCTGCTGGTAGCTCCTCCGTGAGACTGCCATCGGCGCCGATGACCTTTGTCGAGTGCACCCGGCACGCGCGTCCATTCGGCCAGCGGTATTCGCGAAGCCAACTCGCGCCTCTATCGACGGGACCTACGTGGATGATGGCGGGTATGCGGAGTCCGGTGCGCGGCACGACCGGAGTGCCGATGGCTTTGCAGAGCAATGCGATGACACGCCCAATGATGCTCGCTCTGACAACGTCGAATTCACCGACGTAGTCAACTTTCTGTACGGGTTCGCCGAAGCGTGTTCGTACGGCGGGTGGTAGCCGTCGCCAGGCGACATCGCCGAGGAGGCCGTGCATGCCTGCAGGACGATGCCACTCGCGGCGGGCGGGGCTAGCGGATGCTGGCGCCTTTGTGGCGGCGGGGCGCGGAGTGAATGTAAGCGTTTTGGTGTTGGCCATCGTACCCTCCCGGGCAGCGTCTCCTGCTCACTCGCCGATTACCTTCGCGATCTTCTGTCCGAGGCGCATCATCTTCAACAGCGTCTTGCGCGGCAGATTCTTGATGGAGTCGTACCAGTCGGTCAGAGTCTCGAAAAACTCCATCTGCGCGACGATCCGATCGCGGACTTCCGGCGGTGTCTCAGTATCCTTCTGCAGCGCCACGGCGCATTCGCGCAGCAGGGCGACTGTGGGATCGATCTCGCGGCGCTTGCGCCCTTCGACGACGATCTGGACGACTTCCCATGGATCGTGCGGAGCGGTGAAAAAGTCGCGGCGGTCGCCGAGGGTATGGGTGACCTGGATGAGGTCCCAGGCGAGCAGCTCTTTCAGACCCATGCTCACGTTCGAGCGAGCAATCCCCAACGTTTCGGCGATCTCGTCGGCGTGCACGGGTTGGGGTGAGAGGTACAGAAGCGCATGGATCTGCGCGACCGAGCGATTGACGCCCCAACGGCTGCCCATCTCGCCCCAGTGGACGATGTAGCGCTGCATTACGGGGGTCAGCTTCATATGTTTAATCTATAATTTCAGTAAGTACTGAAATTATAGACGAAACAGGCGGGGATGCAAGAGTGGGGGCGGCTGGCGTCCGCGGGGTGGATGCGGAGCCCACCACCGCCACCCAGCACCAACACGCGGCACGATGCCGGGATGGCGCACATGAAAACGCACCGACGAAACGTTCACGCGCATCACCACGTTAGCGACCTACGTGTTATTCGGCTCCGTGCCTGAACCCCTGCGACCCTATCTGCCGTCCTTCCGCCACGCGTTGGTTGATTTACCGCTGATCGATGACCGGGCGTTATCCGCCGAGGCGCGCTTGCGAGCTTTCCTGAAGGCCCTAAAATATAGCCGGCGCCCGGAACTGCCCGATTGTATCGATCTGGTTCTGGCGGAAGCACCCGGGCTGGAAGAGAAGGATCTACTAGTGATCCTCACTTACCTGGACCGGGGCTCGATTGCGTTAGACAACAAGGTCATGCACGAAGCGTTGCAGCGACTCGTGCCCGACCGGAAGGAGCTGATTATGGGATGGCTTACTCAAGCCTATTACGACAAGGGTAAAGCGGAGGGCCGCGCCGAAGGCAGAGCGGAGGGCGAAGCAAGAGGTGAAGCAAGAGGTGAAGCTAAAATACTGACGCGTCTCCTGGAGATACGCTTCGGCGCCATCCCTGCCGCTCTTCATCAGCGTATTTTCGCCGCGGATGTAGCATCTATCGAGACGTGGGTCGAGCGCGCCTTCGAAGCACCTGACCTGCAGTCGGTTTTCGACTCGAATTGACACTGCGGTGTCCGATGGACACGGCATATGCGCGTGCGAGGATGGCGACAATCAAGCCAGTACCAACTCTGATGGAGTCCATCCCCAGTCCCCGCCCACACCTCCTTCGGATAGTTCCAAGCCCCTCCTCCGCGCCGATTTTGGTCGGTCGCGATGACGCTTTAGCGGCCTTCGCCGCCATCGCGGCGTGTGCCCAGCAGACGAGTTCATCCAATGCCAACTTCGTGGCGGCAAGCAGGATTGCCTTGGCGTCTTCGATGGGATTGTTTGCACCCATTGGAGAGTTCGACATGAAGTCGGTGCCGGGACCTGTCAGGGCTTCACGAACCGATAGGCGAAGCGATCGGTCTCGCCCTTGATCGAGGGATCGAACACCTTGATCGAGTGTGGATCGGCGTCGTTCGCGAGCATAGTGCTTTCCGCGTCCAGTACGAAGCCGGCCGCCTCCACCTCCGCGCGAACGGATGCAGGCTCAATCCGATGCAGCGACTGCGCGTCGCTCGTGCCCGCCCCGGCGGCGGCGGCGTGGTCTACGATGACGTAGGACCCGCCGGGCTTCAGCCGCTCGTAGACAGCTCGATTGAAGTGGGCCGCCGTCGCGCCCCTGGCCTGGATCAGCGCAGTATGGAGATCGTGGTAGAACAGGTGCAGCCACAGGACATCCGCTGGCTGCGTAGCCTCCGGCATCGCGACGAGGTCCGCTGAGACGGCTTCGACGTTCTCTCGGCCCGGCTCCTTCGCCAGCGTCCGCATGCGGCCGACCTGATCGTTCTTTAAATCAGCGATTTCGGTCGGCACGAAGCTGAAGACCCGTCCTTCGGGTCCCACGACGTCGGAGAACAGGCGGGTCCAGTCGCCGTCGCCTGGGTAAACGTCGATGACGGTCGAGCCCGCATTTACGTGTGCGAACCGGATCAACTCGGATAGCTTGGATTGGTCGTACATTGGGATCTCCGTTGCGGTTGGGCATTCGACGAGCGCGCGGCGTGCGAGGCGGCGATCCACGGCTCATTCACCGTCGACCCCGAACCGATGGACGCAGACGGCCAACGCTTTCACTTTTCCTCTGAAGCCTGGACTTAGGCCCAGCGGCCGGCCTCCTCAAAACTAAGGCGAGGATTGCGCGGAAACACGCCCGTGGACGACGGCGCCACGTTCGAGCAGGAGCTTGAGGCAGGCGCGAACGCCTTCCTTCTGGAATCCCCACTCAAAGCCACTTTGCCGGCTTCGCCAACGACAGGAAGCCGGCCAGATGGCTGTGCGGATCTGCGGACAGCGTTTACGACCGTGATCAATGCGGCTTTTTCGCCTCGCGGAAACGCTCCCAGCGATCAACTGGCTCCAGACGGTCGGCTCCCTGGAATGGGAGCACCCACCCTGGATATT
>JAQGOE010000049.1 GCA_028293725.1 Gammaproteobacteria bacterium | reverse complement strand
CGCGGCGTCATTGGGATGCAGGTGATCGCCGCTGTCGTAGGCCGCTTGAGTCTAGCCTACGAGGAGTCGGCCAAATCATCTTACTCGGACGCGGACGGGGAGCGCAGGAACAAGACAAATCGCCTCTTCCAGATCGGTATTCTTACGTCATTGTCGTGGTGCACCGCACTTGCAGGGACCGCCGCGATGGAACTCATAGCTAACATCTTTGCCAGGGCCGTAATCGATCCGAACTGGACTGCCCTCACTAAGCTAGAATGCCTTCAGTCAGATAACTTCTCCTATCCATGAAGCCAAGCCGTCGCAGCTTTTTGCAAGTTGTGGGCACTGCCGGTGTAGCGGCTGCTATTGGAACTGGCAGTGCCTCTATCGAGCGACCGGATTCCGAGCAAGGCGTCCGGCGTTTCCACTGCGTCCAAATTGACGTATTCACGTCGCGGCGCCTAGAGGGCAACCCTCTTGCTGTGTTTACGGACGCACGCGGACTGAGCGACTCGGAAATGCAAGACTTGGCTCGCGAGACCAATCTTCAGGAGACCACCTTTGTATTTCCTCGGGACGCTGCAACCGAGCGGGAACACGGGGTCAAGGTCAGAATTTTTGTTCCTTACAGAGAGATACCATTCGGCGGACACCCAACTCTAGGCACCGCAATGGTGCTCCGCAATCTTCAGATGGCGCAGGCCTCCCGAAGTGGCCACGCCAAGGATGCCTCATCAGTTTTGCTCGACTTACAGGTAGGTAAGGTCCCTGTCGATTTCCATGAAGAGGCTTCCAGGAACGTGTTTGGAGAAATGCACCAGATCGACCCGGTTTTCGGACCTTTGCACAATCGCGAAACGGTCGCGGCCTTGCTGGATTTGAAGCCTGGCGACATCGCGGACGATTGGCCCATCCAGACAATCTCGACAGGGCTGCCCTTCGCCATCGTACCGATCAAACACCTCAGCACTCTTCAGTCCTTACATCTTGACCTCCGTAAGATTTACGAATATCTGGACCGCCAAGAACCCAAGTGCCAGTTCTATTACGTTACCCGCGACACGCAAGATCCAGGAGTCGGACTTCGAACAAGGTCTATCTATCCGATTGGCGAGGACCCGGCGACCGGCTCAGCGGCAGGATGCACGGCCGCCTGGATGGTGCGGTACGGAGTAGCGCAGCCCGAACAAACTGTTCACATCGAACAGGACGTCGAGATTAAACGTCCGAGCCAGATTTTTGTCCGCGCAAGCAAAGACCGGGACAAAATAACGAACGTCCGGGTCGGTGGTCATGCCGTGCAAATCATGGAAGGGACAGTCTCGCTCTAAGCGCAAATCGGGGCACCTGGCACGGTCAAATCGACGGCTCGAGAATGTCCGGATTCATCGGCCGACCAGCATTCTCATAAACCGATCAAAGAAATCTAGGCCCGCGTAAAAATCGGTGATCCGGATGCGCTCATCCTTGCCGTGCGCGCGGTTGTCTCCTTCCTCGATGAAAACGCCGCTCACACCGTACGATGGAATGATCGCTCGCCGAAATCATGAACAGCTCGCAGATCGAGCGGGACTGTTCCGACGCCGTGGATGATGTCTGAGTAGACATAGGCACCGCGCGAGTGCGCAATATCGGCGATTCGCTCCAGGTCGTGTTGGAAGCCGTTGGTGGTTGAAACCAGGCTGATGGCGACGAGCTGACGAGCTTCGTTTTGTTGTCGACTGCCGCGCGGCCATGACGTTCATGTCGATGCGCCCGTCGCGCGTCATCGGCAATGTGACGACGTCCATGCCGGTCTTGCCCAGCTCGCCATAGGTGTAGAAGGAGCCGAAGAAGTGCAGGGCATCGGTGAAGATGCGGATCGGCTCGTTCATCACGCCACGATCTTCGAAATGAACGTGGAGAGTTATCGGCGGCGCCCCAAGGTCGTAATTGCCGCGCCCAAGTAAGGCCCCTTGGATAATGCCAGTCGGGCGGAAATGGAACACTTAGACTGAGGCTTGCCTTTAAATCGAGGTAACAAGCACTCCTAAATAGAGGCGCTCACTGTCCTACGCAGAACTCGAAATTCGCGGCGGTGTAATGGGTTATGCCACCATTCTCAAAACCCCTCAACATTGACCGCCAACGTCCGCGTGACACACTCACGTTCATGCCCGCGCAAACCCGCTCAATCGCCTCCCTGACCATCTCATTCGGATTGGTCGCGATCCCTGTGAAGCTCTATTCGGCAACCGTATCGACCGAGCGGATCTCATTCAATCTTTTGCGCAAAACGGACGGATCACGCGTCAAACAACAGTACATCGCGGTTGCGGATGGCAAGTTGGTCGAGCGCGTCGATATGGTGAAAGGATACGAATTCGCGAAAGACCAATACGTGATGTTCAGCAACGAGGAGATCAAGGCGCTCGAAGAAGCAAACTCCGCCGCGATCGATATCATGCAATTCGTGCCCCTGAAGTCCGTCGACCCGGTCTACTTCGCCGGCACCTACTTTCTGGCACCAGACAAGGGGGGTGCCAAGCCCTACACCCTGCTCGCGACCGCCTTGCGCAAGGCCGGGCAATGCGGACTGGGCCGCTGGGTGAGCCGCGGCAAAGAACACATCGTGATCGTTCGCCCCATGGAGGAAGGCCTGGCGATGCACCAGTTGCACTTCCAGGCCGAGGTCAGAGCGTTCAAGGACCTCGGCGTAGAGCCCGCCCCGGTGTCGGATGCCGAAATGAAACTTGCGGAGCAGTTGGTGGATCATCTGAAGACCGCGCGGTTTGATCCCAACGAGTTCGTCGACGAATACAAGCAACGCGTGGAAGCTGCCATCCAGGAGAAGGTCGAAGGCCACGAGGCAGTGGTGGCGACCGCCCCGGCCTCGTCTGCTTCAACTGGAAACGTCGTCGATCTAATGGCCGCGTTGCGCGCCAGCCTGGAGAAGAACGCGTCGCCGGGGCGAAATGAGCGGAAGGGAGCAAAAGGCGCCGGCACTGTCACACCCATTGCGCGCAAGGCGCCCAGGAAACGGCGCAACTGAGAATTGCCAACCCGCGCGGCTGGCCTATGCTCGAGCGTGACATTAAAGGAACAATCCCTGCTGTAGACCTGCCCGAATCCCGTTCTTTCATCGCCGCCATCCTGTTGGGCTGGAACACGACCTCCACTGAAACGTTCCTGTCATATTCGGATGTATGGTGTATGCGCCGCTCTTCTTTCCTCCAGGCAGGCATTTTCGACGTCGAAGGAACTCTGATCGACTGCGTCCCCTTGCAGCTCGAGAGTTGGCGACAGACCCTCGGCGCGGCAGGTCACTCGTTCACGTATGTTAATCTGCAGCCCTTTTCAGGCATGGATGGTCAGTGGATGCTAGATCACCTATTGCCTGAGGAGCCCCCCGATTACAAACAGCGGTTATTGAAGGCCCAGGGCGAGTCGTACCGACGTGACTTCCTGTGCCGCGCACAGCCCTTCCCCGCCGTTCGTCAATTATTCGAGACGCTCAAGCGGGATCGCGTCTTAATCGGCATCGCGACAACGTGTCAGAAAGACGAGCTCGCGGCATATAACGAGCGCTTGAACATACTCGACCTCACGGACAGTGTGGCTTGCGGCGAGATGGTCAAACATGGAAAGCCGGATCCCGGCCTTTTCCAGGCCTGTCTGAGCGGGCTACAGATTACGGACCCCTCTCGTGCCGTCGCGATCGGCGACACGCCTTACGATGCAAACGCGGCAAAAAAGCTCGGCATGCTGTCCGCCGGCCTCATTACGGGCGGGTTCTCAGAACAGGCCCTCCTGGCGGCAGGCTGCGACACGGTATTCGCCCAGTTAAAGGACCTGGGCGACCTCTGGCACAGTCTCGCCGACCCTCCGATACGCTCGACCGGCTGATCCAATGTAAGTGCGCTCTTATCGCCGGCTCAAAGAGCCCGGTCTCTCTTGATGCGCCTACAGGCGACTCCATTGCCGGCCGAAGCTCCGCCGCCCAGCACATCTCTCACGGCGCAGTAACCTGTGGCACCCCGCGTCAGAAGCCGCTGCCTACCGTACAAAATAGGACAACAACCTCTTTGCGGAACGTCGCGCGTAGGCCATCGCCGTCCCCAGCTTGATTCCGGCCGCAAAGCTCCCCATGCCCCCGAAGCTGCCGTCGGGGGTGCCTGCATAGGTCGGGACATCCCGCTCCGACGTCCTGTAACAGAATTCCGTCATGGCGCGCCGGAGCTCCTGCCTTTCCTTTCCAACGTGTATGGTGACGATCGGACGCTCTCCCGGGAGTGCCATCGAATCGAACACCTGCCCGATCTCGACATGCCGGAGCACGCAGGTGATTATTTCCTCCCGGTCCTGCGAGTTCGCGACACGTCCCCCGAGCAGCACCGTGGAGCCCAGAACCTTCAGAGTGAGCTGGGTAACATCTGCGTGCGACGTTTCCAAAGCGTTCGCCAACATCTGCTCGCGCTTGACATCGCCCCGTCGCCGTGGCCTTCGCCGACCAATCATGTGCGTATGTCCAAAAATAGAGAGTCCCGTTATTAATCTAATAGGCGCACCGCGAAACGCCCTTTACTCAGCACAGTCGTCCGACTTCCCACACGTCTTCATAGCACGCCAGGCGCAGACTCCTCCGAATCGACCTCCCGCTCGGCCTGCAGCCAGTCATCCAATTCACTGCCCGGCGTAAGGCCTCGCTTCTGCGCATTTCTGTAAGCGATCTCGGCGATTCGCGCGTGCCGCTCCTGCGGCGTTACCTGCCTCGTGGGCAGTCCGCGCACCCCACCTGAATCAGAACTAGCATCCATCAGCGGTACTGACGCGATCTTCCGGACGGCCCGTTTGCCGCGATCCGCTGAAGTTTCGTCTCTCTTACGCATTCTTGACAGCCCCTCTTTACACGCGCCAAAACAACAGCCTGCTCCCGCCATCGCCCGGTATTGGGATCCAACCACGAGGCGCAAGAACCATTCCGGACCCTACGAGATACGTGCAGCGTCCTTTAATGTGTCTGTCGCGCCATCGCAAACCCGCTGTCAGGCATGCGGCGATCCAGTCGCCGCCGCACTGATCCAACGGACTGTCGTTAACTTAGGTTAGTGGTTGAGGGTCGCGCCCTCTTGCCCGCATCGACTGTGACTCGAGGCCGAACGGCGACCCTGCGGCTGTGCGAGTACTTCGGAAAAACAACCGTCAGTGCTTTCGGTGCGCGCGCCGGCGCGCGCGACCCGCCCCGCCGATCTTCTTCTCCTGCGTTTCGTGATAGTTGGTAAAACGCGCCTCGCCGCGGTCTTCCGCGACACTCACAATGCCCCAATGCTGAACGTCACGCATGAAGCCATTTTGGCTGAGCCCCTGTAAGACGATACGATTGTGTAGGGCCACGACCGTGTCGTGATCGCCCATCTTCGGGAGCTTGGCGCACAACTCCAGCGGAAGATTCAACCCGGATCTGAAGAGGCCCGCGGCGAAGCCACCGCCTGCCTGCGTAACGCAGCCGTCCGCGCGCACGACACACCCACAGCCTATTCCGACAAACGGCGCCAGCTTTTCGCCTTTGCGTCGCGAGCGATCGGCGAGTTCCTCGAGCAGCTCGGCCATGGACCTTACGAGCCCCTCACCTTCCAGGGGGCCAGCGTTCGGCGTCCATGCTTGCGTGTGCGCCACCGACGCCTTGGACAGATCCGGCGATTTTTCTAAATTGAGCGCCACGATCGCGCCGCGGACCTCATGCATCGCGATATCGACCGCAAGAATGGTGTCATGGCCTTTCAGCATCCATACAGGCACCAGTCGTGCCGCTCCCAGCAGAGTCGTCTCGCGCAGCGGTTTACGTATGAAGACCAATTCAACATCGAAACCGGCTGCCTTGAGCAGAACCATGGCGCGCCCCAAGGCAATGTCGCCCACGCGACTGTGACGCAAATCGCCCGCCACCACGATCCGTCGCGTGTCCGCCCATGCTGCTCGCCGCAGCAACTGTGTCAGCAGTCGGCACAGCTGCTGCGAGAACTCCTCCATCGCACCTTGAATTACCCCGCTGGCTTCGGCATTCCCCCGCGACAACTCCTCGTCCAACTCTGCGGTGCTGAGCTGCTCCGTCGGCGCGTCGCCTAACGGATCCGTCCCTGCTGCTCGGACTCGCTCCCGCCACTTTGTCAGGGCCGCGCGAAAAAACTCGTCACCTGCCGGGTCATCGTTCCCGCGTGGGCCGGCAGACTCTACATCGTAACAGTCCAATCGCAAGGTGGCGAACTCCGTGGCCCCGTGCGCGAGGAGCGTTGGCGCTGTTGGGAGGTGCGCCGCAGGCGAAGATCGCTTGCGTCCCCGAAGCTTGCTCATCTTGCGCATCCGGTAGGAGTCATACGCTTGCTCGATTGCCGATCAGCAAGGTTCCTGTCTAACATAGGTTAATTCACGCTGCGGTTGAAATCGCCGGCTCAGCCGCACGGCTTATTGTGAGCCGCGCGAATGCCCTTCACCTGCGCTTCGCCTTCGGTCATATATTGGCCTTTTCCAGTCTTTCCATACCGGGGGTCGGAAGGACAGTAATAGACCTTCGAGGCTGTGTTCACCCAGACTCTTCCCGGGCCGCCCTCCTGCATCGGTTCGCGATTCCCCGCTATTGGGTTACTGCCGGTACCCGGTGGCGGTGTATTGTCGGTTCCCTGGGCCTCTGCGGCAGTGGCCGCCTGATCGATTCCGCCATGCCGGCTGCAGGCGCCCCGCCCACCATGGGGCGACGTACTGCCGTCTTTGCAGGTCACCGGAGTGGCCTCTTGCGCGACACTTAGACCCGGCGGCGTGACAAACATGATGCAGAGCAGTAGCGCGCGAGGTATTGCTAGATGCCGGGTCATCCCGGCGTTCTCCTCGCGAAGAACTTCGCCGACTGCGGCGCCCCGGGGCGGGGTACGACGGTCGAGAGTTGTCGCCTTCATGAAAGCTCCCGGACGTTGAGCGTCATCGCGTTGGATTGAGTGAGGAACAAAGGCCCGATGGCGCGTCTCGCCGGGGTTCCTTCGATGTTGTGTAGCAAGCGTTGCGCCTGAGTCAGCGTCCCGCATAGGCAGACCTAATGTTGGGTAGTACGAGGCGCGCCAGGTCCCGCTTTGGGTACCTCGAAGCAGGGGATACCCTGAGAACAAACCTCGCAAAAACTGCGAAGCTTGCGGCAAAGAAGACGATCTAACCTAGGTTAGTCCTCTGCGGGCTTTCACATCCCACGGCGGCGTTGAGATCATCCAACCGCGTCGGATCCACAGGCTTCGTAAGATGGTGATCCAAGCCGTCGGCGTGTCCCGTCACCCTTTCCAATACCAAGGCACCTCCACCACCACCAGCCGCGGTATCCCGGACTCCAACAGGTGGGCGCGCAGCTGACGCGTACGACGGGTATGCAGAACATGCTCATACCACCGTTGTCTTACCAACTCAGGAATGAGCACGGCGATGTGCCGCCCGCCACTCGAGGCGTCGACTTTCCTCACGTAGGCGAGCAACGGCTCGTGAATTGCGCGCCGTGGCGCCCTGAGAATGACCAGCCGCGGCGGCACGACACCGGCCGCTCGCAGCGGAGTTTCAACACAGGACAACCATTTCCCCCGCAATGCCTGACCGTGCTCCGTCTCATCCGGCCCCCCCAACTGGTAAAGATGAATGGCGATCACCTCGCCAGAGATCGCCAAAGCCGTCTCAAGCGCTGTCGCTGTCAGTTTGTTCCAGCCGCTCACGACAAGGATGGCAATAGGCGGCCAGGGATCAGCGATCCGCAGTGGCGGCGCTTCATTGACACTTTGCGCCAGGCGGTCGTAATACCGGCGGATTGCCTTTAGAAGAGCAACCACGGCGGGAATGACCGCGATCGTAATCCACGCTCCTGCCTTGAACTTGGCGACCACGATCACCAGGAGGGCCGCTGCGGTGGTGAGGGCGCCGAGGGTGTTGATCCACTGATGGCCGCGACCGCTCCCATGGACCGACACGTTGCCCGGGCCCTGGCGCGCACGGCGCCAATGCAGCGCCATTCCCGCCTGAGACAGGGTGAAGGTGAGAAACGCTCCTATGGCGAACAGCGGGATCAGATGATCGGTAATGCCACCGAACACGAACAACAATCCGCCGGAGGCGAACGCGAGGAAAAGAATGCTCACCGAATAGACCAGCCGACGTCCCGCGATCGTGAACGACTTGGGAAGAAAGCCGTCTACCGCCACTGTCCGGCATAGTCGCGGGAAGTCCACGAAACTCGTATTGGCCGACAGCGCGAGCACGCACAGGAGCGATCCGATAGCGATGTAGTACAGTGGACCGTTGCCGATGACCGCCCCCGCGAGCTGCGCCAGCACGCTTCGATAGCCGGGCTTCGTCTGGTCCATGGCTCCTATGCCATAAGACCCGGCAAGATACGTGACACCCGCAAGCAACACCCCGAGAATGATCACGATTGCGCTCAGCGTTCTGTGCCCATACTTCACGGGCGGATCGCGAAATGCAGTCATCCCGTTGCTCACCGCCTCCACCCCCGTCATGGCAGTACAGCCACTGGCAAAGGCACGCATGAGCAGCCAGACACTGACCGTTTCTGTGGCCGTGGGCAGTGGAGGCGGCGGCACGAGAGCTCGCGGATGACCTCCGGAGATCGCAGCCTCGAAGAGCCCCGCTCCGAGGATCAGCGCGAAGCTCCCCACGAACGTGTAGGTGGGTAGTGCAAACAGTCGTCCCGCATCGAGTGTCCCCCGAAGGTTCACCATGGTGATGAGCAGCAGAATGCCGAGGCATAGCAGCCGGATGTGCGCTTGAAGGGCGGGGACCGCCGATACCAACGCTCCCACTCCTGCCGAAATACCGACCGCGACATTGAGTACATAATCGACCATGAGAGCGGCGGCGGCGAGCAGACTCGCGTTCACGCCGAGGTTCTCCTTCGCTACGATGTACGCGCCGCCGTTGTTGGGATACGCCCGAATCGTGTGCCAATACGACGCAAACAGGAGGAGCAGCAGCACCACGATCGGCGCCATAATCCAACCCATCCACGCCAGGGCCGCCGCCCCGAGAGGCATCAGAACCGTCAGCGCGGCTTCGGGTCCGTAGGCGGAGGACCCCAGGCCATCAAGCCCCATCGCCGGCACGCCTTCCAGCGCCCCGATCTTTCTGGTGTTCTGTTCGCGATTGGCCAACGGCCGGCCCAGAACGACCGCCAGGATGCGTTCCACCAGCCCGGGCCGCGCGCGCGGCAGATTTTCAGTCCCGCTGTTCACCCGAGGCAAACGGATCGCGCGCGGCATCGGTTCCAACACCGATGCCGCCAACACTGCGCCTGAACTCCGTTTGCCCTCTGCCGCGCCTCGCCTCTCGCCCGCGAGCGTGAGTTTTAGTATTGGAGGAGACGCTCATACGTGCTTGATGTAGGTTAAACGATAGCCGTGCCAAAAGAGATTTTGGCAGACCGCGGAGCCCTCGGGGCCATAAAGCCAGTAGCGCGGCCGGCCTGAGAATTCAAAGAGCAAATTGATGCGGGTCAAGGCACCTCGCATACGGGCCACCCATCATCGCCCACCCTCGCACAGCCGACATCGCCCGCAGGGCCCGGGGCAGTGCAATGAGAGATTAGCAAAGCAATGCGCCTCGCCGGATCGAGTTGCCTGGCGCCAGGGAGATTATGAAAGTGGAACATCGTTGCGGATGCCGGACGACTGTGAATGTAACTGTGCGAGTCGCGATCACAGCCAGCTTCTGTTTCATCGGCCGCCTCCGTGACGTCAGCGCGAGCGGCGCCTTTCTCGTCACGCCCACGCCGGTGCCCGATTTCGGGACGTTACGGATCTGGTTGCGCACTCCCGTTCGCGGTAACATTGAGTCGGCACTCGCGGGTGGCGTCGTTCGCAGCGCACCGGATGGAGTTGGCATCGAGTGGCTCGAATTTGCGCCGCCCTGTATCAGTCATCTCACGCAATATTATCTCACCAAGAGCGTGCCGCCCCGGGGGCAGCTGTTGACGGTTTCCCGACGCCCGGCACGCTAATGTTGGCTGCGCCCCCACGTTGCGCGTGATCACCTGCCCCTACCCGCTCGGCCGGATTGGCCTTTGAGCCGCTTGAATCCAGCGCTCAACTGTCTTTGGGCACCTCCTCGGAGCGATGCCTGGGAATCAGGCCGCGACCCAGGCGCCCAATCAACTCGATCAGTCGATCTGCATCTACGGGCTTGGCGAGATATTCATCAAATCCTGCTGCGAGCGCACGTCCTCTATCCTCACGACGCGCGAAGGCGGTCACGGCCAGTGCCGGCACGGATGGGCTGCCGGCGATGAGCTCGAGCTTGCGAAGACTCATCATGAGGGCATAACCATCTTCTTCGGGCAATCCAAGGTCGGCGACGATGATGTGGGGGCGGATTTCCTTGTATGCCTCGCGCGCCTTACTCGCCGAACTGACCGCCCGCACGCGGGCGCCGGATTGCTCGAGCAACAGTCCGGTGGCCTCGCGAGCAGCGATCTCATCCTCGACGAGCAGAATCTGCAGTCCGTGCAGATCCGAGCTATCAAATTGTTCGCTCATCCCGGACTCTTGCGCAGGTCCGACTTGACGACGCTCGAGCAGTAGCTCGATGGTAAAGGTCGTTCCGCGCTCTTTTCCCTCGCTGCGCGCGCTAATGGCGCCTCCGTGCAACTCCACCAGCTGCTTCGCGATGGCGAGCCCCAACCCAAGACCGGCATACCGGCGGCCCGCGCCGGGATCGGCCTGGCGGAAGCGATCGAAAACGTGCGGCAGAAATTCAGGCGCGATACCGATGCCCGTGTCGCGTACCTCGATTTTCACGGTCCCGTCCAGGCGTCGCAAAATCACGTCCACCCGACCGCCTTCCGGGGTGAATTTCACCGCATTGGCCAGGAGGTTCCACATCACTTGTTGGATGCGATCCGGATCGATTCGTACGACCCCTACATTGGCACTCAAGTCAGTGGTCAACTCGATTTGCCGATCTTGCGCGAGCGGTCGAATCGAGCTTACTGCCGCTTCAATGACCTCGCTCAGACGGGCATTGCGCAGCGCCAATCGCAATACGCCGCTCGTCATACGCGAGACGTCGAGCAGGTCATCCACGAGGCGCTGCTGAGCCAAGGCCGCCCGGTCGATCACCTTGCCACCCTCGATCGCCTCGTTACCCTGGACCCTGCCGCCGATCAAGATGCGCGACCATAAGCGAATCGTATTCAGCGGCGTACGCAGCTCGTGACTCACTGTAGAAATGAAGTCATCTTTGGCGCGGTTGGCACTCTCGGCACGCGCCCGTAACATCTGCGAGTACTGCAATGCGTCCTGCAATTGAGCTTCCATGTTTTTGCGTTCCGTCAAGTCACGCATGATCTTGACGAAGCCCTGCGCAGTTCCATTGGAATCCCGCATCAGCGTCAGCTCGCCGCTTGCCCAAAACCGCGTGCCATCACATCGTTCATGCCAACGTTCATCCAACGCATGTCCAGAGTGCGCCGCCTCACGCATCACTGTTTGAGGTATGCCGGCGGCGCGATCATCCGCCGTGAAGAAGATTGCCGCCGATTGCCCCAGTACGTCCCCTTCTGAGTACCCTGTGACGCGCTCCGCACCCCGATTCCAGCTGCGCACACGACCCTGCGGATCCAACATAAAGATCGCATAGTCGTGCGCACTCTCCGCTAGCATCCGAAAGCGCCTTTCGCTCTCGCGCAATGCCGCCTCGGCGCCCTTGCGTGCGGTGACGTCCCAAAACGCGCCCACGGCCGCCACGATCTCTCCCGCCGAATTGCGAATCGGCGAAGCGCTCATCGCCAGCGTGCCGGCACCCCCGTCTGGGCGTATGAATTCGTGCTCTTCATCCAGTACCGCTTCTCCGGTGGCGAGCGTCCGTGCGAGCGGCCACCGCTCGGGCTGACAGTTGTGTTGATCGGCACGAAACTCCCGAAACTCGTGACACACCTCAGTCCAGTCACGACCGACACAGGGCAGCGGAAATGGTTGGTTCAGAAGTGTCGCCGCGCGACGATTGCCGAACAACAGTTTCCTTGAAAGCGACTCGGCCATGAGCACGGCAGCGGGGAGATCTTCAATAGCCGCCTGCAACTGTGCCTGCCCGGCCGTGACGGCCACCTCGGCCTTTTTGCGTGCCGTGATGTCGATAAAGGTGACAACCACGCCCGCGACCCGGTTGTCGGGTGTGCGGTACGGGAGGGTTCGCCGCAAGTACCAACGGTCGCTGTGACTATGCGTCTCGGATTCCAGGGGTACGAGTTTCTCCAAAACCTCCCCTGCATCCGCGATGAGACTGCCATCGGAGAATTTTTGGGCCAGGTGAGCAACCGGGCGGCCGACGTCCGCCGGAATGACCTCGAGCAGATCGCCGATGGCAGGCGTGAAGCGCCGAACGTGCAGCAGTGGATCCAGAAGCACCACGGCGACGTCCGTGCTGCCCAACAGATTGACCAGGTCGTTGGTCAGGGCTTCGAGCTCCAGGACTTTTGCCTGCAGCTGCCCGTTGACGGTGGCCAGCTCCTCGCTCAGGGACTGCAACATAGTGCCCGCATCCGCTTCATTTCTACAAAGCCACAGCGCCTGGTCGCTCGCAGTGGTTACCTCCCCTTCGACTTAGCTGCATTCGCCTCGCGCAAGCAAACTCAGCTCGGATGAGGGTGTGGGCGAGGTGTACCGAGACGCCGCCGTAGCCGACACGCGAATGACGCACTCGGCGGGGGCGATGGCGCGACGATGGCACCCCTCGGCGAGCACTCGGGTGATCGTGTGCATGATATCTGGCCCCGATATGGCGCCGTGGATCGCGCACGCAGGCAGTGCATAGAATAGTACTCTAGAGGCGACTTCATCCGCGCACGTGGTGTGGGCGCCGAGCGGCCGATTTCGACAGGGTACGGTTGAGTCCCCATAGCGCAAGCAGTGTCAAGCCGGCTGCTGTGCGCAGCGACGGTCGAGGCAACCACGTCATGGCCGCCACGACGAGTTGCGGTGGGTCGTTGCGCTGCGGCGAGGAACCCGTCTGTTGAGGCGTTATCGCCGATGGGGGCGTCGATCGAGTGAAGAGTGTCAACATGCCACGCACGAACGCGTGCATATCCTGAGGTCCGCGACTGGACACCCAATTGCCGTCGTAGACAACCTCTTGATCGAGCCACGTTGCTCCCGCATTGACCAGATCATCCCGGATACCGGGCCAGGACGTTAGAGTGCGCCCCCGGGTGAGGCCTGCAGAGGCCAGAACCCACGGTCCATGACAGAGCGTCGCAATAGGTTTGCGGGCCTGGTCGAAAGCACGGACGAAGTCCCGGGCCGCTGCTGACTGACGTAACAGATCGGGGTTGATGAAACCGCCGGGAAGTAGGAGCGAATCGAATTCCTGCGCGCGGACCTCGGCCAGCGTCTTGGACACCCGCACCCGTCGAGCAGGCTCGTGCAGATTGACGCCGCGGATGCGCCCGTGCCGCAACGACACCACATCAACCTGAGCGCCGCACCACCGAAGGGCTGCGACTGGTACCGCCAGCTCCACCATCTCGAAGCCATCGGCCGCGAGGACGGCAACCCGGTGACCTGTGAGATCGTGGTGCTTCTCGTGCATTACCGAATTCCTTTGTTGGATTGACAGGTTATAAGCGGCATGATCGTGCATCGCTCCCCCCTCTCGCTTACAACGTGAGTTGCGTTGCCTAAGTCGGCAGTCACGGATATTAGCCCTAGGGCCAAATCATAACCCGCAATCCGACAGGCCCGCGCAGCGTACGTTGAGGATGCATGGTAGCGCGTCATCCTGTCATTGACTCGCATCAATTCGCATCTCGACGAACACGGCTATGATCAACCCGACATTGAGATGGAAAGTGCAACCAGAGACGTCCGTCGCCGACAAGTACAGTTGGGCACCCGGTACCGAGCTCACGCGCATCGCCGATGCCAGAGCCGCTGCGTGATCCAGGACTCGCTGAGCTACCGGGGCAAGGCGGATTGTATGCTACCGGCGGAAACTATCCTTCGACGTACGACGCAAAGCAGTCGGATGATCGACACTCTCATAAGAACGATGGAAGAGTTCAGCCGGATCGGCCCAGTTGCCAGTAACGAACTTCGGGGACACTGCCTCGGGGGGCTACGAGTTTTCGGCCCACGAGTTCCTATCTTCCGCTCCGGCAGTTACCCGGACGGTGCGTATCTGGTGCTGGCCGGAATTGCCTGTCGTCATACCCACCTTCGAGAGGGTAAACGTCCGGTGTCCGGGCTCCTGCTGCCGGGAGATGTGTTCGGGCTGCGGTCGTTGCTTTCTCAACGGCACGACCACGACGTGAGCACATTGGCGGCAGTGCAAGCCGTTTTCTTTTCGAAAGACACTCTGTGCCGGTGGTCCGAACGGCTCCCGCGGCTCATTGATGCATTCTGGCGAACCAGGTTGCGCCAGAGCCAGCTGGAAGAGCATTGGATCGCGAACGTCGGCCCAGGAAATTCGATCGGACGTGTTGCGAGAATTTTGTGGGAACTCTACCTGCGCTTACACTCGGTCGGACTCGCCCACTCAGATTGCTGCGCAACGCCCATGACTCAGGTCGATCTGGCGGACATGGTCGCGTTGACCCCCGTACACGTCAACCGAACACTTGCACGTTTGAGTCAGACAGGGATAGCGACGTTTCGTCACAACATGCTCGTCGTTCACAACTTCACTGCGCTGACTAACATTGCAGGAGTCCATTCCGAAAGCCCCAAAGGTTCACTCACTTTGTATAGGAATTCCTTGGCGAGCACTTGTCTGGCTCCCGGGTTTGGGACCTGACCGGTCAGGTGGTGTATTACACAGCCGAATCCGAGCCGCTCTGCTCTCGCGCATGACGATCGGTTTTTCGGCTCACCAGCTTGTTGAAATTACTCGGTTCACCATCCGCGGTCCTTTCTTGCACGATGAGCGCAAGCTTGCGCTCATCCAGAACCCGAAACCACTGCTCCCAAGAGATGGGCTGCAGCGAATCTTCCCCGGAATAGCCAGGGAAATCGAGGCGCAACAGGCAGGTGCCAGACTCATCTTCCGTGCCCTTGACACACGTGGGCTTCGCGCCCCGTGACTCCGCCCAACGTCGGATCTCATCGTGATCAGTCAGCTCACGTTCGACAGCCTTGGTGGCCATGATATTTACCTGCCAAATCTCGCATGGGATGCCTGATAAAGGAGCCTCGCGTACGCGCCATGGGTGAGCCGTCTGAAGGCGCGAGTTTTGTCACCCGGCCGTGGCGACAATGACCCCGGCCAAAGCAGCAAGCCACAAAAACGCCAAACTCATTTTGTAATTCATCAGTTCAGTCGTGAGAGCCGGACCGCTCTGGCCCGACGGGGGTTGCTTGCACTCAGACGCGAGTACTGTTGGCGGCATTGCCCACTCTAGTCGCATTCCGGCGGGCGGCAATAACACAAATCAGGTTGCGGGGGTAAATGTCGCACAGCATTGCCGTAATTCGCGCACGGGACCAGCAAGTGCCAACCGGAAGGCGCGGGTGTGAGCCTTGCTTACAATCGATCGCTCGACCACCTGCGCCAAACGGCAAACTCGAGCTAGACCAAGGTCACCCGACGTCGGCGGAGGGATTCGGACAATGCAAGCAAACGCCGCACGTCTCATCAGCAGTCTAGAACACTGTGCGCCGCTGTCGAGCGAGGAAAAGAACGCATTGGAGATCCATTGCGGACCCGTGCAAGTCATACCGGCACGTTCCGAGATCGCGCGGGAGGGCGATTCGACACGCGGCATACACGTCATCATCGAGGGATTCGCGTGCCGCTATCGTTATCACGCGGGCGGAAGGCAGCAGATGGTCGGCCTCGTTCTTCCCGGTGATATATGCGGCGTGCGCGCATGCGTTCTGACGAGAATGGACCCCGGCATCCAGTCATTGAGTACGCTGCGGACCGCCTTGCTATCCCGAGAGTCGGTGCTGAACCTGATGGACCATTTTCCACGGGTGGCGCGCGCGCTCTGGTGGTCCACATTCGTAGAAGAGTCGATCACCCGTGCGTGGTTGGTCAATATCGGACACCGTGCGGCCTTCGATCGCATGGCGCACTTCTTTTGCGAAGTCTTTCATCGGCTGCAGTCAGTGGATCTGACGCGCGACAGCACCTTTGATCTACCGCTGACCCAGACCGATCTTGGGGACGCCCTTGCGCTGTCTACCGTGCACGTAAACCGGGTACTCATGGAAATGAGACGTCGCGGCCTGATTACTTTCCGCAATCAGCAACTCACCCTTCATGATCCGGAAACCCTGCGCAGGTTAGCGGACTTCGATCCGGTTTATCTGCACCTCGATAACATCGCACCCACACCCGTCGGTGAATTCCGGCGCGGTATCGCCTGAGCGGTCAGACCCCCCCCAAGCGCAATCGCGCTGCCTGAAATGGGGAATCAAATTAAAATGACGCGCCTTAACATGCGTTAGGGATTCGGCTCCGAAGTGCGCGTAGATTCACCTAATGACGGAGGGCTCCGTGAAAGTCGCTGAAGATCGGTACGCTCTGCTCGCGGCGGCGTTCACGTCACGTGCTGGTGTCAGTTTAGTTGCCTGCAAAAAGAAGTGCTTTGGATCTGCGGCGCTGTGTTTTTGTGACGAGATCTTCGCTTTGTTGTCATCCAAAGCGGAGTTTGTAGTGAAGCTGCCGGCGGCGCGTGTCGAGTCTCTCGTTGCGGACGGGGATGGAAGACACTTTAAGCTCGGGCACGGCCGCTCGATGAGAGAATGGTTCGTCGCCGGAACCCGACTCGAGGAAACTTGGTCTTCGCTCGCCGAGCAGTCCCTGGCCTGCATGCGCGGCGAGTGCGATGAGCCATAACGCAGCCGCTGGCAAGGCTCCAGCGCGGGGCCGTGTATGGCCTGCCAGGTCGGATCTTTACGCCATTCAACGCGGCCGGCTGGTCCCGCTGACATCTACCAGCCGATTAACAGCTGCAGTGTTCAGTGCCGCGCAACGGCAGCTCCCCACGCCGTGTATGACTCGCGCAATATGCCATCGCTCATTCAGCTGTCCTACAGAGCCACACAATCACGATGCCAGAGGTCGAACGCCGGGCTCCGTGACAGCTGGTATTCGACGCCTTCGGCTCTCCTAGACCCGCACCTGATAGCAGCCAAGATCGTGGCTCTGGTAAGACGTCCACATCCGACAACTGCAGTTGCGTGGCCAGCGCTGCGCCAAGCGCGTCATGCGGTGCCTCGACAATATCCGCAATCTCCGCCCCGCGACGCCCCATAAAAGTGAAAATCGCACAGATAGCGCCCCTATTCGAGTCGGTGCCGCCGAAGCTTTACGGGGGTACGGAGCGAGTTGTAGCATGCCTTTGCGATGGATTGGTGGAGTTAGGTAATGATGTGACGTTGTTTGCGGCCGCTGATTCGCGTACCAATGCCAGGCTGGTACCGGGCCGTGCCAAGGCGATCCGCCTCGATGAGCCCTCGTTGACGTCCGACCTCGCAGCGCACCTGGCTATGTTGCAGGAAGTCAAACGCCATGCGGCCAACTTCGATATTCTGCACTTTCACCTCGAGCTGATTCATCTGCCGATGTTTGAACCGTATGCCACCAAATGTGTTACGACGCTACACGGCCGGCTCGACCTCGAGGATTTGCCGGCCGCCTACGCTTGCTGGCCCGCGTACGGCCTGGTTTCCATATCCGAGCATCAGCGTCTGCCCCTTTCGAAAGCCAACTGGCTGGCGACCGTGGCTCACGGGTTGCCTGCCAACCAGTACCGGTTGAATGAGCGGCCCGCGGGAGATTATCTGGCATTCGTCGGCCGGACCGCACCCGAGAAAGGCTTGGAGACCGCCATTCAACTCGCGCGGCGGGCAGGGATTCATCTGAAAATTGCGGCGAAGGTGGAGAGGACCGACCGGCCGTATTTCGAGACAGTGGTGCAGCCTCTGCTCGAGCCTCCCTTGATCGAATTTGTCGGAGAGATCGGCGACCATGAGAAGTCGGATTTCATCGGCAATGCACGGGCACTCTTATTTCCCATCCGCTGGCCTGAGCCCTTTGGGCTGGTCATGATCGAGTCGATGGCCTGCGGAACGCCCGTCATTGCATTCAACCGCGGAGCGGTTCCGGAAGTGATTGAACATGGAGTCAGCGGTTTCGTCGCCGACTCGGAAGACGAGGCCCTGACCGCCATCGCCCGTGTGGACCGACTGGACCGACGTGCGGTCCGTGCCGCATTCGAGCAACGGTTCACCGCTCAAACCATGGCAAAGGCCTATGTGGAGGCGTACAAGCGCTTGATTGCCCCACCTCGGCTGGGTCTCGCTTCGTGATATGCAGGACGACTTGCCAGCCAACTGCACACGACCATGAGCGCGGACAACGAACCGAAGGAGCGTCGCGGGCTGTTACCGCGATTTACCTTGAAACACACCGATACGTTTTTATTGGCGGATGCGCTGGGTGACATCCAGGGAAGCGACGACGGACTGTTCAACAATGATACGCGCATGTTGTCGCGCTACGAGTTGCAAATTGCCAGCCACCGGCCTTCGCTGCTCGGTGCGGCCATCAACCAGGACAATACTCTGTTCACGGCCCACCTCACCAACCGGCCATTACCGGCACTGAGTGAGCGTTCGATTCCGCAGGGTGTCATCCACATCGAGCGTATGCGGTGCATCTGCGAGGCATGCCTGTATGAACGGCTGCGGCTCAAGAACTTCAGTGACATCAGTGCGCTCCTGCCTGTCAAACTGCTCTTTTCCGCGGATTTCGCCGACATCTTCGAGGTCAAAGGACATACCCGCGCTGCGCGCGGGCAGTATCTGCCGCCGCGCATCGGTGAGCGCTCGGTCGAGCTGGCTTATCGGGGCCGCGATGATGTAGTGCGCTCGACCCGACTCGAGTTTTCTCAATTGCCGCAGTCACTGTCAGCGCAGGATGCCGAGTTCATCATTGAGCTTGCGCCCGGAAATGAAGCTGAGCTTTATGTCGGAATTGGGACAGGCACTCTCGAAGCGCTAGGGCCGCGGCACTTTGCGGCCGTAACGCGGCAGTTGAGCGCGCAGATGGCAACCCGCAGCGCGCAAGGCGCCTCAATCAACACCTCGGGGCCACTGTTCAATCAATGGATTGACAAGTCCCGCTCAGACCTTGCTCTACTGAACACTCCGCTCTCGACCGGCCCCTATCCTTACGCCGGCATACCGTGGTTCGCGACACAGTTCGGACGCGATGCAATCATCACGGGCTTGCAGACATTGTGGATCGACCCGGAATTGTCTGCGGGCGTGCTATCGTTTCTGGCTTCGACGCAGGCGGAAGAAGAATGCGCGTTTCGCGATTCGCAACCCGGCAAGATCATGCACGAGGCGCGACGCGGCGAAATGGCCGCCCTCGGCGAAGTGCCCTTTGGCCGCTATTACGGTGGCGTGGATACGACCCCTCTGTTTGTGATGCTGGCCGGCGCGTATGAGAACCGCACCGGCGACCGAACCCTGGTCGACCGAATCTGGACCCAGGTGTTGGCTGCAACGGCCTGGATCGAACGGCGTATGGATGAGAGTCCCACCGGATTACTCTACTACGAGCGGGCCGAGAAGACAGGCTTGGCCAACCAGGGGTGGAAGGACAGCCAGGATTCCATATTTCACGCCAACGGGGATTTCCCGCCCGGACCGCTTGCGGTCGTTGAGGTTCAGGCGTATGCCTTCGCGGCGCTGGAAAGCGTTGCTGAGCTGGCCAGTGTACGCGGTCAGTATGCTTTGGCGGATGCCTGGCGCATTCGTGCTCAGGGACTCAGATCGACCATTGACAGGCGATTTTGGGTACCGGAACAGAACTTCTACGCCATCGCTATCGATGGCAATGGCGAGCAGTGCAAAGTCCGGGCGTCAAACGCCGGACATCTGCTTTTCTGCGGTGTGCCCGACACGGATCGCGGAGCCAAGGTCCACGCACAGCTGCAGTGCAGTCATTCAGCCAGCGGCTGGGGCATTCGCACGCTGGCCGATGAGCAAGCCCGATATAACCCCATGTCCTATCACAACGGTTCCGTCTGGCCACATGACACTGCCATCTGTGCGGCCGGTATCGCTCGTTACGGCGGTCGCACTGCGGTGGTACGCATCCTCGGTGAGATGTTTGAGGTAGCCAATCATTTCGCGATGCGCCTGCCGGAGCTGTACTGCGGTTTTCCGCGGGTACCCGGGCAAGGACCCGTACCCTACCCGGTCGCCTGCCTGCCGCAGGCTTGGGCGTCAGGTTCTGTTTTCATGCTGTTGCAGGCGATCCTTGGTGTGCGGATTGATGGCCGACACAGGCAAGTGCACATCGAGCGGCCCGCCCTTCCCATCGGTATCGAATCGCTCAAGATTGCCGATCTGCCGATCAATGAGGCCCGCATCGACCTCGAATTTCAACGGATCGCGGACGAGGTGGTTGTCATTCCGACAAAACATACCGACGCCGGGGTGCAAGTACTCGCGCATTTGTGAGCCACGACCGCAGACGAGGCTGCAAGGTCACAATTTCCTCGTTCCCGGAATCCCCAGTTTTGAAAGTCCGGCCAGAGCCGTAAGGCTGTGAGCCCTGCGGTACTCACTTGGCAGGAGCCCATAAGCCAACCTGAATCTCCTGCCGAAGTGGGTCATGTCCGAGAACCCCCAGAGGTACGCAATATCGCTAATTGAACGGTGCGCCTGCCTCAAATCGCCGAGCGCCTGCCGGCATCGCTCCAAGCGGCGTATCTGGATGAGCCGGGCGAGCGAGGTGCGCTCTTGCGCCAATACTGCATTTGCGTAGCGCACGCTGATACCCGCAGCCGCAGCGACCGTGGCTGGATCCAACGCCGGATCGGTAAGTCGGGTTTCAATGGCTGAGCGTACCCGAGTCAACACCTCGAAACGCGCAGCCGGCATCCTGGGCCTCGATAGCCCATTCGCCTTGAGTAAGGCCATAGCGAGGAGATCGAGCACCTGTTCCGCGACGACGGCAGTCGCCGGACCCAGTCGCTCCGCATGCGCCGACAGAAGCGAAAGGAAATCGGAGGCCATGCCGATCTCCCCCTGCTCGGACTTCATGGCCTGGGCGACCATGTTCCTGGTCCGGCCCACGCGCGCCTCCAGCCGGCGCCGCGGCACTTTCACGAGCAGAAGGTTGGCACCCGCAAGAAATCGCCCCCTGTATGGCCGGCGAGGATCGAGCATCGTCATGTCGCCAGCCCGCAGCGTAACCTCACGACCGTCCTGCTCCAGTAACAATTCACCCGCGAGTTGGCGGCAGATAAACAGCTCGTCGGATGTCGCGTGTGCAATGTGTCTGGACGTATGCGACACCGTCATCGGTGAGCTTTCAAACGAGACGAGAGTCACATCATCCAGCGAAGCGGTAGACAGCTTCGCTTCAAAGGTCAGAAGACAGTTCGGCCGCGAGTCATGGTCAATGACGTACTGGCGCGCCCTCGCGTGCCAGGAGTCGAAGCGCTCACACGGTCGAATACCGGCAGTCGAGAAAATCGTCTTCATGTCGTCCTCTTCGGTGGCCGATCCACAGTGCCCGGACAGCCGATCCAGATTCCAGATATTTTCTTATTATGATGGCACGCGAATTCCTTCACCAGGGGAAGAATTTTCTACAGGGCACCCCCTGGCCGGGTCTGAGTGTTGCTGAGATGCGCAAACAGAAGATTTGCCCGGCGCGCCTTCAGGGACTGATCTTGTCAGGATCGACGTTGCTCGACAGAAGGCGCGCCGGACATCTACGCAGAACCGAAGAACTGACAGGAGTTGCGGGTCACAGCCAGTCAGTCAGCCCGCTCGAAAGCGCCTTCAACGCGTCCCGATTGCGGATAGAGGCGCTCGCTATCCGCATTGTGCCCTGGAGAAGGTCAGTGCTTTTCGCTGCAGATGTCCGACCGAAGTCATAATTGCGCGAGCAGCGCTGTGTTTCGGCCGACGGGCCGGGCCTTCGCCTCAGGATCGACCAGGAGTCAATCATGACGGAGGAGAAGTCACAGTCCATTCGAGTCCTCATGGTGGAGGACGTGGTAAGCGATGCGGAATTGACTCTGCTTCACCTCAAAATGGCGGGACTGCAGTGTGTATCAAAGCGTGTCGAGACAGAGACAGGGCTGCGCGATGCACTGAGGGAATTCGCGCCGGACATCATCCTCTCGGACTTCAGTCTGCCGCAATTCGATGGGCTTGGGGCGCTCAAAATTGCCCACGAGATGGCTCAGGACGTGCCGTTCATCTTTGTTTCCGGGACGATGGGCGAAGAGCTCGCAATCACGGCGTTGCACAGTGGCGCCGTTGATTACGTCCTGAAAGCCAAACTGGCGCGCCTCGCGCCGGCCATTCGCCGCGCTCTCAAGGACGTCGCAGCGCTGTATGAGCATCGCGCTGACCAAGCGCGCATCAATCGTCTTCACCGCGTCTTGCGCATGCTCAGCGGCGTCAATGCGCTGCTCATTCGCGTCCGCGATCGCAAGGAGTTGTTGAGCGAAGTCTGTCGTCTGGCGGTGGCCGTTGGCGGGTATGCGACATCGATTGTCTATTACAAGGCGCCCGGCACCCCCGCGCCGCGGATGCTCGGCTGCAGTGGTGAGGACGAAGGTGCTGGCGCGGCTTTGCGGAAGGCAGTTTCTGAGCCTTCTGACTCTGCATTGAGCGTCGTCGATCACGTGATCAAAACAGGCAATGTGTTTGTCTGCACGGATACGTCGGATGCCGATGGCATGCGGAGTCTACAGGCCGTCATGCGACAGACTCGTCTGCGTTCGCTCGTCGCACTGCCTCTGTTCGTTGACAAAACCGCGTTGGGCGTACTGGTTCTCGCGGCGCGCGGCCTGGTGACGCTCAGTAAAGAAGAATTGCAGATGCTGCGGGAAGTCTCGGGAAATGTGTCCTTTGCCATGCAATATCTGCAAAAGGATTCGACGCTGCGCTTTCTGTCTCACTTCGACCCGCAGACGGGACTGGCCAAGCGATCACTGTTCTGTGAGCGGCTCTCGAGGCTCGTTGCGGGAGCCGCCAGGCCGCGTTCGCGATACGCGGTCTGCGTGATCGATATTGAACGATTGAGCGTAATTAACGATTCCTTCGGCCGTCGAATCGGCGACCTCCTGTTGCAACATGTGGCTGACCGGATCAAACGCCGCTTCCAGCACAGTGAGCACATTGGACATTTTGGCGGCGGCACGTTCGCCTTCATAAGGGATCTGGGAGAGCACACGATCGATGAGACGCTGGCAGCGGCACGCGAGCATGGCGCGGCGCTCTTCGGCGAGCCCTTTGTCATCGAGCAGCAGGAAATCCCGGTTGCCGTGAGATCGGGCCTGGTCACTCATCCGGAACATGGAAAAGATGCCAATTCGCTCGTGCAGAACGCCGAGGCCGCATTGCGCAATGCCAGGGCCTCCGGTGACCGGCAAATCTATTACAGCGAAAAAACCAATTCGGAAACGGTGGGTCGCCTCGCGCTCGAGCACAAATTGCGACTCGCGTTGGACCGGGAGCAATTCGAGTTGCACTACCAACCGAAGGTGAACGTGATCTCCAGACGCATTGAAGGCGTGGAAGCCCTCATCCGATGGCGTGATCCGGCGGCCGGCCTCATCTCACCGGCGGACTTTCTTCCTGTACTCGAAGCTTCGGGCCTCATGGCCGAAGTAGGCGATTGGGTCATTCGACGCGCGGCGTTGGATTGTCGACGGTGGATGAGCTCGGGGCTCGCCCCGTTGCGGGTCGCCGTGAACATCACTCCCAACCAGTTGCAGCTTCCGGATTTCGTTGAGAGCTTCTTGAATGTGCTTACAGGATGGTCGACACCGCAAGCTGGGCTGGATATTGAGATCACGGAGGGCGCGCTGCACGAAGACCTGGCTGCTGAGGTGGGGAAGCTCAAGTTGTTGCGTGCGGCCGGTGTCAGGGTCGCAATTGATGACTTTGGAACCGGCTACTCGTCGTTGGGGCGCCTCGCGAAACTGCCCATTGATACCTTGAAGATCGATCGAACCTTCACTCGTGAGGTTCCGCAGGACCAGGTCGGGCGAATGCTCGTGAAAACCATTATTACACTCGCCCGTGCATTCAGGCTGACAACGGTTGCGGAAGGCGTAGAAACCCAGGATCAGCTCGATTTCATGTGGCAGATGGGTTGTGATCAGTCGCAGGGTTACCTTCACAGTCATCCTCTGCCCAGCAATGAATTTGCTCTACTACTCGAACACGGACGGGGCAACCTCGTTCGGCCACCGGAGTCAGCCGCGGATTGGGTACCTAAGGACAATCAAGGCAGACGTTGATGAGGGGCTCGCCTAAACAACGGAAACCTCGACGGCATGCAGGCCGTGCGCGGAGACAGAAGAGAAATGGTCTATCGATAAACGAATTCTTGAAGGGCTTTCAGCTGCTCCTTCGTCGCTCCCGGCAGTACGATGTGCGTGCCTTCCTGGCTGATCTGCAACGACGCATAGGGAACAGCCACCAGGTGGCTGCCGATGCCCAAAAAGCCGCCAACCTGTATGATTGCGAACAACGTGCGATCCTTGCCGATGACCAGATCGTCGAGCTCGCCGATCTTCTCGTTCGTTGAGTTGTAGATTGTCTGGCCGCGAAGCTTGCTGAAACGATAACCATCGGCCACTGCGACCACATCGACGACGACGAGCGCCACCGCCGCCTGGACTCGTGGAACGAGCGCGCCCGCTAGCGCGACACCTGCCAACACGGCTGCCGGCCAGTGACGTCTGAAAGAACGACACCCGGCTCTGCGGTGCGCATCGTCGCAACTATTCTCATACACTTTCATCGATGACTCTCCTTCGGGACATGCTTGTTGATCGGCGGGCGCTGCGGGCCATCTCCGCGCCCAGGTCATCTTCGCGGTTGTACAACCTCCGCGCCTTGATTCCCATCAATCAAACGCACGTCGTATGTGTGCTGACTGATAATTCGCACCTCAGTCCGCGCGCATGGTTTTCACGTCAGCAAAGCATGCGGCACCGGCAGCCTCAATGGCTCGTGCAGCGTGATGATCTGCCGCACACCCTCGGCATCAATGATCTGGAAGGTGATGAGTCCCAGCGGCTCCTCATCCACATAGAACTCGCGGGGTGCACGAATCAGATGGCTCGAGTCACCGACGAGAAGCTGCAGCACGTCGCTGCATGGGTCGTACGACATCCCTGCCAGTGGCAGGCGGCGCGCTTCGAGTTGAAAGCCTATCTGCAGTGAAGCGACCTCTATGTCCGCGTGCTTACCGAGAAACACCCGCGAAACCCGGATGCAAAACCAGCCCCAATCGCTGCGCTCGAGCTTACGAATGGCCATGGGTTGTCTCCCGGTAACCAGACCGAACTGTGCCCCCCCAGCGTCAGCATCGACATTGACGGGCGTCAGTCGGCGTGTATCCACTCGAAACGTCGAGGGTGCGCTGGCGCGCTTCGCCAGCCGCGAATTGATGGCCGTCAACGACTCGTAACTGCCGCAGCGTTATTTAGTAGGCATCGTGTGGAAGCAAACTGCAATGAATGCCGTTGCGAAGGCTACTCTCTGCCTGGCGCTGTCTGTGGGCGTAGCGCTCATGGGGTGCAAGAGCACGGGTCAGGGTATTGGCGAATCCAACACCCCCGGCGTCAAGGCTAGCTTCACGTGGGAGCAGTCAGACCCCTCCTCCGGAACGCTGAAGGCTACGGTGACCAAGCCGGATGGCGCGGAGGATACCTACGAAGGCAAGTTCTATCAGATTACGAAGGAGTCGCGTATCGACTCCTTCGGTCCGCTGTGGGATCCCTGGTATCCCGGCTGGTACGGTTGGCCGTACTGGGGTCCCACGGCCTCAGACACCTTCATCGAGCACTACACCGGGCACGTGGTCGCAAATCTTGCCGGGCCGAACGGGCAGCGCATGCGGTGCCAATTCCGATTGGTGCGTTCCTCGGAGGGGATGAAGGGTGGCGGCCAAGGCCAATGTCAACTCCCCTCCGGACAGACGATCAATGCTGAATTTCCACCATCCTGAGTTTCCGCGGAG